>JAOUOD010000018.1 GCA_029880545.1 Gammaproteobacteria bacterium | reverse complement strand
GCAGAGTTGCAGATTCCCACCATTGGCATCGGCGCGGGGCCGGATTGCGACGGCCAGGTACTGGTGTTGCAGGACATGCTCGGCCTGTACCCGCGTCCGAGCCCGAAATTCTCGCGCAATTTCATGCACGACGCCGATTCTATTGGCGGCGCTATCGAGGCCTACGTCAAGGCTGTCAAAACCGGCCAATTCCCGGCTGCGGAACACAGCTTCTGAGTTAAACCCATGCTCCAGGTGAATACTATTTCCGAGCTGCGCCAGTGGCGCAAAACCTGTCTTGCCGAAGGCAAGCGCGTGGCATTTGTGCCGACCATGGGTAACTTGCACGACGGTCACCTGACCCTGGTGCGCGAAGCCAGGAAACATGCGGATGTGGTTATTGCCAGCATCTTTGTTAACCCGCTGCAATTTGGTGCCAATGAGGACCTGGACAGTTACCCGCGTACGCCCGAGCAGGACCGGGCGGCATTGATGGCCGAAGGTGTGCAGTGCCTGTTCATGCCATCGGTGACCGAGATGTACCCGCGGGGCGAGGCTGAGCAAACCTTTGTCGAAGTCCCCGGGCTTGGCGGAATATTGTGCGGCGCCTCGCGACCGGGGCATTTTCGTGGCGTGGCGACGGTGGTCTGTCGGCTATTTAACCTGGTGCAGCCGGATGTGGCTGTATTTGGCAAAAAAGACTACCAGCAGCTCATGGTCATCCGGCTGATGACCGCTGACCTGGGCATGCCTATCGACATTATCGGCGTCGATACCGTGCGCGAAACCGATGGCCTGGCCATGAGTTCGCGCAACAATTACCTGGATGCCGCCGAGCGTCAGCAAGCGCCGGTACTATATAGTGTGCTGCGGCAGCTGGCCGAGTGCCTGCAATCACAGGGAATTGCCGGGATAAATGCCTGTCGCGAGTCTTGTGTTGCCCGGCTAAAGCCCGCTGGATTTGAGCTGGATTACCTGGAGCTGCGCCGACAGGCGGACCTGGCACCGCCGCAGGCGAACGATACGGCGCTGGTGATCCTGGTGGCGGCGCGGCTGGGCAAAACCCGCCTGATTGATAATCTTGAGGTGGATTTGAAACTCCCGGCCTAAACCGCGATAATTAGCGGATTCTGTTTGATTGGATAGACTGCATTTATGCAACGTACATTGCTTAAAGCCAAGGTGCATCGCGCCACGGTGACACACTCTGAACTGCATTACGAAGGCTCGGTTGCCATTGATGAAGTGCTGCTGAAAGCGGCGGACATTATGGAATACGAGCAGCTGGAAGTGTACAACGTTACCAATGGTGAGCGTTTCAGCACCTACGCGATTCGTGCCGAGGCCGGTTCCGGCGTGATTTCGGTCAACGGCGCTGCCGCTCACCGTGCCAATCCCGGCGATATCATTATTATCTGTACGTACGCGCGTGTTGATGAGAGCGAGGTCGCCGGGTTCAAGCCGCGACTGGTATACGTCGACAGCCATAACGCCATTATCCGTCTCGGTCACTCCATCCCGGTCCAGGCCGCCTGATCAATTCCAGGCTTATGACTGCCGGCGGCGCACCTAGATAACGCCCCTGCCGGCAAACTGCTGTTTGTAGGTATCACACCACTCAATAAACGCGTCGGCCGGCATCGGCTTGCCGATGCGATAACCCTGGGCCAGGTCGCAGCCAAGAATGCCAAGCAGGTCAAGGGTCTCCATATTCTCCACGCCTTCAGCAATCACCTTGAGCCCGAGGTTGTGCGCCAGGTCAATGGTGGCGCGCACTATCATCGCGTCATTGTCATCCCGGTCCATGTCACGGACAAAAGAACGATCCACCTTGATATGGGAAACCGGCAACTGCTTAAGGTACGACAGTGACGAATAACCGGTGCCGAAATCATCAATGGAAATCTGCACCCCTCGCTCAAACAGCTCACCCAGGGTTTTTTGCGCGTACATCGGGTCGGTCATGATTGCGCTTTCAGTCAGCTCGATGTGAACCTTGCCGGGACTGACGTTGTTGGCTTCCAGCGCCTGTAACAGTTTGTCGGTCAGTGCCGTATCGTGCAGGTTGTGCACGGAGATATTGATACTGATACCGATATCCAGCCCGTGATCCTGCCAGCTTGCGCACTGGCTTACGGCGCGCCTGACTATCCAGTCCGTCAACGGCTGAATCAGGCCGGTATGTTCAGCCAGCGGGATAAAGGTTTCCGGTCCCACGTCTTCCCAGCGCTGGTGCCCCCAGCGCAACAGTGCCTCGGCGCAGACCAGTTCGTAGTTGCGGGTATTGATAATGGGCTGGTAATACAATTCAAGAGAGTTGTTTTGCAGCGCATCGCGCATCTCGGTCATCAATGACAGGCGATCATGACTGTATTCATCACGCCGTGGATCGTACAGGGCATGGCCGCCACCGCGCCGCTTGGCCATGTACATGGCCACGTCAGCGCGCTGCAAAAGAATGATTTCGTCCTGGCCGTGATCAGGGTACTCGGCAATACCAATACTGACGCCAACGGTCAGGTTGTATTCATCCAGTATGAACGGCTTTTCAAACGCGGCGCAGATCTTTTCGGCAGTACTGATCGCATCTTTCTGTGCCGTCTCCGGCAGCAGGATGCCGAACTCATCACCACCCAGCCGTGCCACCAGGTCGGAATGACGCAACAGTTCGGTCAGCCGTTCCGCGGCCTGTTGCAGGATAAAGTCGCCCATGTGATGACCCAGGGTGTCATTGATATCCTTGAACCGGTCAAGATCAATCATCAGCAGTGCAAACGGAGTCTTGTAGCGCTTGCTGCGGAAAATTTCGCGCTCGATGGAGCCGATCAATAACTTGCGATTGGGCAGGTCGGTGAGCGGGTCATGCAGCGCCTGGTATTCAAGTGCCTCGGTTTCGCGCGCTATCTTCAGTGCCAGGCTGGCAAAGCGATCATGAAGGATATCGATAGGGTCGCCGTGTTTTGTATCCTCGGTATCATCCACATCCATGGCAACCGAAAAATCCACCACGCGCTGGGTCAGGCTTTCGATGCGCTTGACGATCCAGATGATCATCAAGCCGAAGGTGACAACATAAATCAGCGCGGTCATCGCGCGCGAACGATGCGCAGACGACATGATGCTGTCGGTCAGCTCGGTCACCTCGGCATTGGGCAGCAGCGAGGCAAAACGAATGGTGACATCGGACGCGCCATAATCAAAAAAGCCCAGGCCGGTAACAAAATAGTTTTTGCTTGCCAGCTTGAGTGTTGTGCCTGCCGGCAACATGTCTTCATGGCTGCTGACAATAATGTCGTCACTGGAGCCGGACAACAGTGCAATAATATCGTGGCCGGTGGATGGTGCCTGCGAGCCTGCAAGGAACCGGCCATCTACCGGCGATGCCAGCAGCATCATGGCGCGTTGCTGGCCGGAGCCGGAGCGTACCGGTTCCGAGGTCACCAGGTAGGGCTGGTTGTTGAACGACGTGATAAAGCTTTGCTGCCTGCTGAGTACCAGCAGCATTTCATCAGGCCGCAGCAATTGTGACGGCACCGGGTCAGCCGGGCTGAAGTATTCACACACCTGGCGTTGATTGTTCAGCAGGAACACCATGCGCGGCTTGATAAACCGGCGCATCAGGCCCGGTTTCGGTAACCACGGCGGTGACTCCTTGTGTTGCCTGGCGCTGCAATTATCCGGCAGCCTGGTAATGTGACGGGTTGCGGCGCTGTTGGATGCCAGCAATGCCACGGCATCATTATGCGACTTGATGTATTGATCAAAACGCGTGCGATGTTCCCGGGCTTTTTCCGACAGCTGCGCTTTCAGTTTCTTGGTAAAGGTTTCGTTGACCGCCTGGCTTTCAAAATGATCAGAGATCAGCCACGTCAGCGTGGCGGTGAGGGCGACGACTGACATCGACTTGAGTGTCAACGAGCTATTCAGTTTCATGGCTTGTGAACCCCGTCGTTATTGCCCGGCCCGCCGATCAGTTCATCCTTGTTGAACTTCCAGCCATGGCGTTTCAGTTGCGATACCGGGATAAAGTCATAGTTCCGGTATTCGGATTCTACGTGTTCCATCAGGTGCGTCACCAGCGCAGACGCCGGCGCCTTGCGAGTATGCTTGTCGCTCCAGGTGGTCAGGTTATAGGTGCGGTACATGGGATAGCGACCGGTCAGCGTATGTTCCGGCAGCTTCGGGTTCATGCCGTCAATTTTCAGGTACTTGATCTTGTCGCTCATCTTGTAGTGCCTGATCATGAACAGGGTTTCATAACCAATCGACCCGGGCTTGTTGGCCACTTGCGACAACATGTCCTGGATCACGCCCACTTCAAACAGCGTCGGTGAAAAATCCGATTCCTTGTCCAGCAGCGCATGCCAGTGACCGGGCCTGACCTTGCAATGCAATCGACCCACCGGGTTGATATGGTTGTGTGCCGGGTTATCACCAAGCGGGGAGATGGTCTGCCATTCGCGGATACCGCCCCGGAATATGCCGCGCGCTTCTTCCATGGAAAGGTTTTCAATGGGATTGTTTCGCTGCGTAATCAGGGCAATGGGCGCAATGCCAATGGTATGAAACTCGAGCCCGGGCAGGCGATCGGTTTTTCCCGGCGGGCAACAAAACGCTGCCACATCCACGTTCTTGCGGTTCAGTCGCCCGGCGGAAACGCCGCAACTGCCGGTTTCGATATGAATATTCAGCTTGTTTTTGGCGGCGTATTCGCGAATAACCTGGTGCAAGGCCGGGTGGGTTTGCTGCCCCAGGGTGACGACGAGGTCAGCCTTTCTGAATGGTTCTTCGTAACGGATGGGCTGCGCGCGCCAGTCCGATGGCATGGGCATGGCATCGTTCGGGCTGGTAAAATCAACAGCCGACAGCGTTGATGCGCTGATCAACAGGCAAAATCCGGCACTGAGCTTCAGCACGCTGCCCCGCGTTCTCATGTCCTTGAAATCCCTCTGTCCCCTGAGTGCTTTTGTATTTATGATTCAGATAATAACATCATCAGCGCCGAAAGCTGAATGATGCAAACGTACCCATTGCAGTCATGGCTGCCCAAACCCGCGAGTATTAAAGACTGCTTATGAATACACCCGATCCATCGATCCTGCTGCAAGAATCCGAGGTTTATCGCCACTGCGAATCCGCCCGCGTAGAGCTGGGTGACGCCGGCGCGCCGCTGCGGCCGGTAGGGCAGGCACGCGCCGAGGCCGCCATCCGTTTCGGCCTGCGCAGCGCGCGTGCCGGGTTCAATATTTATGCCGCCGGGCCGCCGTCCACGGGCAAGCGCTGGCTGGCGGAGAAACTGGCGCGCGAGTACGCGGCCACGCAAACACCGGCATTTGATGTCCTGTATGCACCGGTGCCGACACAACCGCAACGACTGCAGATCATCAAGGCAGCGCCCGGCAGCGCCGCCGGACTTGCCGACAATATGGATCGCTTCCTGGCGCAGCTTTCCCAGGCGTCCAACCGCGACCACTGCCTCG
>JAOUOD010000017.1 GCA_029880545.1 Gammaproteobacteria bacterium | reverse complement strand
GCCTGGAACGCGTGTATACGGAAACGTATCGAGGGTTCGAATCCCTCTCTCTCCGCCAGACCAAATAAAAAAGACCCCCTTGCGGGGTCTTTTTTATTTGATTGGTGATGTGTGCAGGTATTCGAACCCTCGATGAAAGCTATAGGCCGGTTCGACGACCGCATGACATGCGGGCGAACGCCGGCGCACGGTACGTGCAACGGCGGCCCGAAGGGTAGGGCGACAGCCCGAGTAATCCCTCTCTCTGATTATGGAACTGCCCGCGACGCTTCATTGAGTGCCTGAATGAGCCATCGTCTAAGGTTCTGTTCTATCCCATGACCGCCTTGAGTTCTTGATTGATTTTCGTGGCGGGAATCGCTTCTGTATTCAGCGGTCCCAAGCAACAAAGGGCCCTCAGAAGAGGACCCTTTTTTGTTTGGCTGCGTGACCGAACTATGCGAGGGAATGCTGAATGAAGCCCGCAGGGCTTCTACAGCACCGGAAGGCGTTGCGGGTCGTGGCCGCATTATCCGATCGCCAACGAAAACTGTGTTTGGGCTCTTGATTGATTTTCGTGGCGGGAATCGCTTCTGTATTCAGCGGTCCCAAGCAACAAAGGGCCCTCAGAAGAGGACCCTTTTTTGTTTGGCTGCGTGACCGAACTATGCGAGGGAATGCTGAATGAAGCCCGCAGGGCTTCTACAGCACCGGAAGGCGTTGCGGGTCGTGGCCGCATTATCCGATCGCCAACGAAAACTGTGTTTGGGCTCTTGATTGATTTTCGTGGCGGGAATCGCTTCTGTATTCAGCGGTCCCAAGCAACAAAGGGCCCTCAGAAGAGGACCCTTTTTTGTTTGGCGCGCCCGGAAGGAGTCGAACCTCCGACCACCTGGTTCGTAGCCAGGTACTCTATCCAGCTGAGCTACGGGCGCGAAGAGGCGCGAATTATTCAGGGCTGACGTCAACCTGTCAAGCGGCACAGCCCAACGAACAGGCATTTTACATGGTGAGACATTGTCGTGCTGGTATTTTCGGCTTTTTCCGCTACATTTTGGGCTCCAGAAAAAGTGCGAAGCCGGAATGGAGTCACTGTTATAATCCCCATAGATCCGGGACTGGATTGGCGAAAAAAGAAACTACGAACCGGGCGAATAGTCGCAACATATGCAACCTACCAATCTGGCGAAATCCAAGGCTTCACCTGTCTTCGGCACAAGGAAAGAACATCTTCCAATACTGATCCTGGTTGCGGTTATCGGACTGGCAGTCACTATATCTGCCTATGTCAAGGTTCGGGACTGGGAGCTGTCCCGGGAGCTCTCATCCTATGAGAAACGTAGCCAGACCTACGTCGTGGTCCTGAAGGGTCGTCTTGAGCAATACCTGGCTCAAATGAAAGCCGCAAAACGGTTTTACGAATCCTCGCAAGAAGTGAGCAGCTCCAGCTTTCACCTGTTTGTCGACCCAATTATTCGCGACTACCCGGAGATCGACGCGATTATCTGGGTGCCCAGGGTGACCAGGGTGACCAGGACAGAGCGAGCGAAGTTCGAACGCAATCTGTCAGCGAGCCATCGTTCAAAAAAACAGATTTACGAAGTAGCTCAAAACACCGGTTACCCGGAAAAGAAACGCGGAACTGCCGAAGTCTACTACCCGGTAGCCGATGTCTCACCAAGGACAACTCACGGCTACATTATCGGGTACGATGTCGGCTCTGATGCGGCACGCAGGTCCCTGCTGCAGCAGGCTGAGCTAACCGGGAGGCCGGTATTTGTTTCCAACATAGGGTCTTTGCACGTCCAGGAGAATCGCTTTGACGCATTAGCGATTTTCCCGGTGCTGAAGAGTAATGGAACGGATAATTCCAGGGGCGACGTGCTGGGATTTCTTATTCTTGAGCTGGATATCGGTACTACATTTGAGGCGTCCATTGTCGGCTTGCCGCCGACTGGCAGCGATATTTCGGTTCTGGATGTATCGTCGCCATCAGCGGAGCGCCATATCTATATGCATCGCACCCGACTGGCTCATTCAGGGGACCCGGTCAACCAGAATACAAAAGCGGTGCTTGAAGTCAGGCTGCCCCTTGAGTTACCCGGAATAAAATGGGCCCTGGAGTTCAAATCCTCATCACATTATTTCAGTCGCACCGTCAATACACGCTCGTGGTTTGTCCTGGTGGTTGGGTTAATGCTGACTGGAGGATTGATCGCGGTATTACAATCCAATGCCCGGAAAATGCTGGAGGTTGAAGGGCTGGTGGGGACCCGAACCGAGCAGCTGCAAGCCACTGAGTACAAGCAGCGCGCAATACTCGAAGCTGTTGCCGAGGGCGTGGTAACCATAGACTCACAAGGTAATATTGAAACCTTTAATCCGGCCGCAGAGCTCGTATTCGGTTACACCGAACAAGAGGTTTCCGGCAGAAATGTATCTATTCTGCTGCCGGAAAATGAACGTGTTCTTCATGAACAATACACCGATAAATCGACTCTTAATGCTCCGCGGATCATCAATAATGCCAGGGATCTTTTTGGTCAGCGAAAAGACGGAAGCCAGTTTCCAATGGAGCTGAATGTCGCGCCGGTAATGTTTGGTCAGAAACGCGGTTTTGTCGGTATTTTGAGAGACATCACCAAGCGAAAACAGGCAGCCGATGAGCTGATGCAAGCCAAGGAACAAGCTGAAGAGTCCAACAGGGCGAAATCCGATTTCCTGTCAAGAATGAGTCACGAGTTGCGTACGCCGTTGAATGCCATACTCGGATTTGCCCAGGTGCTGGAACTGGATGAGCAATCGCTCAGTGAAGATCAGCAGGATTCTGTTCGACACATCCTCAAGGGCGGCTATCATCTTCTGGAATTGATCAATGAAGTACTGGATCTGGCCAAGGTGGAAAGCGGAAAGATTTCACTTTCCATTGAGCCTGTTGAAACCAGGGAGCTGGTAGAAGCGTGTTATCTGCTGGCGAAGCCGTTGGCAGACAAGGCAGAGATTGCCATCCAGGTTCAATTTGAGCCAGATGTCAGTGCGGTATTGGCTGACCGGGTGCGTCTGAAACAGGTGTTGATGAACCTGATCTCCAACGCTATCAAGTACAACAGGCCCAAGGGTAAAGTAGATATCAAGGTCGCCAACGCCGAAGCAGGGCAAGTCCGGTTTACCGTGACCGATACCGGTCCGGGAATTGATCTGAATGATATCAGCAAGTTGTTTGAACCATTTCATCGGCTCAACGCTGAAAACAGCGATATAGAAGGCAGCGGAATTGGCCTGACCATCACCGAAAAACTTCTGAAGATAATGGCCGGGAAGATTGTCGTTGAAAGCCATGTTGGCAAGGGCAGCAGCTTTATAGTTGAGTTACCCGTCGCTGAGATGCCCGCCGGGTTCGAATCCGGCGACGATGAAGGAACTCCCAACCCGGGATTTGCGGAAGCGGGAGACATCAGTGGCCTGAGCATCCTGTATATCGAGGATAACCCGGCCAACCTGAAGCTGGTTCAGCATATCCTTGGTCGGCGCTATGATTTTACGTTGTTATCCGCAGACAATGCCGTACTCGGCCTTGAGCTGGCGGCAGCGCATGTTCCCGACCTGGTATTGATGGATATTAACCTGCCGGGAATGGATGGCTTCGAAGCGATGGAAAAACTGCAGCAGGATCCCGCCACCGTTGATATTCCGGTCATTGCCGTAAGCGCCAATGCCATGCCCGGGGATGTGGGGCGAGGCATGTCTGCCGGGTTTCGGGCCTATGTTACCAAGCCTATAGACATAGGAGAGTTTCTGGCGGCGATAGACGCGGTACTGCAAGACCGGCCTGCCGGCCAGGGATAGCGTTTGTCCGGCCCATGTTTCCTCCCGTTGGTTTGAGCTGATAATGCCATTATTGATGTGGTAAGGTTGGCGGGCGTTTCACAGACAAACCTATACCAAGTGCAGGGTAACCATGGACAATATCAGTAACGCGGGAAAATGGCCGCGAATCCTGTTTTTCCTTTTCCAGCTCGTATTATTGGCCGGGGCCGGTCTTGGTGCGATGATGTTTCGCGCTCCCGAACAGGCAATGCATACCGGGTTTTATCTTGCCGTGGCCACAGCCCTGGTGCTGGTACTGTACGCATGGTTTAGAATCCATCCTCGATCAGCGCCTTTAAAAGGTGAGGCGTTCTACCTGTTCCTTTCGGGTGTGATTGTCACCAGCCTGCCATTGTTGTATTACCTGGCTACCGGGGGATTTGGTCTGTACAAGATCGTACAGTTCAGGTTGTTTGAGAGTGGCGCCAGTATCACCGCCTACGAAGAATCGCCGGTCAATCTGCCCGGATTTGCCCAGCCTGTCGGGGTAAAGATGACGCTAACGTTATCCCATTCCGTAAATCCTGGCGGCTGGATTCGTAATCCACGCATCGTGATTGCCGGATCATCGCCGCTGGATGGCACCGGTAAAACAGAGCCAGATGGAAAGGCCGGGTCCTCGATACCTGCAGAAGCTTACTGGGATTTCTGCCAGGCGCCGATAGTGGAAGGAGCCGGCTGTTTTACCCAGCCTATCTGGCCAATACGGGATTACCCGGTGTTATCGGACAGTGGTACTACCGTGCTTTCCTACGAAATATATCCATCAAATCTCTATTATGTCGATGAAAAGCGAACCAGAATCTGTCTGCGATCACGCGCGCCCTACGAGGGCGTGACACCTGTCGGCGGTCTCGTTGTGCATTGGCATCTTGCCTATAACGAACAATTACTGAATATAGCGGGCTTGCTGGAGGACCGTATTCGCGAACAGTCCGCTTTCTTTCGAAACACGGAAGGGATAAAGTGGTCGTATTCCAGCCTGCAGTCTGAAGATGTAATTCAGGCTGGTTATCAGCCTTGTGCAGCGATGGATGCCATTCGGTTCTCGGAAGAAACCGAATGCTATTGTCGGGGCGGGGCGATATCGACCGCTAGTGACAAATCTTCGGCACAGTGACAATTTTTTGCATTCACAACAAAGAAATTATTTTCGCTCTATACCATAGATTATTTGCAGTTTGTGGAAATTCCACGTCTGTAAGTGTATGAAATTAAATCCTTAATTCAATGGGTGATTCGTCTTGTTGCTAACTGGCACAAAAACTGAATAGCAATACCCGGGAGCAGATCAACTTTATGCCTAATTCCGATTCTTTGGGTGGGGGTAAATGATCTAGCCTTTAATGAGGAATTGTTTATTATTGAGTTAATGAGTCGGCCATCGGCCTTCGGGCCGAGTAGGAATGGAGTTTCCAGGATAACTGATGAGGATGAGTGAATGAAGATTGCACTTCTTGAAGACGATGAGCACCAGGCCAGGTTGTTGCAATTGTGGTTGCAGCAGATGGGTTACGACTGCGAAACCTTTGGTACCGGTCAGGAATTCATGCGTGCAGTGGGCCGGGAAAGTTACGATGTTCATGTTATTGACTGGATGTTGCCTGATACCGACGGAATAGAGATTCTCAAGTGGGTGCGAGAACAGAAGGGTTCCACAATCCCGGTGCTGTTTGTCACCTCCCGCGATGCCGAAGAGGATATCGTCAAGGCGCTGGAGACCGGCGCCGACGAATATATCTCAAAGCCGGTAGCGGAGAAGGAATTCCTCGCCCGGTTTAACGCCCTGGTAAGGCGGGCGATACCGCAAACCGATAATGAGAAGCACCTTGTGTTTGGCAACTATGACGTCGACTGTGTCGGGCGAAATATCAAGACCGGCGATGACACCATTGATCTTACCAACAAGGAATTTGAACTGGCTCTGTTCCTGTTCAGGAATATTGGCCGTATTCTTTCGCGGGGCTATATACTAGAAACTGTGTGGGGGCGTTCCGCCAAGATTAATACCCGCACTGTAGATACTCACATAAGTCGTTTGCGCAACAAGCTTAACCTGAATCCTGATGGAGGCTGGAAGCTGTCCGCCATATATCAGCACGGGTATCGTCTGGAACACATTGGTGGTAGTGAACCAGGGGCGGCAAGTTCTGCCGGGCAGGCTCATGAAGTGATGCACTGATACTGCCTTGCAATGAATCAAAAAGGCCTGCATACGCAGGCCTTTTTGATTCTGGTGTAGTTACAAGACCAGCTATATTTCATCAGGGTCAAATGCCTTGATGCTGAGCGCATGGATTTCCCGTGGCATCATGTCGCCCAGCGCGGTGTAAACCAGGCGGTGCCGTGACATGGTGTTCAGGTTGCGAAAGGCGTCGGCAACTATGGTAACAACATAATGACCGGCACCACCCTTGGCCCCGGCATGACCGGCATGTAAATGACTTTCGTCAATAATCTCCAGGCTTTCCGGTTTCAGTGTATCACGCAGCCTGCGCTCTATTTCCTGTGCCCGTTCATTCATGGCAGTACCTTTTTGTATGGCTTGACCACAACATCACGGTAAACACCGCCGCTGATATAAGGATCGTCATTGGCCCAGTTGTTCGCATCATGTAGCGAATCAAACTCGGCAATCACGACGCTGCCGCTAAAGCCGGCCTGACCGGGGTCTTCGGCATCAATGGCCGGGCATGGTCCGGCAACCAACAATCGTCCCTGCTTGTTCAGTGCTTCGAGACGCGCAAGGTGGGCGGCGCGCACCGCCAGTCGTTTTTCCAGGCTGTTATCGACATCGGTACCAATTATGACATAGTACATCAGGATTGCTCCCCGCTTGTTTTGTTGTCATCCGTTTCTTCCATGTGACGAGACATGATGATCGCCTGGATGATGACAAATACAAATGTCAGTGCCATCAGGCCAAAGACCTTGAAGTTGACCCAGATTTCCCGACGCATGTCATCAGCAAGGTCGAGACCATAATAAAAGGCAACATAAACGTTCAGCAGGCCCACGACGACAAAAAACACCACCCATTGCAGGTTCAGGTTGCGCCACATTGTGTCAGGCAGCTTGACCTGGCCATCAAACATGCGCTGGGTAATGGAGCGACCGCCGCGCAAGCCGCTGACCAGGAATACGCCGGCGAGAATCCAGTAGACGATGCTCGGTTTCCACTTGATGAAAGTTTCGTCCTGAAGCAGCAGGGTCAGGCCACCGAAAAAGCTGATGGCAGCCAGGCCGACAATGTGAGCAGTTTCAAATTTGCGGTGACGCCAGTAGTACCAGCCTACCTGGATGAAGGAGGCGACAATCGCGGTTGCCGTTGCCGCATAGATTCCGTGTAACTTGAACGCGGCAAAAAACAGGATGAGTGGAAAAAAATCGTATAAAAACTTCATCAGCTCACTGTCCGGTTTGGTGGCCGCGTATTCTGGCATTACAATTGCGGTTCGGGCAACCATGCAAGCCAACCGGGAATTGACTGATACCCCATGAATCGATGTTACGATCTTCATACACACACCCATCTATCGGATGGCAGTTTGTCGCCAAAAGAGCTGGTAAATGCGGCCGCCGTAGCCGGCGTACAGGTGCTGGCACTGACTGATCACGATACCACCGCCGGGCTTGAAGAGGCTGCGGTACTGGCAGCGGAGCAGGATATCGAGTTTGTTCCCGGTGTCGAGATATCGGCAACCTGGTCGGGTAGAACGGTGCATATTGTCGGACTTCAAATCGATCCCGCCAACGAAACCCTGCAGCGCGGCCTGGACCGACTGGTGGCGATTCGCCATGAGCGTGCGGCGGTCATGAGTCAGAAACTGGTTAAGAAGGGTTTTGATTCCATGGAACAGGAGTTACGAAACCATGTGCATGGACCCATCGTCAGTCGCACCCATTTTGCCCGCGCGCTGGTGAGTGCCGGACATGCACGCGATATTCCCCAGGCATTCAAGAAATATCTCAGCGGCGGCAAGGCGGGGTATGCACAAACTGAATGGGCCAGCCTTGAACAGGCCGTGGAATGGATACGTGTTGCTGGTGGTCATGCAGTTATTGCTCATCCAGGTCGCTACAAGCTTGGCAGCGGGCGCTTGCGTGCGTTGTTTGCTGAATTTGCCGAGATTGGCGGTGAAGCCGTGGAGGTGATTTCAGGCAGCCAGCACCCAGGTGAAACCGAGAAGATATCCCGTTTTGCCAAGGAGTTTCAGCTCATGGCGTCAGTAGGTTCGGACTACCACGGTCCGGAGCAACGCTGGCTCAGTCTTGGGCGCTTGCCGAAACTGCCCGTGGAGTGTGATCCGATCTGGCGACGGTGGCTGGACTCAAGTGGTGATCCCGGGACTTCATAGAAGCATGCTGATTTTCTGACGATCACATCGCGGGCTGGAATGTTCCTGACCGGTGTTTGATGAATCAAGCCGAACACCTGTACACCCTTGCTCATCGCATGAATTGAATCGGGACAATTTTTGCCTCGTCAGCCCGGAGCTGTCCAGGTCTTGCATCCATCGACGAACCCTCATCGTGCGTTGACATTACCCCGGCAAAAACGCACGATTCGCGCGTCACGAATCAATCTCCAGGGCAGGTGAGCATATGGACCAGGTAAGTGTTGCGTTGGGCTCGGTGCAGGAATTCTGGCAGCAGATAATTCAGTTCATGCCGAAGTTTATTGCGGCCGTGATCGTATTGGTTGCCGGTTGGCTGTTGGCGAAGGCACTGGCCTACGGTGTATTGAAAGGGTTGAGGCTGGTGAATTTCGATACCTTGACTGATCGCGCCGGTATCGACAAGTTTCTCAAGCAGGGCGGAATCAAGAAGACCACCATTGATATAATTGGTGTGTTGATCTACTGGCTGATCATTCTCGCTACCTGGCTTGTCGCATTCAATATGCTTGGCCTGACCGTGGTATCAGACCTGGTCAGTCGTATTGCCCAGTTCATTCCCAATGTCATTGTTTCCATCCTGATCCTGACTGTCGGACTGTATTTCGCCCGGTTTGTCTCAGAATCTGTCGTGGCCTACGGCAAGAACGTCGGCATGGAAGACGCCGAGATCATGGGCCGACTTTCGCGCTACGCCATCATGGTATTTGTCATCATTATCGCCCTGGGTCAGATGAATATCGGTGATGCCATTTTATACCCGGCGTTCCTGATCCTGTTTGGCGGTATTGTGCTGGCAATGGCGCTAGCCTTTGGCATTGGTGGCCAAAAGTGGGCTGCCGGTGAAATCGAGAAATTCTTCAGCAAGAGCCGAAAACGAAAATAACGGGTCGCCGTGGTCGCGGTAATGGAGTTGGGTAGTGGCGCAGTATTTTGAGATACATCCGGTGAATCCCCAGGTCAGGCTGATTCGCCAGGCTGTGGAGATCCTGCACGGTGGCGGTGTCATTGCCTACCCAACCGACTCCAGCTACGCGCTGGGTTGTCACCTGGGCGACAAGGCGGCGATGGACAAAATCAGCCGGATTCGACGCCTGGGCCAGGAGCATGATTTTACCCTGGTGTGCAGCGACCTGTCCGAATTGGCGAACTATGCTAAGGTCAGCAATGCCGATTTCCGGTTGCTCAAGCATTGTACGCCTGGCCCGTATACCTTTGTTTTGCCGGCATCCCGGGAAGTGCCTCGGCGCCTGCTGAATCCGAAGCGCAAGACTATCGGCCTGCGCGTGCCCGACAACGCCATTGTCCGGGCGCTTCTGGAGTCACTTGGCGAGCCCATCATGAGCGCGACCCTGATGTTGCCCGGGGACAGTTTGCCGCTGAATGACCCGCAGGAAATACGTGAGCGACTCGAGCGCGAGCTGGACCTGGTGATAGATGGCGGCGCTTGCCCGCTGGAGCCCACGACCGTGGTGCGACTCCTGGACGGTACTCCCGAACTGCTCAGGCGAGGCAAGGGTGATCTCGAATGCCTGGGGCTGTCGGAGCTACTGCCAGAAGATGAGTTCGCCTGATATACTCGGGCGCTAATGTGTGAAACCCGTTTCCCCGACATGAGAATAACCGCGCAATCAGGCAGTCTTTGCCCTGAGCCTGCTGCATTAACCCTACAGGAAACCCGATAAGAATGAACACTGTTTTACCCGGCCAGCCGATGCGCGTGCTTTCCGGTATGCGGCCTACTGGCCGCTTGCACCTGGGCCATTACCACGGCGTCCTGAAAAACTGGATCAAGCTGCAGAATGAATACGAGTGTTTCTTTTTTGTCGCTGATTGGCATGCGCTGACGACGCACTACGAGGACCCGGGTGTTATCGGTGACAGCGTCTGGGAAATGGTGATTGACTGGCTGGCGGCGGGTGTGGATCCGCAGCATGCGGTGCTGTTTTTCCAGTCCCGGATTCCCCAGCATGCGGAGCTCTATACGTTGTTGTCGATGATAACGCCGCTATCATGGCTGGAACGGGTGCCGACCTACAAGGATCAGCAACAAAAACTCAAGGACAAGGATTTATCTACCTACGGTTTCCTGGGTTACCCGCTGTTGCAGGCCGCCGACATTCTCATGTACCGCGCCGGCGGCGTGCCTGTCGGTGAAGACCAGGTGGTGCACGTGGAGCTGACCCGGGAAGTGGCGCGTCGGTTCAACCATATCTATGGCCGCGAGCCCGGTTACGAGGAAAAGGCCGAGGCGGCGATCAAGAAAATGGGCAAAAAGGCCGCCAAGCTGTACCGTGAGTGCCTGACAGCTTACCAGGAAAAGGGTGATGACGAAGCCTTGGCCAAGGCCAGGCAAGTGCTGGAGAATCAGCAAAATATTACCCTGGGCGACCGGGAGCGGCTGTTCGGCTTCCTTGAGGGCGGCGGCCGTATCATTCTGCCTGAGCCACAGGCACTGCTGACGACAGCGGCCAAGATGCCAGGCCTGGACGGGCAAAAAATGTCCAAGTCCTACAATAATACGATTGCCTTGCGTGATGACGCGGTAACGATTGAGAAGAATTTGCGTACCATGCCAACCGACACCAATCGCGTGCGTCGTGATGATCCGGGTGACCCGGGCCGGTGCCCGGTATGGCAGTTCCACGAGGTCTATTCCGATGACAAGACCCGGGAATGGGCCAGGGAAGGTTGTACAACTGCCGGGATTGGCTGTGTTGAATGCAAGCAGCCGGTCATCAGCGCCGTGCTGGCGGAGCTGGAGCCGATTCAGCAACGGGCAGCCGAGTTTTCCAGGGATGCGGCGCTGGTGCAGAATATCATCACCGAGGGCTGTCAGCGGGCCCGTGATGTTGCTGAAGAGACCATGGAAGAAGTGCGTGCCGCCATGGGCCTGCAATACTAAATGAGAATACAACAACCATGACCGAAAACACCGAGCATAACGAGCAGCCGGACTTGCAGGCACCGCGGCAGGAAGAGATGCCGTTTGCCATCGTTCGTGGCGAAGCGGTCACCGAGTTGCCAAAGGACTTGTATATTCCACCCGATGCACTGGAAGTCATCCTGGACGCATTTGAGGGGCCACTGGACTTGCTGCTGTACCTGATTCGCAAGCAGAACCTGGATATTCTCGATATCCCGGTTGCCCAGATTACCGACCAGTACGTGTCCTACATCAACCTGATGCAGGAAATGCGCCTGGAACTGGCAGCGGAATACCTGGTGATGGCTGCGATGCTGGCGGAGATCAAGTCACGCATGCTGTTGCCGCGACCCGAGAAAGAAGAGGAAGAAGGCGGCGATCCACGTGCCGAACTGGTGCGGCGGTTGCAGGAATACGAGCGTTATCGCAAGGCAGCTGAAGATATCAATGAGTTGCCGCGTGTCGGCCGCGATCTGTATGTTGCCGTGGCAGAGTTTCATGGCGAGCGGCCCAAGGCGCCACCGCCGGATGTGCGCTTTGATGACCTGGTCGCGGCTTTCAAGCGTGTGCTTGATCGTGCCGAGCTGAACAAGCATCACCATATCACACGTGAATTGTTATCCGTGCGTGAGCGTATGACCATGGTACTCGAGGTTGTGAACAGTGAAACATTCACACCTTTTGAAAAACTGTTTAATCTCAAGGAAGGGCGCATGGGCCTGGTAGTGACCTTCATGGCCATTCTTGAGCTGATCAAGGAATCCTTGCTGGTTCTGCAACAGGCAGAACCGTATGCACCTATTCATGTCAAGGCGGCAGCGTAATGTCAGAAGTTGAACAAATCGAAGAAACTGAATCCATGGAACCTTCAGAATCTGCCGAGCAGAACAATGATCAGGCCAGTGAACAGGCTGGCGAGCAATTTGATGATAACGATATCGACGTTGCCGCCGACATTGTTGTGAATGCCGAAATCAAGAATATTATCGAAGCCGCACTGCTGGTAGCCGGTGGTCCATTATCCTTGAACAAGATGTTGGCACTGTTCCCCGAAGATTCGCAGCCGGATCGCGAAGAAATCAAGGCGGCGCTGGTGTCCATTGAGGAAGACTATACGGACCGCGGCATTGAACTGAAACAGATTGAACGTGGCTGGCGCATCCAGAGTCGCGAAAAATACGTAAACTGGCTGTCACGCCTGACCGAGGAAAAACCACCTCGCTATTCGCGGGCTGCCCTCGAAACATTGGCTATCATTGCCTATCGTCAACCGGTCACCCGTGGCGACATCGAGGAAATTCGCGGCGTTTCGGTCAGTTCGGAAATCATTCGCCAGCTCCAGGAGCGTGACTGGGTCAGGCAGGTGGGCCAGCGTGATGTGCCCGGCAAGCCATCCTTGTATGGCACCACGCGCGGATTCCTTGAATATTTCAATCTCAAGAGCCTGAGCGAATTGCCAACACTGGCCGAATTACGTGATCTTGATGATATTAGCCGGGAGCTGAACCTGCCCCTGGGCCTGGGCAGCAGGGATGCCGAGGCAGCCACCGAGTTACCGGGAGAAGCCGAAGCCGAGTCCGAGTCCATGGAAACCGTCACTGATGAACCGGCCATGGATGACGAGACACGGGAAGCAGCAGTGGTTGCCGCGACTGAAGCTGAAGTCACCGATGAAACCACGGAATCCGGATCAGTCGAGCAACCCTGATTCATGGAATTATCCATCAACCTTTGGTTGAGCATCCGCCCATGAGCGCAGTACCGGAAGGCGAAAAGCTGCAAAAGGTCCTGGCCCATGCCGGGCTCGGTTCGCGACGTGAGCTGGAGCGCTGGATTGAAGAGGGCCGTGTATCTGTTGACGGCAAGGTCGTTCAGCTGGGTGCGCGGGTTCTTCCCAATCAAACCATTCGCGTGGATGGCCACATTGTCCATCTTGAGCGCAAGGCGCCAAGACGACGTATTCTTGTTTATAACAAACCCGAAGGTGAAATCTGTACCCGTTCAGACCCGCAAGGCAGGCCGACGGTGTTTGAGTCCTTGCCACGACTGCATAACGGTCGCTGGGTGTCCGTTGGCCGGCTTGATGTCAATACTGGTGGATTGATGTTATTCACAACAGATGGTGAATTGGCCAATCGCCTGATGCATCCGCGTTATGAAATCGAGCGCGAGTATGCGGTCAGGATTCATGGCGAGGTAAGCCAACAAATGCTGCAAGTCCTGCGCAAGGGCGTGGAGCTGGATGACGGGCTCGCCAGTTTTAACAGTATTTCCGATCGTGGCGGAGAAGGCAGCAACCACTGGTATCACGTCACACTTAACGAAGGAAAAAACCGCGAAGTGCGCCGCCTGTGGGAATCGCAAGGACTGCAGGTCAGTCGCCTGACGCGCGTCCGCTTTGGCCCGATCAACCTCTCGCGCCAGGTCAGGCAAGGACGATGGCAGGATCTTGACGAGGCGCAGATACAAGTGCTGTATCAACTGGTCGGGTTGCGCGCAGAAGCGGCGCCCCGATCCAAGCCGGCGCGTGCCAACAAACCGGGAAAGCGTTCGTCCCGTCGTTAACAGTTCTTCATGGTTTGATATGACTTGATTTGCATCAAGCTGTCGTCGTCGCAGTCGCGACATAATGCCGAAAAACCAAGTGGTAAATATGAGGACTGGTAATGAGCAATTTGCCTGAACTTGTCAGTTTCAAGTTCTGCCCGTTTGCACAGCGTGACCTGGTTATCGCGCGCGAAAAGGGTATTGATATCAAGGTTACCTATATCAATCTCAAGGAACCACCGCAGTGGTTCCTTGAGATATCGCCATTCAAGAAGGTACCGCTGTTACGTGTGGGTGATGCGGTATTGTTTGAATCGGCCGCTATTGGCGAATATCTCGATGAATTGAAGTCACCATCGCTGTTGCCGGACGACAAGTTGACCCGGGCCGTTGATCGCGCCTGGATTGTATTTGCATCCGAGCTGAACATGACCAACAGCAAACTGATCAAGGCCGCGACCGGGGATGAATTCGAACAGGTGCGGGACAGTTTGCGAACACAGCTTGCGCATCTCGAACCGGTGGTGCACGGACCATATTTTAATGGCGAGGCGTTTTCACTGGCCGATGCTGCGTATGCCCCGTTCTTCATGCGTATCGCCATTGTTGATGAGGTCAGCCCTCTGAGGCTGTTTGAACCGGATTCGGTGCTGGCCAGTTGGTCAAACCGGTTACTGCAGCGTGAGTCCGTGCAACAATCGGTCGTGGAAGATTTTGCCGCCGCCTACAAGGCCTGGGTTATCGGTATGGGCGGACATTGCTCTGTGCTGTTGAGCTAGGCCCGGAGCACCCGATCGTTTCCGGCAGCTCCCTGAAATGATAATGATTGTTGTCACCAGTCAAGGAAATACTTCGAGACCGGTGGTATAAGGATTTCATTTGCCATTCAGGCTCGGGTATTGTGGAGGTGTCACCATGTCAGCCCGGAACCATTCATTATTCCAGGTATTGCAGGGCCTCTATGAAGGTCTTGCGCGACGCATCTATCTTCAGCGCAGCCGCAGCTATCGATCAGGTGTTTCCGGCGATCACTCTGGCGACGTAGCCAGCCAGCTGGAGCAGTACATCACAAGGGCAAGACCAAAACCGTCGCCGGGATTTGCCGAGCCTGCCGGATCCGGGCAGCCTGCAGTCAGCTCAAAATCAACGACAGCCCGGACGCATTCCGTTGAAGCGTTGCCCAACAGTCTGAGCCGGAATTTTGTTTCCCGGCATGGTGCCGGAGCCATGGAGACTCACCTGGCTGACAAGCTGAAACAAAGTGCCCGGGATCATCTGCACAGCAGTATCCGTCTTGCCAATTCAGGAGACAAGGTCAATGCCAGGCTGCATGCCGGTATCATGACATCGGCAGTCAAGGAAGCGTCTCATTATATGGATGATGACCAATACCGGCAGTTTGTCGTCGAGATTCGTGCGGAGCTGGACCGGGCTGCAGGCAATACATAGGACCGGGCAGGGGTCCAATATCGGACTATCCCGGTGACTATGTTGCTGATAAACTGTTTCGCATACAATAAATAGAAGTTATTCGGTGATACTTCGTTTTGCTCTCATACCACAACAGTCCAGTACAGCACGGCAGATCAGCGGTTTGCATCGTGTTATTGCCTGCATTCGTTACATTCGCAGCATGACCTGGAATCAACTTAGCGAGGATAATAATGAAAAGTCTCAACCTTCAAGTTGTAGTGATCCTGATGACCGTTTCGCTGGCATCCTGTACGCCTCCTGAACCGATGAAAGAAAAAGGCACGGAAAACGCCTTGCCCGGCGACACTGCCCTGCCTTCGACGGCAGAGCAACTTGATGCTTTAAACAAGCGTGACAAGGGTGAGTACAGGTACTCGGTTGAGGATTTTTTCAGGAAACCGGATAAAGTCATTCTGCGCATGTCACCTGATGGAAAATATCTTTCCTACATGCAGCGCGCAACCGATGGCAAGCAACATCTCGTGATTCAGGATGTGGCCAGCGGCAAGACCAGGCAACTGGTCCAGGAAAAGGATCAGCCCATCAGGCGCTATTTGTGGCTCAACAACGAGCGTGTTGCCTATGCCATGGATAAGGGTGGCGACGAGAACTATCACGTTTACGCCATCAGCGTGGACGGCAGTAACGAGGTCGATTTGACGCCGTTCGACGGTGTAAAAGCCAACCTGGAGAATGATCTCAAGGATGACAAGGAACATATTATTGTCACCCTGAACAAGAACAATCCGAAGGTGTTTGAGCCATACAAGGTCAACATTAATACCGGTAAACTTGAGCAACTGATGGAAAACAAGGACGAGAAAAACCCCATCATGGGATACCAGTTTGACCGCCATGGCGAGTTACGTGCCTATGGTAAACAGGCGGATGATGTGTTTACAGACATTTATTACAAGAACCGGAAAACCGGAAACTTTGAACTGGTAGTGCGTGCCAATTGGTACGAAAATTTCAATATTGTCGAATTTGATTACACGTCGAAGAATCCCGATGACGCGTATGTTGTCACCAACCTGGACAGCGACAAGTCCCGGGTGGTCTTGTACGATCTTGCCAAAAAGAAAGTTACCCGGGAAATCTATGCCAACGAAAGCTACGATGTTGAGAATATGAGGCTCAGTCGCAAGCGAGGGTATGAGCTGGATTATATTTCCTTTGAGGGCGCCAAACCGCAAATCGTTCCCGTGAGCACGGAGTATAAAAAGATACATGAAGTACTGACCGAAAAGTTTGGTGACAGGGTCTTCAGCATACTTGATGCAACCGATGCAGAAGACAAGCTGATGGTGGTGGCGAGTAGCGATCGCTCCCGTGGTGTTTACTACCAGTACGACACCAGGACACAGTCAGTAAAGGAATTGATCAGTATTTTGCCTCATTTGGACGAGGCGGACATGTCGGAAATGACGCCGATACAGTTCAGCAGCCGAGATGGGTTAACCATTCATGGTTATGTTACCAGGCCCAAATCCGCGAAAGCCGGGGAAAAAATCCCGCTTATCGTTGTACCTCATGGCGGACCCCAGGGTGTAAGGGATGAGTGGCGTTTCAGCCCATTGGATCAGCTCTTCGCCAGCCGCGGTTACGCCACACTGCGTGTCAATTTCCGTATTTCCGGGGGCTACGGCAAGACCTTTCTCAAGGCCGGGTTCAAACAGGTGGGGCGCAAGGCCATGGATGATGTCGAAGACGGTATTGCCTACGTGGTCAAGCAGGGCTGGGTGGATGAAAAACGGATTGGTGTCTTTGGCGGCAGCCATGGTGGCTACGCGGTGCTGATGGGTCTGGTGAAGACACCTGATCTTTATGCCTGTGGCGTGGACTACGTCGGCGTATCCAATATCGAAACGTTCATGAATTCCATTCCGCCTTACTGGGAGCCGTACCGCAAACTGATGAAGGATATCTGGTATGACCTTGACAACCCGAAAGAGAAGGAGATTGCCCTGACCGTTTCACCGGTTCACCAGGTGGATAAGATCAAGAAACCTCTGTTTGTGGTTCAGGGCGCCAATGATCCGCGCGTGAACATCAATGAATCCGACCAGATTGTCAGCAAGCTGCGTGCGCGAGGCTTCGAAGTGCCATACATGGTCAAGTACAACGAGGGTCATGGATTTGCCCGTGAGGAAAACAACCTGGAGTTGTTCAGGGCGATGATGGGCTTTTTTGCCGGGTGCTTCGCGCCCGATGCCTAGTACAGTGCCGGAACCGATGTAAACCGGAATGAATCCGGCTCGCATCAAGCTGCTAAATTAATTGGCCCGGGCCTTGTTCGGGCCCGGTTGCCAAATGCGCGTGTAATGGCATGATGCACCGCGACCGATTTTCAACAACCCGATCTGCCAAGCCCGGAACAAATTACACCAGATGAAAAGAATTGCCTTGCAGGTATCGCCGGAAGCAAAGGCGGCATACTTTGCTGACTATCAACAGGTTGCCAAAAACGAGTTTGCCTGGCTGTTTGCCGGCGTGGACCATGAATACCGTGTCACCGGTCCATTTGAATATATTGCGCTTTCGCAAGACGCAACAGATTTGCAAAAACTGTTAAGGCTCTCGTTTGCGCAAGGCGTGTACGCGTTGGAAAATGACTTGCTTCAGCCACTTGAAGACCAGGCACAGTTTTTCCTGCATGAGGATTTTGTTTTTGGCAGCAAGTACCGGGGCAAAACCAATGAACGATTGACGCAGATGTTGATCAATGTCGGGCTGGCGGCAATCGGCAAGCACGCCAATGGTGATATGAAGTTACTGGACCCCATGTGCGGGCGGGGCACTACGCTGCTTTGGGCCATGCGTTACGGTATGCAGGCCCGCGGCATTGAGCAGGACCCGGCCGCGCTGGACGATATTCATCGGCACCTTAAAAAGTGGACCAAGCTGCATCGGCAGAAACACCGAATGGCAGACGGGTTTGTCGGCGGCAAGAAGAGCAAGACTGGCGGGCAGTTTCTCGAGTTTGATATCGGGCACTGTGCCATGCGGGTAACGGTGGGCGATGCCCGTGACGCCGATCAGCTGTATAAACATGACAAGTTTGATTTGCTGGTCAGTGATCTGCCTTATGGTGTTCAACATCGCACAACGGAGCGAACCCGAAACCCGCTTGCAGTCATTGAGCAATGCCTAGATGCCTGGAGCCGGTGCCTGAAAAAGCAGGGCGCCATGGTGCTGGCATTCAACAGCAATAATCCGAAGCGCTCATGCCTGGTCGACGTATTGGAAAAACACGGGTTGAGTGTGCTTTCATTTGAAGCCGCCCATCGTATGAGTGAATCCATCGTTCGTGATGTGATTGTGGTAAAACACGGGGAGACAGTTTCGGAAACCGGTTAACGCCGGGCAGTCGTTGTTGATTCGAGCTTCCAGTTGTCCAGGGCCCAATCAAGAATGGTAGTCACCGATTCATTGCCAAGTGATTCAGGCGGATCCTGGTTCAAAAAGACCAATGCCTGGCAGAGATTGCTTCCTGCCTTATGGTCATCCAGTGGCGGCGCAAGATTTTGCTTGCTGAGTTTTTGCCCAAGCTCATTCATCACTACCGGCAAGTGAGCATACTCGGGTGTCGGCAGGTTGAGGCGGGTTTGCAGGTAGCATTGCCTTGGCGTCGAGTCGAGCAGGTCAACGCCGCGAACAATCTCGGTAATGCCTTGTTCGGCATCATCCACTACGGCGGCAAGATGATAGGCATAGAGTCCGTCGCGACGCTTGATAACAAAGTCACCAATATCACGATCAAGAATCTGCGTGTAGTCACCCTGGATGCGATCGTGAACGGTAACGGCCTGATCGTCCACGATCACACGTAATGCGGCGTCCCGGTCCTGGTGATGCAGCTTCCGGCAATGACCATTATATACAGCACCAAATTCACCTGCTGTACCTTCCTGCTCTATTTGTTTTCGGGAGCATCGGCAGTAATAGGCAAGCCCGGAACGCACCAACTCCGTAATCGCGGCCTCGTAGGCATCACTGCGACGGCTTTGGTACATCACTTCGCCGTGCCAGTGCAGTCCGTGTGCCGCAAGACTGCGCAGTATGGCATCGGCGGCACCCGGTTGTTCACGCGGTGGATCAAGGTCATCAATACGAACCAGCCACTCGGCCTGGTTGCGGTGCGCATTCAGGTAACTGCCGAGCGCGGCAACCAGTGAACCAATATGCAGCGGACCGGTGGGAGAGGGAGCGAAACGACCACGCCTGGTTTGCGCGCTCATGACCTGTTTATGGATTGTATCGTGCCGGACTGTGACACCAGTTACTTGCGCGCCAGCAGTCGTTTCCTGATGGCATCCAGGGCAGGGGCGATGCCCAGTTGTTGCTCCCTGTCGCAATGCTCAAGAATGGGCAATACCCGGATAGCCAGGTCAAGCAGGTACGGACTGATGCGTGAAGTCTCACCTGCGGCCAGCAGCTCAATGGCACGATTAATGTCAACGAGATCGGCGTCTGTAGTCGCAGGCGGAACAGGTTTGGGTTCCGCAGGCGCCGCGGCGTCCAACGTCACTTCTTCAGTGACGGCGGCAACAACTTCTTCATCCCTGGCAGCGGCGCAAACGTGGTCACCGCCTTCGGCCTTGGCGTCACGCAGTCGATGATCGGCCTTGTCCAGCAGGCTGGCCAGGTTATTGCCATCATTGCCGTGACTGACAACGCCAATGCTGCTTGTGATGTGGGCCGGATCACCAACACCCAGGCTGATACTGTGACTGCTGACCATGCTGCGTATGCGCTGGGCCAGTTGTATGGCAGCTTGATGATCGGTGGCCGGTGCAATCAGTGCGAATTCGTTGCCGCCGATACGGGCAACAGAGTCTTCGGCGCGTGCAGCCGATCGAACCAGCTTGGAAAAACCAGCCAGCAAGCGGTTAGCGCCGTCGTCACCGTATTGCTGGTACAGTTTCTTGAAGCGATCAATCTCGATACGCATCAGGGACAAAGGTGAACCATGACGATCCGCGTGGGCGATGTCCTGTTCGGCGCGCTGGACAAATGCCTTGCGGCTCATAAGGCCGGTCAGTGGATCGTTGGCAGCCTCTTCCTGCAGGGCAGCAGTGGACTGGGCCAGGGCGCGATTGGTGTCGTCGAAGCGGGCATGGGCCTGAACCCGGGCCTGCAACTGCACCTTGTCCAGCGGTTTGACAATGAAATCGGTGGCACCACAGGCAAAGGCACGGGTTTTGGTTTCTTCGTCCTCGGCACCGGTAATGGTGATTATTGGCAGCTCGCGGATGCGTGAATCATCGTGGGCGCGAATACGGCAAATTAACTGGTAGCCATCCAGTACCGGCATTTCGATATCGGTAATCAGTACCTGTATGTCCGGGTTGGACACAACCTGGTTCCAGGCCTGCTCACCGTTTTCCGCCTCGACAAGCTCGGCGTCGTGCTCAAGCATTTTTGACATGGCGCGGCGCAGCACCTTGGAGTCATCCGTGATCAGAACAACGGGTTTGTCATCGCCGGTCGGTTGAAGGTTTGCTGTCATGGCATGGCTTTCGTTGTAGTTACCCCTGTCGGGTGCGACTGTTCCGGTGCCGCACCTGTCCCTTGTATCTCACCATTTATAGTCCAAGGCTCAAGCGGATTCAAAGATGGTTTGCCTGGACGCGGGCATTGTCTTGCTCCTAGTCGGTTTCAAATTGCAGTGCCTGGCCGTGTGCACCATCGCGGACAGTGCCGTTTTCGAAAACAATATTGCCGCCGACAATGGTATGGCTTGGCCAACCGACCAGTTCACGACCGGCATACGGGGACCAGCCAACGCGGGAGAAGACCTCTTCATTACGAACCGGCCTGGCTGTATCCATGTCCACCAGTGCCAGGTCGGCATCCCAGCCTTCAAGAATTTTTCCCTTGTTGGCAATGCGGTAGCCGGCCGCCGGGCCCCAGCTCATCCACTTCTGGATATCGGCCAGTGTGCACCGACCTTTGCTCATTTCTGTCAGCATCAGGGGTAACGAGGTTTCGACGCCAGGCATGCCAGAAGGACTTTTCGGGTAGGCCTGCTGTTTTTCCTCAAAAGTGTGAGGGGCATGGTCGGTAGCGACAAAATCGAGCGTGCCGTCTTTAAGGCCGGCCCATAATGCTTCGTTGTCTTCGACCTCGCGAATCGGCGGATTCATTTGCACCAACGAGCCAAGACTCTCGTAGTCGTGAACATTGAGCAGCAGGTGGTTTGGCAATGCTTCGGCAGTAACCCAATCAGGCTTGTCACGACGCAGCATGTCCACTTCTTCGTGAGTGGAAAGATGCAGGATATGCAATCGTCGTTGGTACTTCTTTGACAATGACAGCGCCAACTCGGATGCCAGTAGTGCGCACTGGTTATCCCGGATAAAGGAATGGGCCGCGTAATCTGTGCGATCACCATATTCGGCCTTGCGCTGGTTGATGCGCGCCTCATCTTCGGCGTGCACCGCAATCAGCCGGGAGCCATTGCCAAAAATTCGATCGAGGTCCTTTTCATTGTTGACCAGCAGGCTGCCGGTACTAGAGCCCATGAATATCTTGATGCCGCAAACCGGCGTGGCGGTATTCAGCGCGTCCAGGTTTTCCGGTGTTGCGCCAATAAAGAATCCCCAGTTGACCACCGACTTTTCGGCTGCGCGTCGATGCTTGTCGTCGAGAGCGGCCTGGGTGGTCGTGGAAGGTGCAGTATTGGGCATTTCCAGGAAGCTGGTGACACCACCCCGCGCCGCTGCCCGCGAACCGCTGCCCAGGTCCTCCTTGTGTTCGTTGCCTGGCTCACGGAAATGCACCTGCGGGTCGATGACGCCTGGCAACAGCAGCTTGCCAGCGGCCTCAAGGGTTTCGTCAGCCGCAGTCCCGATTTCGCCGCCAACGCGTTCGATTCGTCCATTTTTGCACAGCACATCGCCTTCCAGGGTGCTTCCATCAGGCTGGGCAATGCGGGCGTTTTTGATAATCAGGCTGCTCATGGCTCTCTCTTGATAGTCGTGGTCAAAGAAAAAGGGGTTCCGGAAATCCGAAACCCCTTTATAACATGTTGTCCTGGCAAATCTGTATCAGCCCATCTGCTTTTCGCGAATCTCCGCCAGGGTTTTGCAGTCGATACACATTTCCGCCGTAGGGCGGGCCTCGAGTCGCTGGACGCCGATTTCAACGCCACAGGATTCGCAGTAGCCGTAGTCTCCGCTGTTAATGCGATCGACAGCCTGGTTGATCTTCTTGATCAGTTTGCCTTCGCGGTCGCGACTGCGCAGTTCCAGGGCCATATCGGTTTCCTGGCTGGCGCGGTCATTGGGATCGGGATGGTTCTCGTGCTCGCCCCGCAACTCGTGCACGGTGCGGGAAATTTCAGTCAACAGCTCGTTTTTCCAAGCTTCCAGGATCGCCCGGAAATGCTTGCGCTGACTTTCATTCATGTATTCCTCGCCCTTTTTTTCCTTATAGGGCTTGATGCCATGAATCAGATCTGACTCGACGTCAGAGGATTTATCCTTCTTTTTTCCCGCTGGCATGGGCTAAACTCCTGACACTCTCGGGGGACCCCCCGGAAAAATAAGCGCGAATCTATACCAAAAAGGGTAGGGCGGCGCAACAAGAGATATCATCATAGATTGCAATTAGCGGAAACTGGATTATTAAAGATGTTAAAAGCCTTGATTTTCGACGTGGATGGCACACTCGCCGATACCGAGCGAGACGGCCACAGGGTAGCGTTTAACCGTGCATTTCAGGCAGCTGGCCTCGATTGGGACTGGAGCGAGGCGCTTTATGGTGAGCTTCTCGCCGTGACCGGTGGCAAGGAGCGGATTCGCTACTATGTGGAGCAATTCAATACCAGCTACCGCAAGCCGGACAATTTCGATCAGCTGGTGCCCGAATTACATGCAGCCAAGACCAAGTTTTATACGGAATTATTGGCAACCGGCCAGATTCCACTGCGCCCGGGTGTGCGCCGATTGCTGGAAGAGGCACGCGCCGCCGGTTTGCGCCTGGCCATTGCAACCACCACCACCCCGGCCAATGTCAGCGCCTTGCTGGCCAATACCCTGGGTCCGGACTCTGAGTCGTGGTTCGAGATTATCGGCGCCGGGGACGTGGTGCCGGCCAAAAAACCGGCTCCGGATATCTATACCTATGTCATGGACAAAATGGGGCTCCAGCCCGGAGACTGTGTCGCGTTTGAAGACTCCCGTAACGGTATCCTGTCGTCACATAGTGCTGGGCTGGCGACGATTATCACTATAAATGGCTACACCGCCGACGACGATTTCAGCGGTGCTGCTGTGGTGCTGGATCAAATGGGTGATCCTGGCGTGCCGGCCAAAGTATTGAGCGGCAACCCGTTGCCAGGTGACTACCTGACGCTGGATGACGTACGCGCCTTGCACGATGCTGTGAGATAGCGCCACTTGAGCCTGCCTCCTGTAGCCAATCGCAATGCCTTTATTGCGCCATTCCGGGTGATGGAGTTGCTTTGGCGTGCCCGTGAGCTGGAGGCGCAGGGCCGCAGTGTTGTTCACCTGGAAATTGGCGAACCGGATTTTTCTACGGCCGATGCCATTACCCGGGCCGGAATCGAGGCGCTGGAGCAGGGCAAAACCCATTACACGCCGTCGCTGGGGTTGGCGGACCTGCGTGACGCCATTGCCGCCAGCTATGGCAGCCACAACCCGGGTCGTGATGCCGTAGTGGTCACACCCGGGGCCTCGGGCGCGCTGGCGTTGATATTTGGCGCCCTGCTAAACCCCGGCGACGAAGTCATGATGGCGGACCCCGGTTATCCGTGTCATCGCCATTACGTCAGCCTGTACGAGGGTGTGACAGCCTCAGTCCCGGTTGGTCCGGATACAGACTATCAGCTTACTGCCGAACTGGTGGCCGCGAGCTGGACCGAGCGAACCCGGGCGGTGCTGGTTGTGTCGCCGTCCAACCCGACCGGCACCATGATGAGCGACGAAGAAATGCAGCGCATCATGGAGGTGGTGAGGCAGAAGGACGGCGTGCTTATTGTTGACGAGATTTATCAGGGCCTGGTCTATGACGATACCGTCGGTGGCAGCGCCCTGCGTTTTGCTGACGATGTTGTTGTTATCAACAGCTTCTCCAAGTATTACGGCATGACCGGCTGGCGGATCGGCTGGCTGGTGTTACCACCGGCGTATCGCCAGGCGGTGGATCACCTGGCGCAAAACATGTTTGTCGCACCATCGACACCAGGGCAGTACGCCGCCATCAGGGCGCTGGACAGTGACGTGGTCGCCGAGTTGCAGCGCCGTCGACGTGTCTATGCAGAAAGACGGGACTACCTGTTGCCGGCCCTGCGCGATCTCGGGTTCCGGATCCCGGTGACACCGCAGGGCGCTTATTTTCTGTACGCCGATTGCAGTGACTTCACTGATGACAGTCGCGCCTTTGCCTACGACATCCTGGAAACGGTTGGTGTCGCCATTACGCCCGGCATTGATTTTGGCTCACATCGCCAGAACGAACATGTGCGTATTTCCTATGCCAACGATATTCAGCAACTGAAACTTGCCGTATCCCGTCTGCAGGACTACCTGTCCAGCTCCCGCTAACCTTTTTCGATCGTCACAAAGTGTTAACGGTTTTGGTGACAACACTGAACCGGCACGGTGTTTGCAACCTTTTTCAGTACCTGAAATCTCATTGTGGGGTGCACGATGAGCGCAATACTTGAAGCGCAACACTGGTCTCTGGCAGATCGCGTAGATGTCATGCTGGCATTGGCGGAAACCGAAACCGAGTTTGACCCGGAACTTCGTGGCGAGGATGCCGCCATGATATTCATGGGTGATGTTTATGTCCTCAGGGATGATCCGGTTGTGACGGAAGACGGCTGGGGCAAGCGTCATTACACCGCGGACTGGGGCAAAGATCCTTTGTAAACAGGCCTTGTCGTCGTCGATGCGGCTAGTAGTCGCGGCTGCAGATGGAATGGACCAGGCAAGGAAGCGTGTGTCGAAACGCGGGATGCCGGCAAGGATAGCCGGCATTCTTTCGTTGGTTTTCGCCGAATTCTAACCGCCGGTTTCAACCGGCATGTCCGCACGATTACCCCAATCCGACCAGGAGCCGGGATAGCCGCGAACACGTTCAAAGCCGAGATGTCTTAGCACGAAAAATGTATGTGCCGATCTGTGGTGGCTGTGACAATACACGGCAACATTCTTGTCCGTGGTGACGCCTTTTGCGGCATACAGTTGTCGAAGTGTGTCGTCGGGTAACAATCTCAAGCCACGACTTTGATCCATGGCATCTGTCCAGTTGATGTTGACCGCGCCCGGGATATGTCCTGCGTGTTCGGCCAGCTTCTTTTCGCCGCTGAACTCCTGGTGCGTGCGGCTGTCGACCAGCGTCAATGAATCCAGGTGCGCCAGTAAAGCATCAGCGTCGATGCTGACCTGATCAAGCTGGTTGTAAGATACCGGGTATACGGTTGGAGCGGGAGCGGGTATATCCGTAGTCAGGGGCAATTGATCCTGTACCCAGGCATGAATACCGCCATTTAACAGGCTCATGCGCCTGTGTCCGGCTGCCGCCAGGGTCCACAGCAACCGGGCGGCACGACCACCACCTTCGTCATCGTAGGCTACCACCCAGCTGTCGGGGCTAATGCCAGCCTTGCCCAATACCTCGCTGAACTGTTGCTCGCCAGGCAGCAGACCCATAACCGGCTTTTCGATATGAATAATCTGACCGTAATCCATGTGTACGGCGCCGGCCAGGTGACCATTGGGGTAGGTGAGCGGTTTGCACAGGTCGATTATGACCAGGCCGGGCTCATCCAGGCGGGCGTACAGGTCCGCGGGTTCAATAAAAACGGGAGTTTCGGTGCTCATGGTTTCGCCCTGGTGATTGTGGTCAGCCGGACGCTGACCAGCTATGGTTATACGAAGACTTGTAATTGCCGGGGCGGGATTGTAACGTCCGCGTCCCGACTTTTGTACGCCCAATTCCAGTGGATTACGCGGGTTACCGCCGAGCAGGTTACGAGTTAGATGGACATATTCAAGATTTTTACCGTAGAAGCTGCACATCACTTGCCCAATGTGCCCGAAGACCACAAGTGCCGTCGCCTGCACGGGCATTCGTTCCGGATCGAGATCCATGTGTCTGGCCCGGTTGGCGAGGAGACCGGCTGGGTGCTGGATTTCGCCGATATCAAAACGGCATTCGAGCCGCTGTATCAGCAGCTCGACCATCATTACCTGAACGAGATCGAAGGCCTTGAAAATCCTACCAGCGAAAACATTGCCCGCTGGATATGGCAGCATCTGAAACCGGCACTGCCCGGGTTATCAAAGGTGATTGTCCAGGAAACCTGCACGGCTGGTTGCGTATATACCGGTGATTGAAGAATTTCACCGGAACATCAGGCAAAGAAAAGGCGCCTGCTCTTGCGGCGCCGAAACCCTACATCAGGAGGAGAACCACTCACCCGCCACGTAAAAACGGAAACAAGAAGTTCGTAGCTATAACTATAGGCCTTCAACGAAGTATCTCAAGAGCCGGGGTTTATGTTAATAAATTAGCAACTGCTGAACTATTCAGCTTATCAATAGCTTATCCGTTTTTGTTAAATGTAAAGAAATGTCAGTAGTGAATCTGACCGGTTGAATGAAACATGTCCAACGAAAATCCAGTTGTAATTGATACGGGAAATAACCCCAAAGCGTGTGTCATATGGCTGCACGGCCTCGGCGCAGACGGCCATGATTTCGAGCCCATTGTACCGGAACTTCGGATTCCGGCAGCAACCCCGGTGCGTTTTGTGTTTCCGCATGCGCCGCGTCGGCCGGTAACCGTTAATGGCGGCATGGTTATGCGTGCCTGGTATGACATGTTCATGACTGATAACGGCCTCAAGGGCAGTGATGATGATGTGCGCGAGTCGCAGGCATGGCTAACGCAATTTATAGACCAGCAGTGTCAGCAGGGATTCAGGCCGGAACAGGTAATCCTGGCAGGGTTTTCCCAGGGTGGCGCCATTGTCCTGCATACGGGGCTTGGCTTCGCACCGCGAGTTGGCGGCATCATGGCGCTTTCCACCTACGTTCCGATTCCCGAACTGCTCGAAAGCGGGCTGCCCCATGATCCACCGCCGGTATTCATGGCTCACGGTCGACAGGATGGTGTATTGCCTTTCGGTTTTGCCGCACTGTCGCGTGACAAGATGCAGCAGGCAGGTGTGAACGTGGAATGGCATGAATACGATATGGCGCATTCGGTGTGTGGTGAGGAAATCAGCCACATTCGCCAGTGGCTGCTTGCGCGGCTGGATGAAATGTCTAGCGTTTAGGCGGGTGCGATTGCAGGTACAGGCCGGTACTGCCGGCAATCAGGAACGGGATCACCCAGTTCCAGTCGTAAATCAGGAATGATGGAATCGACGCCAGCAGCAATACCAGCGCAACGATCGAGGCAAACGGCTGGAACCGGAACAGGCCGGCTACCAGTGTTGCCATCAGCAAAATAGTCTGAATCTGGGTTATGTTTACCGACCAGTCCGCGGTGGATGCTTCGCGCCAGACAAATTCATAATTGGGTGAAATGGCGTCAAACCAGGAGCTGTCCGGTTTGGGCGCCTGTTTTTCCAGGCCCGGAACCTTTAGCCAGGAAAACGGCCTGGCTTCGCCGCCGCCAATAATCAGCCGAAAGAACAAGGTCAACACCAGCAGGTTCAGCGTCGGCAACAGCCAGCGCCAGGCCTTGTCATAAAGAGTCATGATCTCGCGGTGATACAGCAGTGCTGCTACCAGTAACGCAAATACCGGCTGGTAAAAATGATTGGGAATGCCGATGCCGTACCAGGCAAATACGCAGGCCATGGACAACAGTAACGCCGGCCACAGCGGGTTGCAGGTTGAGCTGGTAACCGGCGAATCGCCGGTCGCCAGGATTCTTTCAAGCACGGCTACGCGGTTTTCCAGCTGCCCGATGTCTGTTTGCTTGTCTTGTTGCATGCGGCCACTCTAATGGACGGCCGGAGGTGGCGCAATATGCCGAATGTGACTGGAAAACTGCCGGAAACCGGTACGGTAAACCTGCAATAATGAATGGCGCTCCCTAGGGGGTTCGAACCCCTGTTACCGACGTGAGAGGCCAGCGTCCTAGACCACTAGACGAAGGGAGCGTATCGATTGGGATAATATCCGAAAGACGGGATATAATGCACCAACAATAACAAGCCCGGGGCCGGAACGTTCGACCCGCAGCGGGTATAACGGAAACCGGTTTTGACTATCGACCTATCCACAAAATCCATTCCGGCCGAACAGCACGGGATATCCCAGGCGCGCATCAGCCCTAACGCGCTCAAGGTGTGCCATCAGCTGCAAAAAGCGGGCTATGACGGCTACCTGGTGGGTGGCTGTGTGCGTGATCTTATTCTCGGCTATGAACCCAAGGATTTTGACGTGGTCACCAATGCCACGCCGGAACAGGTGCGGGCACTGTTTTCCAATTGCCGCCTGATCGGCAGGCGATTCCGCCTGGCCCATGTACGTTTTGGCCGGGAAATCATTGAAGTGGCGACCTACCGCGCCGGCGCCGCTGATATGGCTGACGATGAGCCCGATGATGATTCGGATGATGACTTCGATGATGTTGACGATGATACCGGGGATGACATCCGGGACGATGCCCGGGTTGATATTTCGCACAGCGAGACCGGGCGGATTCTGCGTGACAACGTCTATGGCACCCGCGAGCAGGATGCGGCCCGTCGCGACTTCACCATCAATGCCTTGTACTACGATCCCAAAACCGAAACCGTGCTGGATGATGTCAGCGGTTTTTGTGATTTGCGCGAAGGCCAGATTCGTATTATCGGTGATGCCAACCAGCGCTACCGGGAAGACCCGGTGCGCATGTTGCGTGCCTTGCGTTTTGCCGCCAAGCTGGGTTTGCGGGTAAACCCGTCCACGCTTGATCCCATCGATGAGCTGGCCGAGCTGTTGACCGATGTGCCGCCTGCACGCTTGTTTGAAGAAGCGCTCAAATTGTTCCACGGCGGTTGTGCTACCCAGGTATTTGAACTGATTCGACAGCATGGCCTGTACCAGGCCATGTTCCCGGGCAGTAACGCGGTGCTCGATCGTGATGATGGTGTGGCCTGGCGCCTGATACCAGCTGCACTGAATAATACCGATGCCCGAATCAACAGCGGCAAGCATACCAACCCGGCTTTCCTGTTTGGTGTAGTGTTGTGGCCGGTTGTCAGGCGCAATGTCTACAAGTATACCGATGACGGCATGGCGTATAACGAAGCGCTGCGATTGGCGGCCAGCGACGCCATTGGCCAGCAAATCCGCTTTACCTCCATTCCCAAGCGCTTCTCCAGCATCATCCGGGAAATCTGGGCGTTGCAGCCGCGACTGGAACGACGTAACCCGCGGACCATATTCAAGCTGCTGGAAGCGGAGCGATTTCGCGCCGCCTATGATTTTCTGTGCCTGCGCGTGCAAGCCGGTGAGCTGCCTGAAGAGCTCTGCCAGTGGTGGACGCAGATTCAGGAGGAGTCGCCGGATCAGCAGCACGTTCGGGTGACGCAGCTGCCCAAACCCGGTGGCGGTCGCCGCCGCAATAAATCCCGCAAACGTCGGGGCAAGAAGCAAGATGGCTGAAACCGTCGCCATTATCGGCCTCGGCAGTAATCTTGATGACCCGGTTGCGCAACTGCAGTGTGCGACGGAGCGATTGGCGACAATTCCCGGTTGCCGTTTGGGCCGCTGTTCATCGCTCTACCGTACGACTCCCGTGGGCTACGATCAGCAACCGGATTTCTACAACGCGGTTTGCCAGCTGTTCACCAGCCTGGATCCGCAACAATTACTGGCACTTTTGCAGCAGATTGAGCATGAGCAGGGTCGTCGGCGCGAAGGCCACCGATATGGCCCACGTACACTGGATCTTGATCTTTTATTGTTTGGCGAAGACTGCCTGGATACCAAGGATTTGCAGTTGCCGCACCCAAGGATGCACGAGCGCGGCTTTGTCCTGTATCCTTTGCAGGAAATCATGCCGGGGCTGACGATTCCCGGACGCGGAAGCGTGACAGAATTTTTGCCCGGGGTGACGGAGCAGGGCGTGGAAAAACTGGACCTGGAATTATTACCGGGACGCGCGGGAACAAAGGATTAATTGATACATCCATGGATTCGAAGTTCGGTTATGTCGTGGTGGAAGGACCGATTGGTGTTGGCAAGACCAGCCTGGTTCGTCGTCTCGCCGATGTGATGGGTAGCGAGGTGTTCCTGGAGCAGCCCGAGGCAAACCCGTTCCTGGAGCGTTTTTACCAGTCGCCACGACAATACGCCTTGCCGACGCAATTGTTTTTCCTGTTTCAGCGTGCAAAACAGATTGAACAATTGAAGCAGGGTGATATGTTTCGCCCCGGATGCGTGGCCGACTTCATGCTGGAAAAAGACCGCTTGTTTGCCGAGACGACGCTGGAGCGTGACGAGCTACACCTTTATGAGCAGGTGTACAACCACGTGAAGCTGGAGTTGCCGCAGCCGGACCTGGTGATTTACCTGCAGGCGCCGGTCAATGTCCTGATTGAGCGCATCCGGCGTCGCGGCATACGTTACGAGCAGTACGCGCAGCAGGATTACCTGGAGCGACTGAGCGATGCCTACATGCAATTCTTTTATCGCTATAATAATGCGCCGTTGTTGATGGTGAACACGGCAGAACTGAATTTTGTTGATGATGACCGGGACTTTCGCTTGCTGCTTGAGCATATTGAAACCATGGGACCGGGTCGCCACTTCTTTAACCCGGTAAGGGTGTGAGTCAGATAATGAATAAAAAGGTCACGGTAAACACGCTGCAGTCCATGAAACAGGAAGGCGAGAAGATCGCCACCCTGACCGCGTATGACTACAGCTTTGCGTCAACGCTGGACAAGGCCGGCGTCGACCTGGTCATGGTGGGTGATTCGCTGGGCATGGTTATGCAAGGCCATGACAGCACCTTGCCGGTTACGCTGGATGACATGATTTACCACAGCGCCTGCGTTGCCCGCGGCATTGAACGCGCCATGCTGGTGACGGACTTGCCGTTTCTCAGCTATCAGGTCAGCCCGGAAGACGCCATGGAAAGCGCCGGGCTGCTGCTCAAGGAGGGCGGTGCCCACATGGTCAAGCTGGAAGGTGGCGAAGTCATGGCCGAAACCATTGCCTTTCTCGCTGAACGCGGCGTGCCCGTATGCGCCCACCTGGGGCTGACGCCGCAGTCAGTACACAAGCTTGGCGGCTACAAGGTCCAGGGCCGGGATGAAGACGACGCCTCAATATTATTGGCCGATGCCAAATTGCTGGAAGAGGCCGGCGCCAGTGTGCTGGTGCTGGAAGCGGTGCCGCAAGCATTGGCTGCCCGAATCACGGCAGAGTTGCAGATTCCCACCATTGGCATCGGCGCGGGGCCGGATTGCGACGGCCAGGTACTGGTGTTGCAGGACATGCTCGGCCTGTACCCGCGTCCGAGCCCGAAATTCTCGCGCAATTTCATGC
>JAOUOD010000016.1 GCA_029880545.1 Gammaproteobacteria bacterium | reverse complement strand
CCATGCGGTCGTCGAACCGGCCTATAGCTTTCATCGAGGGTTCGAATACCTGCACACATCACCAATCAAATAAAAAAGACCCCGCAAGGGGGTCTTTTTTATTTGGTCTGGCGGAGAGAGAGGGATTCGAACCCTCGATGGAGCTTTTAACCCCATACTCCCTTAGCAGGGGAGCGCCTTCAGCCTCTCGGCCATCTCTCCTTCACGCTGTTGCGCGGGCCGCAAGGATACCTGCACAGCCCGCCAACGTAAAGAAGCGATAGCGGGAATCAGCCGACGCCCGCCTCCTTGTCAATAGCGTTACCATTCGCATCGCCATCTTTTTCTTTTTGAATGCGCTCGTAAATCTCTTCACGATGCACGGGAACATCTTTCGGTGCGGTAACTCCAATCCGAACCTGGTTACCTTTGATACCCAAAACCGTAACGCGAATTTCGTCCCCGATGTTCAGCGTCTCACCCACTCGTCTCGTCAAAATCAGCATCGTGCTGCACTCCTGCTACTGCATACATATTTTTTCATTCGTTCCACTCCTTGAAGCTGAACTCCTGTTCAGACAACCCCGATCATTCGAATAAAAAACGTCGGACCGGAAGCACCCTTGGGCACGTCTGCGCTCATTGATATAGACCATAAATCCATCTATATCCAGCCATGATCACACCCGATTGAAGTCCGGCAATCTACCGGACCACCCCTGCACTACTTCCCTGAAGTCACTTTACGATGCATTTATATTATTCCCGCCAAACCGCTGCGGGTAAGGACCACTTAGTCAGTAGTACCTTGTTCAAGGCCAAACGCGGAGTGCAACGCCCGTACGCCCAGCTCAAGATACTTTTCGTCCACGATCACAGAAATCTTAATCTCTGACGTGGAAATCATCTGAATATTTATTCCCTCGTCCGCGAGCGCGGCGAACATGGTGCTGGCGATACCTGCGTGTGAACGCATTCCGACGCCAACCACCGAAATTTTGACGATTTTGTCATCACCGGAAACTTCTGTGGCGCCCAAGTCCTTGCCTACCGTCGCAAGAATACCCTTTCCTTTAGTATAGTCATTTCTGTGGACTGTAAAGCTGAAATCTGTGGTGCCATCTTCACCCGTATTCTGGATGATCATGTCCACGTTGATGTTGGCGCCGGCTACCGCGCCCAGAATCCGTGAGGCGATGCCAGGCTTGTCAGGCACCCCCATAAGAGTCAGCTTAGCTTCATCCCGGTTAAATGCAATACCCGAAATCCGCGCTTGTTCCATGTCTTCGTCCTCATCATAGGTAATCAGGGTACCTGGACCATCCTCAAACGAGGACAAAACTCGCAGCGGTACCCGGTATTTTCCGGCAAATTCAACCGAGCGAATCTGGAGCACCTTGGCTCCCAGGCTCGCCATTTCCAGCATTTCCTCAACCGTAATGCGATCAAGGCGTCGCGCTTCGGCAACAATTCGTGGATCCGTGGTGTACACGCCATCGACGTCAGTATAAATCTGGCACTCGTCTGCCTTGAGTGCCGCTGCCATAGCAACCGCGGTAGTGTCAGAACCGCCACGCCCCAGGGTCGTGATATTGTTGCTCTCGTCAACCCCCTGAAACCCTGCGACCACCACCACTCGTCCGGCATCCAGGTCGGTCTTGACCCGCTGACCATCGATATCCTGAATGCGCGCCTTGCCGTGAACGTTATCGGTACGAATATGAACCTGGTAACCGGTATAGGAGACAGCCTCAACGCCTTTTTTATGTAACGCCATCGCCAGCAATGCAATGGTGACTTGTTCCCCGGTTGAAACCAGCACATCCAGCTCCCGCGGTGATGGGTCATCAGATACCTGATTCGCCAAGTCAATCAAACGATTGGTCTCGCCGCTCATGGCTGAAACCACGACTACAACCTGGTTACCCTCTGCATGCATGCGAGCAACCTTGTTGGCGACATTGGTTATACGCTCCGGATTACCGACTGAGGTGCCACCATATTTTTGAACGATTAGTGCCATAATGAAATCTGAAAGACGTTAAGGAGGCGCCGATTAAACCCACTTTACACGCTGGAGTAAATATCCGAAAAGGATAAAGAAAAGAACCATTCCAGGCAGCCGGCACAAACCCGGCTCACCGGGCATCAGGAGATTTTTGAGCGAACCCAGTCTGACACCAGTGCCAGAGCTTCAGGCAGCTTTTCAGGATGATTTCCGCCAGCCTGCGCCATATCAGGTCGGCCGCCACCCTTTCCGCCAACCATAGCAGCAACATCTCGAATCAGGTCTCCGGCCTTAAATTGGCCGGTGAGCGCTTTTGTCACGCCCGCAACCAAAGACACCTTGTCGCCATCCACGGCAGCAAGAACTATGACTGCCTCCTGGAGCTTGTCCTTGAGTCGGTCCATTGTGTCGCGCAGCGTTTTACTGTCAGCACCGTCAAGGTTGGCTGCAAGCACCTTGATACCGTTAATCTCGACAACCTGGTCAAGCAAGGCGTCTCCGGAACCTGCTGCCAGTTGCTCCCTGGCCCGGGTCAGTTCCTTTTCCAGGTGTTTTAGCCGGTCATTGAGCTGACTGACCTTGGCTTCCACATCGTCACCCTTTGCCTTGAGCAAACCGGCCACACGATCCAGCTGATCTTCTTTTGATCTGACATATTCAAGCGCCACGGCACCGGTCACTGCCTCAATGCGTCGTACACCGGCCGCGACGCCACTTTCCGACGTTATCCGGAAAAGACCAATGTCTCCGGTACGTTTTACGTGTGTGCCACCACACAACTCCTTCGAAAACCCGCCCATACCGACGACCCGGACCAGGTCGCCATATTTTTCGCCAAATAACGCCATGGCACCGGCTTGCATTGCAGCATCAACAGACATTTCCCGGGTATCGACTTCATTATTTTGGCGGATCTCGGCATTAACCAGGGATTCAATTTCGCGAAGCTGTTCTGATGTAACCGCTTCGAAATGTGAAAAATCAAAACGCAGGCGCTGTGGATCTACTAGCGAACCTTTTTGTTGCACATGCTCACCAAGCACTTTCCTCAACGCGGCGTGCATCAAATGCGTGGCGGAATGATTAAATGCAGTTGCCTCGCGTCTCGCGCTATCAACCTCACATTCAACTGCAGCATTAAGCTCAAACTTGCCCTGGATTACCTTGCCAATATGCGCGTGACCTTTTTGCGTATCCAGCACTTCAAATACCGCGCCATTGGCAACCAGGCGCCCGCGATCTCCCACTTGGCCACCTGACTCGGCATAAAACGGTGTCCGATCCAGGAAGATTACGCCCTCCTCGCCTTCATTCAGTACAGCACCCTCGCCGGCCGCGGCGTGCAGCAGCTGGATCTTTGCCTGGCCATGCAGTGCGGCATAACCGGTAAATTCAGCATCAATTTCCGGTGCAGAAATGGTTTCAAGTTGCGCGGTCTTGAAGCTGGATGCGGAACGCGCACGTTCACGCTGTGCATCCATAGCCTGGTTGAACCCTGCCATGTCCACTTTGAGCTCACGCTCACGCGCAATATCGGCAGTCAGGTCAACAGGGAATCCGTACGTATCGTATAATTGGAATACAACGTCTCCCGGGATGGTATCGGCCTTCAATGATGCAATCGCATCTTCCAGTACGCGCATGCCGTGATCCAGGGTTTCGGCAAAACGCTCTTCCTCCTGGCGCAAAACTTTCTCGATCTGTTCGCGCGTGCGCGCCAGTTCCGGGTAAGCGCCACCCATCTGGTCAATCAGGGGTCGAACCAGCTTGTAGAAGAACGGTTCTGTTGCGCCAAGATGATGGCCATGACGAATGGCGCGCCGCATGATGCGACGCAACACATAACCCCGCCCTTCATTGGAAGGGAAAATACCGTCCAGCACCAGGAACGCGCAGGCGCGAATATGATCAGCGATAACGTTAAGTGACTTGCTTTGCCTGTCTTTAACCTTGAGCAAATCCGCAATAGCGCCAATCAAGCCCTGGAACAGGTCAATCTCGTAGTTGCTGTGCACGCCCTGCATTACTGCCGAGATACGCTCAAGCCCCATACCGGTATCAACCGATGGCTTGGGTAAAGGCGTCATGGCGCCGTCAGCAGCCCGGTTAAATTGCATAAATACCAGGTTCCAGATTTCCACGTAGCGGTCGCCATCTTCATCCGGAGTTCCCGGAGGGCCACCAGCCACATCGGCCCCGTGGTCATAAAAAATCTCGGAACAAGGACCGCACGGGCCGGTATCTCCCATGGACCAGAAATTATCCTTTTCACCCAGGCGTGAAAAACGATCGGGATTCACGCCCATGTGCTTGAGCCACAGGTCTTCGGCCTCCTGGTCGTCCTTGTAAACTGTTACCCAGAGTCTTTCCTCGGGCAACTTCATCTCCCTGGTCAGAAACTCCCAGGCAAACTCGATTGCCTCTTTTTTGAAATAATCACCAAAACTGAAGTTGCCAAGCATTTCAAAAAATGTGTGATGGCGTGCCGTGTAACCGACGTTTTCGAGGTCATTATGCTTGCCACCGGCACGCAGGCATCGCTGGCTGCTGGCTGCGCGCACGTAACTACGGGTATCCTGGCCAAGAAACACATCCTTGAACTGGTTCATGCCGGCATTGGTAAACAAAAGCGTTGGATCATTGCCCGGAATCAGCGGCGCGGATGCCACCACTTCGTGTCCGTTTCGATTGAAGTAATCCAGGAACCGCTGTCTTATTTCAGCACTTTTCATATTGACCCAGTCTCTATCAGTCTTCGTCACCACCCAGGACCTGAAAAATCTGGTCCGGGCTGAACCCCCGGTACTGCAAAAAACGCGCTTGTTTCGCGCGCTCTTTATACCCAATAGCCGGTTTGGAGCCAAATTTTTTTATTCGTACCTGCCTGAGACTATCCAGCCAGACCGGATCGCGATGATCGAGATACGCGCCGATCAACTCGTCGGTAATGCCTTTGTCCCTGAGCTCCTGCTGAATTCGCCGGGGACCCTGACCACGATTACGCCGGGAATTAACCAGCGCTTCCACGTAGCGCTCATCTGAAACCAGGTTCTCTTCCACCAGTCTTGATACCACCGATTCGGCAACCGGGGCCGGGCAGTCCTTGGCTATGAGCTTGGCTACCAACTCGGCAGCGCCGTGCTCCCGCCGAGCCAGGTAGTCCATGGCCTTGGCCCGCATCCGCTGAGGACTGAACGGGTCATCCCTCAGCGAATCAGGCAAACTCAAGCTTCAGTCTCCATGAGTTCATCGGCGTCATCTTCAATCTCGGCATCATCGCTCGCCTTGCTGCTCATGGCTGTCGGGTTCAGTGCCAGCTTGGCGCGAATCTGCGACTCGATATCGGCAGCGATAGCGGGATTTTCTTTCAGGAAGTTACGCACGTTGTCCTTGCCCTGGCCAATTCGATCACCGCCGTAGCTGTACCAGGCACCGGATTTCTGGACAATTTCCTGATCAACACCCATATCAATGAGTTCGCCTTCCTTCGAAATACCTTCGCCATAGAGAATATCGAACTCGCATTGCTTGAACGGCGGCGCAACCTTGTTCTTGACCACTTTTACGCGTGTCTGGTTGCCCACCACTTCGTCACCTTTCTTGATCGCACCTATGCGACGAATGTCCAGGCGAACCGACGCATAAAACTTCAGCGCGTTGCCGCCAGTGGTGGTTTCGGGATTACCAAACATCACGCCAATCTTCATGCGAATCTGGTTAATGAAAATCACCATGGTGTTGGCACGCTTGATATTACCGGTCAGCTTGCGCAGCGCCTGTGACATCAGGCGAGCCTGGAGACCCATGTGGGAATCACCCATCTCGCCCTCGATTTCGGCCTTTGGCGTCAAGGCAGCAACCGAGTCCACAACCACCAGGTCAACAGCACCTGAGCGCACCAGCATGTCGACGATTTCCAGCGCTTGCTCACCCGTGTCCGGCTGGGATACCAACAGATCATCCGTATTGACGCCGAGCTTGTGCGCATAATCCGGGTCCAGCGCATGCTCCGCATCAACAAACGCGGCGGTACCGCCGAGCTTCTGGCACTCGGCAATGGCCTGCAGTGTCAGCGTGGTCTTGCCTGAAGACTCCGGCCCGTAAATCTCAACCACCCGACCCTTGGGCAATCCACCAATACCCAGGGCAATATCCAGGCTCAGGGAGCCTGTTGGAATGGCTTCTATATTTTGTGCACCGTGGTCACCCAGGCGCATTACCGAACCCTTGCCGAACTGCTTCTCTATCTGGCTCATGGCTGCCGCCAAGGCCTTTTTCCTCTGATCATCCGCCATTGCTGTTCTCCAGTGCGAAAAGTCGAAACGACTGTTTATGTGATTTCTGCTGTTTCGAGGGGAAACCCCTCAACCTGGATCGCATTCTGAGCGATACTTTTCTAGATGTCAATATTTTTTACGCCCTTGCTATTTTTTATGTTATCGTAAAATTTAATTAAAGCGTGTTTTTCGCGTATAAGGGCAAATAAACTGTGTTTTAGCGAATTACGAGGCCGCAAACGCTATGAGTTCCAAGGAAAAACTGTTGGCAGACATTAAGTGGGCAACCCTCCAACGTCTTCGCTACATCGAAATCATGGCTTTTTACAGCGGCGTGGTTACTCGCTCCGATGTAGCCAAAGCCTTCGGCTTGTCGGACGCGGCAGCCACCAAGGATTTGAAACTGTATACGGACCTGGCTCCGGACAACCTGGTATATCGCCATTCTGTATATGGTTTTACGCCCTCTGCCGGCTTTGTAGCCATGTTTGCCGATCTTGAGCCTGCCAGCGTTTTACCCCTGGTTGCCGCCAACCTGGCCGTTGCAGGCGGCCCATACGGCGATGACCTGGTCTATGGAGTGGCAGCGGAATTCCTGCCCCTGCCCGGTCGCTACCCGGACAGGCACGTGCTCGCCCAGATCATCCGCGGGATCAAATCCCGAAAACGGGTCCAGGTGACATATCGATCCCTGAGTACGCGCGACGGGGAGGAACACCGCATCATCGAGCCCCACGCCCTGGTCAGCACCGGAATACGTTGGCATGTCCGCGGCTACAACCTGGCCACCTACGATTTCCGGGATTTCGTCTTGTCCCGATTCGAGGACGCACGATTGCTGGACGAAGACGCCGAGTCCAGCGCGGATTACGATGATGATTGGTCCGAAGCGGTAGTGGTGCATTTGGCGCCCCACCCCGGCCTGAACGACAAGCAGCGCCTGGGCATCAATATTGATTACCATGCCGTAGACGGCGTTATTGAAATCCCGGTACGTCGGGCGCTGGTAGGTTACCTGTTACAACGGCTGGATGTGGATACAACACCGGATCAGTCACTGAACCCGAGGAAACACCAACTGGTTCTGCTCAATCGCGATGAGATCGAGCAATTCGCGGCGTGGGCGCTAAGCTGATGATCGTGTCGCCCGCCCGAAGTCTCAAGCTGGCACGACGGATTTTTGTATGTAGTCCAGCATGCCTTGCAGCGCTGCCTCTACAGACTGCTGCCTGACTTCATCGCGATTACCGGAAAAACGTCGTCGCTCTGCCAAAACCGGTGACCCGGTTCCCGCCCAGGCAAACCAGACCGTGCCCACGGGCTTTTCCGGCGAACCGCCTCCCGGCCCGGCAACACCAGTGATGGCTAACGAAAAATCAGCGTGACTATGAGTCAACACGCCTTCTGCCAGCGCGCGGGCTACCTGCTCGCTCACCGCTCCATGAGCATCAATAATCGACGCATCCACGCCGAGCATTTCTGACTTGGCTGCGTTGGTATAGACCACGAAACCCCGATCAAACCAGTGCGAACTGCCCGGTATGGCGGTGATGGCGTATGCTACGCCGCCACCGGTACAGGATTCGGCCGTCGCCAGCATGACGCCACGCTCTTGCAACGCTTTTGCAAGTTCGGCGACCAGGCTGTGCTCATGCTGGGGCATTGCGCTGTCCTAGTTTATTGCCGACGCCTCGGTAGCAAGACGCGTCGGCGCGAATGGGCCATGGCCGTTATCGTAACTCAGCCAGCGGGACAAATATCCCGAATAATGCATAACCTCACGTTTGCCCTGTCGAACAATGCGTATGGTCTCATTCATATTCCGGCCAAGACCCATGACCACCGCCTCATCATCGGATATGGGCATGATCGGCACCATGGCACTTTGTTCCGGCAACACGGTCATCTTCAGCTTGTAACTCATGACCAGGATGCCGTCCTTGACCTCGAGGCGATTGCCGCGGAACTGCATGTAGGCATCCTGGTTGGTAATCTCCATTTCACCCAGGCGCGCCAACCAGGCTTCGGGAATAGGTTGTGGTTTCACCAGCGCACCGAGCAACTGTTCACGACCCTTGAAGGTCATGACGACGGCGGTTTTGTCATCCACCCTGGCCGGCGCCAGCAACACGTTGTCCAGGTCGATGCCGTACAGGTGTCGTATGGATATCAATCCGAACAGTTTGAACCGGATACTGAACTTGCCATCGGTGTGAGGCAACAAATCAAACTTCCAGCCGGACAGGCTGGCCTGCAATTGTTTGCCATTGCGCTTCACGTCAATCAATCCCAGCCATGTGGCGAACTTGCCGACAAAGCTGTCGAGCAACTGCTCAGACGGATTCTCGGCCAACGCCGCCTTTTCGACTTTTTCTTCAAGTTGCTGGCGAATGCCGGTCTTGGCTTCGAGCGCCAGCTTCAGCAGCCGGGTCGCAGACTCGGCAACCACGGGACCGCTGGTACAGCTGTTGGCCAGCGCAACAACGCCGAGTTGCTGTTCCGGCAATACGATCATCTGGCTGAAATAACACGGCGCACCGCCGCCATGAGAAGCAACAGTTTTCACGCCCTTGATACCGTGATCTACCAGGAACCAGCCCATACCCAGGTGCAAGCCGAAATCCAGCGGTACGTTGGCATTTTGCGGTCGCATCATCTCGCGAATGGTTTCGGGTTTGAGAATGCGCTTCCCGTTATACTCACCACCGGCAAGTATCATGCGCATAAAATGGCTGAGGTCATTGACCGAGCTGTACATGCCGCCCGCCGGTGTGTCGCGCAACTGGCCGGCATCAATATAATCACCATCGGAATAGCTTCCGGCCAGGCGCGCTTTCATATGCGGATGCAGCTCATGAGACGTGTGCATCATGCCCAGCGGTTGTGAAATGTTCTGCTCGACATATTCATAGAACGGCTGACCACTCACCTTTTGTACTGCGTGGCCGAGCAGCGACACCGCGGCATTGGAATAGGAGTAGATATAATCAGGCGGATAGGCCGCGTACTGATCACGGAATTGGGTCACGACGTCGGTGAAACGCGCTTCACCATCGCTATTCCACATGCCTTTCATGATATCAGCCGGCAACCCGGAATGATGAGTCATGATCATGCGCGGTGTAATCGGCGGCGTGTTCTGATACCTGGAACGGATGGAAAACTCCGGCAGGTACTGCTTGAGCGGATTATCGGCTCGCATCCTGCCGCGATCCTGCAACTGCATCGCTGCGGTAGCCGTGAAGGTCTTGGAAATGGATGCAATACGATAAACCGTATCAGCAGCAGCCGGCACCTTGTTCTCCACATCCGCCATGCCAAAGCCCTGGGCCCAGACCAGTTTCTGGCCATCCACCAGCGCCAGACTCACGCCCGGGGTATCATGCTCATCCAGAAGTTGCGGCACATACCAGCGGATATAATCAATGGCGTAGCTGTAATCCCCACGACCAAGATGATCCGGTTTGACCGGGGCCTGGGTCGCGCAAGCGGCCAGCGCCAACACAAAACCTGAAAACAAGATATTCCTGGAATTTCCGAACCGCTTGAGCATTTTCCCTTCCCGTAATGAGCCGTTCACCGGCCTGAAAATACATAACCACCCCCACGCCGGACCGGATCGACGCAATACCTGACAGACGAGGTGGATTGACCTGCCACGAAGTGTAGGAGCTAAGCCGCGACATGACAACAAAGGCGGTGGCGGCTATAGGATGCGATCACCGGCTTCGGTATACTTCGGCGCACATTAATTGGTCCAATTTTTCTGGAGTAGCGCCTTGGCAACAGTCGCAGTCATCGGTTTGGGATATGTCGGTTTGCCGCTGGCCGTGGAATTCGGCAAGCACATGACCACCATCGGTTTTGATCTCGATGCGACCAAGGTGTCGCATTACCAGAACGGCACAGACCCCACTGGCGAAGTATCGGACGGCGAACTGGCGCTGGCCACGCAGCTCCAGGTGACCACGGATCCATCCGCCATCGCTGCCGCGGATTACATTGTTATTGCCGTACCCACACCTATCGATGAAGCTCGGCAACCGGATTTTCGACCCTTGATTGGCGCCAGTCACACCGCCGGCCGACACATGAAGCGTGGCGCCATCGTGATTTACGAATCCACCGTTTACCCGGGCGCTACCGAGGAAGTTTGCGTACCCATTCTTGAGCAGGAATCAGCCATGAAATGGCGCGTTGATTTCAACGTTGGCTATTCGCCGGAACGCATCAACCCGGGTGATCGCGAACACACGCTCACCCGCATCGTCAAGGTGGTATCGGGCGACACTGATGCGACGCTGGATAAGGTTGCGGCACTCTATGAAAGCATCATCAGTGCCGGTGTGCACCGCGCTTCCAGCATCAAGGTGGCCGAGGCCGCCAAGGTAATCGAAAATACCCAGCGTGATCTGAACATCGCGTTCATGAATGAGCTGGCCATCATCTTCAACCGGCTGGGTATTGATACCATGGAAGTCCTGGAAGCCGCCGGCACCAAGTGGAACTTCCTGCCTTTCCGTCCCGGCCTGGTAGGAGGTCATTGTATTGGTGTGGACCCCTATTACCTGACACACAAGGCTGAGAAACTGGGCCTGCATCCAGAAGTCATTCTCGCCGGCCGTCATATTAATGACGGCATGGGCAAGTACATTGCCGAACAGACAGTCAAGCAGATGATTGCAGCCGGCAGCCCGATCCGGGATGCTCATGTCATTGTGCTGGGACTTACCTTCAAGGAAGACTGCCCGGACCTGCGCAACTCGAGAGTCATCGATGTCATCCGGGAGCTGCAGGACTACGGTATCAATGTACATGTACATGACCCGGTTCCGGCTGCCCATGAAGCGAAGCATGAATATGGCATCCACCTCAAAAACTGGAATGACCTGCCTCGCGCCAACGCCATGGTAGCCGCGGTAGGTCACCGTGAATTCCTGTCCATGCCGACGTCACAGATTGTCGACAAGCTGCAACCTGGATCGCCATTCATTGATGTTAAATCACGCTTTGATGCCGACTCGCTTCGCACCATGAACATCAATGTATGGCGCCTGTAATTTGACATGTATCCGGGTTGCCCAACCCGAACTGGCCGTCAATCATGGCCAGTCTGCGTCACCAGTCCGGCACTCTTGGTGCCTGTCGAAAGTCTGTCATCCGCGACACGGCTGCTATAAGTAGCTGTTTTAATAAATAAACATTATTTAACCACCCTGACATTTACTGTCTGGCACAGCTGTTGCTTGTCGAATTCAAGGCAGTCTGGATTTTCGGGGATATCTACAATGCATGATTCAGGGAATGGATACATCAATTATGGAAAAACAGCCTTGGCGCGAGCAGTTTTCACGGTTTGCCTGTTGTCGTTCCTCGCATTCATGGTTCCGGCTCATGCCAGTGCACGCTACACAACCAAGAACGATGATTTCAACCTGCAGCCCTGGTCTTCATCTCATCAATACTATTTCGAGGGACTGGAAGCTTTCGGCGATAATGACATGGCACAGGCTTACTTCCTGTTTTCCATTGCCGCGCGCCAAGGCCATACGGATGCCCACTACCACCTGGGCAATCTGCATTTCAATAACCTGGTGGACGAGTCAAGCCTGCCCAGGGCGATGTATCACTATCAAATTGCTGCCAACAACGGTCATGCCCGTGCGCAATACAACATCGGCGTGGCCTACGCCAAGGGAATAACCTTTACGGAAGACATGGAAACCGCGGTCAGCTGGTGGGAACGGGCTGCGCTCGGCGGGAATGTTGACGCGCAATACAATCTTGGCCTGATCTATTCTCGCGGAAAAGGTGTTGATGCAAATGCCGGCACCGCGGCAAACTGGTGGCGCATGGCTGCTGAACAGGGCGATCCTGCTGCCCAGTTCAATCTCGGCGTCATGCACGCTAACGGTGAAGGCGTGCACAAAAGTCTCTCGGAAGCAGTCAAATGGTGGAAACTTTCAGCCACGCAGGGTTTCCAGAATGCGATCTATGCACTCCAGGCACTGGGGTACGTCAAGCTTCGCGTCGACCAGAACGGCGACCCGATAGCAGATTAATTTGCATTATCCGGCATATCGATCACCTTCTGCTCCCGGAAATAGCCAATCGCCGGTTCTGGCCCGGATCCGTGTGCCGAAAAATGCACGCCGGCCGGACCATCTCGTCAACTCCATCAAACACGTTACAAATTTTTACCACTGTTGACTAAAGTTTTCTTGCCCGCGGACGAGTTGCGCCGATACTCTGGATTTCATTCTGTAACGGGTTACCGGGTACATCAATGAATCGCGCGTTTATACAAATGGCATATTTCCTGTCGGTCGCGTTTACCGGTACAACCGCACTGGCAACACAGCCGGTGCCTTCCGCTGTTGCTGCAACGATTCATTCGGTACAACCACCAGCTTGGATATTCCGCGACAACAAGCGATACCCGGCGGCGCCAGGCGTGAAAATCATCAAAGATGATTACTTGCTGACAGACCGGCAAGGTCGCATACACCTGGCATTGGCTAACGGCCTGCTGGCAAGAATTGGTTCGTCATCCAGGGCCGGAATTATCAATCATTCGAACTACGGCGCGACGGCGATTCGCCTGGCATTTGGCACGCTTCGCATTACAGATGAAATGGGTTTTTCGTCAAACCAACAGCAGCTTAATATCATTACCAGTCATGGAACCATCCATGTTCACAGCGGCGACCTGTTTGCCACCAGCGCGACCAATGAAACAGTCGTCGCCATGATTGAGGGTGAAGTTACAATTTCATCGGGAAGCTCATCCAGGATCGTCTCCCTTTCCCAGCCGTTATCCGTAACGCGCTTGCCAAACCTTGATACGCTGCCCGTAGCAACACGTGACGCAACCGCTGGCTTCCCGGACCGGGTCAGGCAAACGGATATTGATGCAGACAGTATTGCCGTCACACCCGAGGGGGCATGGTCGGCACATCTTGTTTCACTCCCGGGTATTAATCCGGCCAGGGACATAGCCCGGTTATTGCGACGCTACGGTTACCCGGTCGACCTTCGCAAAATAAGCAGCGGCGAAAAAACATGGTATCGACTAAGCGTCGACAGGTTGCAGAGTCGTCATGCGGCGCTGCTGCTTTCCGAGCGACTGAAAGCATGGGATACGATCAAGACGCCGTGGGTCGAACAAACCGGTCATCAATAGCCGTTACTGCTGCTCGGCGACATAACCCGATAGCTCGATGCGATTTCGTCCGGAAACACGCGTAAACCTCACTAGCTGGCCGAGATCGCGGCCAATTCCCGATATGACTGCCTCCGAACCCGATATCGGCTCAATTGGAAAGACAACCTTGTCCTTTATATAGGGTGGTGCATTGTATGACAGCAACAGCAACCCGTTTCGGTAATCCAGATCAATATCCGACAGCCTGACAACACTGTCCGGGTTTATAACCCTGTAGCGTCCAGGGCGCTCACGCCACGACGACTGTAGCGGCTGATGCTGCACTTGTTCGCCAAAAAGAAAATCCCAGCCCTTGAATCGTGACACCATGCGGGATTTTCCATCCAGCTTGCGGAATGCGAGTCGAACATGCTCCAGTTCTGGCACCTTGATGGGCATAATTCCCAGCAGGCGGTATTGCATACGGTAAAACTCGCCATCTTCAATCAAAAACAGGCTGGTATCATTGAGACGCAACCGCCAATGCCTGCCTTTCCTGAAGACCTTGGCGTAACCCTTCCAGGTTGCATACTCGCCTGCTGGCTCTATCGGCTTGCCGGCAAGCTTGCGTGGCGTCGCCCCCTGTTCGATACCTGCCTTCAGCTGCAGTGCGCCGGCCAGGATTCGTCGTGCCAGTTCATCCACCAGGGTTCGCGACTCCGCTGCATTGGCAAGTACTGCCACTGCAAGATTGTGATACGGAGTCATCACTAGCTGTGACTGGTAGTGCAATGCTTCACCGCTGAAATGCGCCACCGGTCCGGCATTGACTATATCGAACGCACTCAATGCCCAGCCATAGGCAAACATACTGCCCAGGTCGAGCCGGACATCCGCATTCTGGATCGCCAGTCGCTGCATGGCACTAGGCCGTACAATCAGCTTTGAAAGGTAGGCCGACATATCATCAATACTGACAAACAGGCCGGTCGCGGCCCGGTCTCTCACGCTGGTTCGGGGTTGAAGTTTCCTGTCCAGGTGACCACCGGCAACTCCGCCTGCAGTCTTGTCATCGTAGAGTGCGTCCTTCATGCCCGATGGCCCGAATATGTGCGCCGCAACATACTCTTCGTAATCCTGACCGCTCACTTTTGACACAAGTCTTGCCAACAATTCCGAGCCGATCATCGACTGGACGTAAACATGGCGAGGTGGCGCAACAAGATCGAACGTGGTGGGCAAACCGGTTACCTGCTCATTTTCCCGTATCCAGCGCCCTTTCATCTGGCCCGAAGGAAGCCCTCCATGGTGACTTAACAGGTCGCGTACGGTTGGCATCTTGTCGTTAAACCGGTTACGAAACCCTGTCCCCGGAAGATAAAAACTGACCGGTTTGTCGATATCAATACGGTTTTGCTCTGCCAGATGAAGCACCGCATCCGCGATCACCAGGCTGCTTGCCGAACCGAGACCAAAACGCGTAGCTGAAGACACTGCTTCGGCACCGGTATCAACAGATTTTCCAAATCCCTGCTTCCAAACGACACGGTTTCCATCAACCAGGGCAATAGCCAGTCCGGGCGTCTTGTGCTGATGCAACAGCGCCGGAATGTCATCGCGCATACGGGCAATCAGGGTACTGTAATCAACTGCCGCAGAAAGTGCCTTGCCGACCGGTGCGGCAAAGGCGGGTTGGAACAGCCCTGGTACAAGTGCAGCCAGCAACAAAACGCGGAGAGTTGCCGGCCAACCGGCTCGCCTGAATAATGCTGACCGGTTCATTGCAGAAACTGTGAAGGTAGTATTTGTACTGCCATGATTGTCTGGACAAATGCTGCTGCATAAACGCCGGCCAGTATATCATCGAGCATAATACCCAGGCCGCCACCCACGCCTGCATCCAGCTTTCGAATCGGCCACGGTTTCCAGATATCAAACAGGCGAAAGAACACGAACCCGGTGATAATCAACACCGGTGTAGCCGGAACCAGAACCATGGTAACCAGGTAGCCCACAACCTCGTCCCAGACTATGCCTGGATGATCATGCACAGCCAGTGTCTTGGCAGTTCGGCCACAAAGATAAATACCAAGGACAAACAACACCACGGTGACAGCCATGTAGACTGTCCAGCCAAGGCTTTGCAGCAACAGGAACACCGGAATGGCGGCAACAGTTCCTGCTGTTCCCGGCGCAAATGGTACCAGGCCGCTGCCAAAACCCAGTGCCAGAAAATGTCCGGGGTCGCGCAACAGCCTGGCCGGAATCGCAACCCGGCTACCCATCAGGTCGTCCTGTTGCCAAAATGCTCAAAACCGGTTTCGTCAAAACCCACTTCTTTGCCATTGTGATCTGTCAATCTTATGCCACTGCTTCCGGTTATCGTACCGATACAGGTAACGGTACATCCGGCATCATCCAGTCGCTGGTTTAATTCCACCTCATCGAGTTCACTGGTGAAACACAATTCGTAGTCATCACCAAAACTCAACTGCAGCCGACGATCCCCGCCCGCTTCGACAAAACGCGTGAAACTCTCTGAAGCCGGAACCCTTTCCGCATCTATCGTCGCGCCGCATCCACTCATTTCGCAGATATGCCCGAGATCAGCAACCAGACCATCTGAAATATCAATGGCCGCAGTCGCGCAGTCGCGCAATATCATGCCTGCTTCCACCCTGGGTTCAGGAAACTCAAGCCGGTTCAGCAACAAGGATGCCGAAGAATCGTCCATGCACAACTTCTGATCATGCAAGGCCAGGCCTGCTGCGGCATCGCCAAGCGTTCCGGTAACAAAGACATTATCACCGACCCGGGCGCCGTTGCGCATCAATGCCGTGCCTCGCGGCACGTAACCGCAGACCTGTATGCCAATCGACAATGGTCCCGATACCGTGTCCCCGCCAATCAATTGCACATTGTATCGTGACGCCAACTCATAAAGGCCCTGGCAAAAACCTTCAAGCCAGTCCTTGTCTTCGCCCGGCATGCTCAGTGTCAGTGTGAACCACGAAGGCTCGGCGCCCATGGCCGCCATATCGCTGAGATTCACGGCAAGGGCCTTGTGACCAATTGCACGGGCATCCGTACCGGCAGGAAAATGCACGCCCTCGTTCAGCACATCAGCAGCAACGGCCAATTGCATATCTTCAGCAGGTGACACCAGTGCAGCGTCGTCACCGATACCGATGTCGACATCAGCCCGGTGCACTGGTTGACGGGAAAAATAGGTTTGAATCAGCTGGAATTCAGGCAAGGAAATGCTCAGGCGGTTGACGGCGCACTCTTGATTTCAGCGGCACGCAAGCGTGCGGCCACCTTGTCGAGCACACCATTAACAAACTTGTGGCCATGCTCTGCACCAAAAGTCTTGGCCAGTTCCACCGCCTCGTTAATGATCACCTTGTAGGGCACTTCAAGATGAAACTCGAATTCATATACGCCTATACGCAGGATGGCACGCTCAACCGGGTCAACTTCATCAATCTCCCGATCAAGATACGGTATCAGGTAATCATCCAGTTCATGCACATGGAGTGGTACCTGGCGTACCAGCAAGTCGAAATACTCCATGTCAACCTGGCTCATCTCATGATCAAGAATGAAATGATCCTCAATGTCTTCCGGGGCCTGCTCGGTTAACTGCCATTGATAAAGCGCCTGCACGGCCGCCTGGCGCGCAAGATGCCGACTGCCTTGAGTCATGTTAACCCCCTTTCGGGATCACTAGCCCTTGAGCTGCTTCATCAAATTAACCATTTCCAGTGCAGACAACGCGGCTTCTTCGCCCTTGTTGCCTGCCTTGGTACCGGCACGCTCTATAGCCTGTTCGATGGTATCGACGGTCAATACACCAAATGAAACCGGTATACCTGACTGCATATTCACCTGGGCCATGCCCTTGACGCACTCGCCGGCAACATAATCGAAGTGCGGCGTTGACCCGCGAATCACTGCACCCAGTGCGACCAGACCATCATAGTCACCGCTATCGGCCAGGGCCTTGAGTGCAAGCGGGATTTCAAATGCTCCGGGTACACGAACCACGGTAATGGCGGATTCATCGACGCCGTGGCGACGCAAGCCACTGATGGCCCCCTTCAGCAATGCTTCACCAATGAAATCATTCCAGCGACCGAGAACAATGCCAATACGCGCATCGCGGCCAACTACATCTGCTTCAATTGTTCTAATACTCATCCTGCCTGCTTCTTGGTTTTGTCTTGTTGATCGGTATGACTCGTTTCCAGGTATTCAACCGGCTCGAGTCCGAACCCTGACATACCTGGCGTCTTGATAGCATGTCCCATAACACGCATTTTGCCAACACCCAGGTCCGTCAATATCTGGCTGCCAAGACCATAGGTGCGCATTTCATCACGCACGTGCACCGGACGTGCCTGCGATTGATCATCGTTACGAAAACGATCAAGACGCTTTAACAGTTCGTCTGACGATGCAGTCTGGTTGAGGATCACAACAACACCACTGCCTTCCTCGGCTACATGATGCAGAGCCTCGTTGAGAGTCCAGCTGCGTGACCGGTGGGCGTCGGTGAATGCATCAAGTATGGTTTCCTGAACATGAACACGCACCAGTGTCGGTTTGTTGCGATCAATAATGCCCTTGCTCAAAGCGAGATGCACGTTGCCATTAATATCATCGTGGTAACTGGTTGCCTGGAACTCGCCAAAATCTGTTGGCACCCGGTAGTCTCCAATGCGTCGAACCGTGGCTTCGCGCTCCATGCGGTAATGGATCAGGTCCGCAATAGTGCCTATTTTCAGGCCGTGCTGCTCGGCAAATGGCACCAGTTCCGGCAAGCGCGCCATGGTACCGTCTTCATTCATGATTTCGCAGATAACACTGGCCGGTTCCAGGCCGGCAAGCCGTGGCAAATCCACGCCAGCTTCCGTGTGACCGGCTCTCGCCAATACCCCGCCACGCTGGGCCATTAACGGGAAAATATGGCCAGGCATGGTGATATCAGACGGCTTGGCACCCGCTTTCACTGCTGCCTGAACCGTACGCGCGCGATCGGCAGCGGAAATACCGGTCGTGACACCTTCGGCCGCTTCGATTGAGACCGTGAAATTTGTCGTCTGGTTGGTCAGCGTATCACTGACCATGAGAGGAAGATTGAGCTGCTCGCAACGTTCACGGGTCAAAGTCAGGCAAATAAGGCCACGACCATACTTGGCCATAAAATTGATGTCGTCAGCGCGAACATGCTCGGCGGCCATGACCAGATCACCCTCGTTTTCCCGGTCTTCGTCATCCATCAGCACGACCATGCGGCCTTGCCTCAGTTCTTCGATGATGTCCGCTGCAGGACTTATTGGCATGAATACGTACCCCTGAATGTGCCTTGTCTGACGGGATTATCACCTATTTTCGGGCAAAATGCTCATGTTGAAAAATCGCACACTTGGCGCTGGATTTCGCCTGCCAGGCACCACTGGTCCGGGCACAACAGGCGCCAATCCGATGTACTGCGCCAATCGCCTGTCATTTTGCCCGCTGTGAACTAAATTATTGAGATAATGGGTCGAAGACAAACTATTCCACTCGAGTGACAGCATGACCGTGGCATCCAGGAATATATCGGGCAAAAAGCCCGCCACCGAAAATACGGTCATTCTGACCGACCGGTTTCGACGCACCGATGTGCCGCTACAGGCCGATCAGCTGGAGCCAGGCACACACCTGGATCAATTCGAAATCCTGCAACACCTGGGCACCGGTGGAATGGGTAGCACCTACAAGGCGCTCGATACCCAGCTCGACCGCATCGTTGCACTCAAGGTTATTGCCGATCGCACTTCGTACCGGGAGACCCTGTCCCGTTACCTCGCCGAAGTACAGGCCCAGGCCCGGGTAAACAGCCCGTTTGTCACGACACTCTATGGCACATTGCAAACGCAAGCCGGGCCGGCACTGGTCATGGAATTCCTGGAAGGACGGACACTCGACGCAGTCCTCACCGATAAGGGTCGGTTTACCGTTGACGAAGCCCATGACCTGTTCCAGCAATTACTGGCAGGGGTTGCCGAAATGCACCGCGCCGGCGTGGTGCACCGGGACCTGAAACCATCCAACATATTCATAACCAAACAAGGCCAGATAAAGATCATGGACTTCGGTATTGCCAGCGCCGATACCCCGAAACGACTGCCTGGTGAGCGCCCGTTAATTGGCACCCTGCTCTATATTCCGCCTGAGCAGGTCAATGGCAAGGCGGTCGATCAACGTTCGGACATTTACACGCTCGGCGTGACGTTGTACGAGATGATTACCGGGCGCCTGCCGTTTGAGCACCGCCGCCGTTATGCGTTATTGCATGCCCATGTCCAGGAGAACCCGGGTTCGCCCGGTCGACATCAACGCATGCCCAAGCCCCTGGAACAAGTCATCATGAAAGCTATCCGCAAGGAGCCAGATGCACGTTTCCAGACTGCCGCAGAATTTGCCCATGAGCTGGCCATCAGCCTGAATCGTCGACGTCGTGGTGACACCCTGACCAACAAACCCGCTCCCTATCAGCCGCTGGTTACCCACATACCTCGAAGTCGCTGGCGCAACCTGCTGGTAGATGGATCGTTGGTGGGAATCATCATGATCCTGGTCACGATCCTGGGTATCGGCCCGAACAATATTTCGCTGCCAGCCAACAAAACCCTTCACACTGTTTCATCATCAAAGGCCGGCGCAGCAGATCGATACGAAGCATTGCGGCGCACATGGGGTCCAGTCGAACCGTGAAGCCAATGATTCAAATAACATCGTGGATCTGCGTGATCACGGCAGTACTGGTATCGGGATGCCAGCAGCAACGGGCGACACTCGATTGTCTTGTGAACGACTTGACGGCCAATCACTACAACGTCAGTTACAGGAAAATTGCCGACCTGACCCAATCCGAATCCAGCATAAAGGGCAAAGCACCGGCGAAGGCCGCGCACTATGATCTCAGCACCATGACCACCAGCGTTAACGCCTGCAGTGCGGTCATGGTCAAGAAAGAACTAAAGCTGGCGATTCAGCGACAACCCTGGCACCAGTTGAAAGAAATCAACGATTACTACAGTGGCAAGGGCAAACATATCACCCGCTATACCCAGATAATTGATGATCAGCTCGCAGAAAGTGGTCACTATATTGCGACCGATGCCCTGCCAGTGCCGCGTGACGCCGCTAACGGGCAATACAAAATTCAGACCAGCCTGATACTGTCGGATACCCGGACCGGCAAGGATATACGGCTGGGCAAGGCTGAAACCCGGTTTAGCATTCTTTAGCCCGCAACAATAAAAAAGCCGCTTTGCGCGGCTTTTTTGATCTCAAGGCAAACCCTGGCTCAGGTCGAATTTATTTGGTAAACCCGTACTGCACCAGCTTTTCCATGCTGACCCCGGTTTCTTGCTCATCGCCGGCGCACTGTAACAGTCGCTCAAGGTAACGAGCCACCAGGTCCACTTCCAGGTTGACACGCGTACCAACTGCATAATCGCCAATAATGGTTTCCTGGATGGTATGCGGGACAATCGTGAGCACAAAGTCATGGGCATCGATACTGTTCACGGTCAGGCTGGTGCCATCAACCGTTACAGAACCCTTGGTAGCAATGTAGCGTGACAGCGCTTCCGGCGCGCGCACCTTGAAGCGTACGAAACGACCCTCGTCTTCACGGGAAACGATTTTCCCGACGCCATCCACGTGCCCGCTGACCATGTGACCGCCAAAACGATCGCCCGCCGCCATAGCCTTCTCAAGATTTACCGGCGAATTTATGCGCAAGCCGGCGAGGCTGGTGTGCTTCAAGGTCTCGGTGGAGACATCAGCCCAGAAACCGTCTCCAGGCAGATCGACAACCGTCAGGCACACGCCATTGACGGCGATACTGTCTCCCAGCCTGACATCAGCCAGGCGTAGTTTGCCGGTATTGATATGAAGTCGAAGACCATCTGATTTGGCTGCCAACGCCGCGACGCGGCCGGTAGCCTCGATAATTCCTGTAAACATCGCGTCTTCCTCTACCCTGTTTTCACTTGTAATGACTGCATTTCAGTGATTTTTTTACTTTGATTACCGGGGTCCGCTTCCGACCCTGGCGGTTACGCGCCAGTCACGTCCGACTGCGCGTACATCCGTGATCGTCAATTCGATGCGGCCTGACATAGTCTCAAGCTCGGGCAAATTAAACAACCCCCGGGACTGATTTCCAAGAATATGCGGCGCCAAATACAAAACAAGCTCGTCCACCAGTCCCGCCTGCAGCAAGGCACCACAGAGTGTCGCACCGGCTTCGACATGCATCTCATTTACCTCGCGAGCAGCCAAGTGAGTCATCAAGGCCGGCAGATCAATGGCGTGAGCCTGGGTGCCGATATGCACGATTTCAGCGCCGGCAGCCCGAAGCACTTCTTCCTTTTCCGGGTTCCGCACCGCGGTCGCAATCAGCGTCTGCCCGGGTAATTTCAGCATGGCTGCGTCCGTGGGCATGCGCAGCCCGGTATCGGTGACCACCCTCAAGGGCTGGCGGCCAATATCCAAATCACGAACATTTAATGATGGATTGTCATGTAGCACGGTGCTGACGCCGGTTAAAATTGCCGAGCTACGGGCACGCAACATTTGCACGTCGGCGCGAGCATCCTCACCGGTAATCCATTTGCTTTCACCATTCTTGAGTGCTGTGCGGCCATCAAGGCTGGCCGCAAGCTTGACGCGTAGCCATGGCCGATGTCGTGTCATACGACTGATAAACCCGGGGTTAAGTGTCTCTGCCTGGGCCTCCATCAAGCCATGGTGGACCTCAATACCGGCGTCCTGCAATTGCTTGATGCCACCGCCATCGACACAAGGATTCGGATCGCGCATGGCTACCACCACGCGCGCGACCCCGGCATCAATCAAAGCCTGCGAACACGGACCGGTACGCCCGGTATGGCAGCAAGGCTCGAGAGTGATATAAGCAGTGGCACCATAGAGATGCTGTTGCCCGGATTGATTCAGCGCAACAATCTCCGCATGCGGGCCGCCGGCACGCTCATGCCAGCCTTCGCCCAGCACCTTGCCGTTACCAACAAGCACACATCCAACTCGCGGGTTGGGATCCGTGGTGTAAAGGCCGCGACGCGCCAACTCAAGGGCGCGGGCCATGTATCGGGCATCTTCGGCGGAAAACATCAGGACTTAATCTTCCTCGTCCGGGAGCAGCTTTAGTTGTTTGCGGCGCGCCTCGGGTGTGGGCTCATTTTGCAGCCGCTGCACTTCTTCGCTGAAGGCCTCCACATCCTGGAAACTGCGATAGACCGAGGCAAACCGGACATACGCCACCTGGTCTATTTCACGTAACTCCTGCATCACCCACTCGCCGATTTCCCTGGACTTGATTTCCCGGTCGCCACTGGCAAGCAACTTGTGACGAATATGCCCCACTGCACGCTCTACGGTTTCGGCATCCACCGGACGCTTTTGCAATGCCCGGCGCAAGCCTGAGCGCAGCTTGTCTTCGTCAAAGCTCTCGCGGGTGTTATCGGATTTCACAACTTGCGGCAGTCGCAGTTCAGCGCGCTCAAAGGTGGTAAAGCGCTCATGACAGGACAAGCACTCACGACGACGACGCACGGTATCACCGTCCTCGCCGAGGCGCGAATCAACTACCTTGGTATCTTCCGCAAAACAGAAGGGGCATCGCATTGTTCAGGCCAGGTCCCGCGTGATATTGAATAGCCCGAATTCTAGACCGGATGCCGGCGAAATGCGACGATCGACGCACCCTCGGCCTGCACTGGAATTCGCCGCAACAAAAAAGCGGATGACCCGCATCCGCTTTTCGTTATCGCAAATTTTGATAACCCGTTACTTGTAGACCGGGAATCGCTGGCACAACTCCAGCACCTTGGCTTTTACCTGCTCGCGCACGCCGGCATCGGCCATGTTATCCAGCACGTCACACATCCAGTTGGCCAGGTCGACAGCTTCTTTCTCGCCGAAACCGCGCGTGGTTATGGCTGGTGAGCCGATACGCAGGCCACTGGTAACAAACGGGGACTGTGGATCATTGGGTACAGCATTCTTGTTGACAGTGATATTGGCTTCACCCAAAGCTGCTTCCGCATCCTTGCCGGTAATGCCCTTGTCAACAAGATCCACCAGGAACAGGTGATCATCAGTACCACCGGAAACAATCTTGTAGCCACGGGCTGTCATGGTGTCCGCCATGGCACTGGCGTTGACCAGCACCTGTTTCTGATAGGTCTTGAACGCCGGATCCAGCGCTTCCTTGAAAGCGACAGCCTTGGCGGCAATCACGTGCATCAACGGACCACCCTGGGTGCCCGGGAAAACGATAGAGTTCAGCTTCTTGTGCAGGTCAGCATCATCGGACCTGGACAGGATAATGCCACCGCGCGGACCACGCAGGGTCTTGTGCGTGGTAGAGGTCACCACGTCAGCAATCGGTACCGGGCTGGGATACAGTCCGGCTGCCACCAATCCCGCGATATGCGCCATATCGACAAACAGGTAGGCGCCAACGCTGTCAGCGATGTCACGGAACTTCTGCCAGTCCATGATGCGCGAATAGGCGCTGAACCCGGCAACAATCATTTTGGGCCTGTGTTCCCTGGCCAGGGCTTCGACCTGGGCGTAATCCACTTCACCGGTTTCATCGTTCAGACCGTACTGGACGGAGTTAAACAGCTTGCCGGAGAAGTTGACCTTGGCGCCATGCGTAAGATGACCACCGTGTGCCAGGCTCATGCCGAGAATCGTGTCACCGGGCGTACACAGGGCCAGGTACACGGCGGCATTGGCCTGGGAACCGGAATGCGGCTGAACGTTGGCATAGTTGGCACCGAATAGCTCTTTTACGCGGTCAATGGCCAGTTGTTCGGCAACATCGACATGCTCACAACCACCGTAATAACGACGACCGGGATAGCCTTCGGCATACTTGTTGGTAAGCATGGTGCCTTGCGCTTGCATAACCCGCGGACTGGCATAGTTTTCCGAGGCGATTAGTTCTATATGTTCTTCCTGGCGCTGCTCTTCCTGCTGGATCGCCTGCCACAGTTCATCATCATATCCGGCTATGGTCATGTCTTTGCTGAACATTGCTTGCCTGTCTCCGTAGTGGTGTGCCTGAAAAACCGCCTGACTCACGGTCATGGCGCCTGATGGATCGGAAGGATAACGGATTCCGGCCTGATTTGCATGAACCAAAAAGCCCGGTGAATACCGGGCTTTTTTCCGACTGCAAAATGAATGTTACGGCGCTCAGCGGAAGATTCGCTCCAGGTGTTCCAGGTCGTTGACCTTTTTCCAGTCCTTGGCACCGGCCTGGCGCAGACGTTTTTCCCAGCGATCCAGTCGATCCAGGTAGCGCCGGGGATCAACATTATCAGTAGTAAGCTTGGTTACGTTCAACGCCACCACTTCAATACCACTCATATCGATCGGAAAATTACGGACCGTACCCTTACCCAGCTCTTCCTGCATGTCGGAAAACACCAGGATCATCTTGTTACCGGCGCCGGTTTCATTGAGAAACTCGGCAGCCTGGATCATGGCGCCAGTGATATCAGTAAAGGCACTGCCACGGCTGGACTTCACCTTTTTGGCAAAAATGTTGATCTTTTCGCGAAAAGCACGCTTCTGCGCTGTTGCCTTGGAGGGCGTCTTGTCAAAGGTAACCTTGGCGACAATATCCTTCTCGCTAAAACTTCGGCTTTTGACTTGCGCTACAGCCAGAGAATCCCCGGGATTCAGCTTGCCGAGCAGAAAGCTGATCACGCGCTCGGCCTTGTCAACCTCGCTGGCATAGGTACCGGAGGTGTCGATGACCATGTAAATCGATTTGCGATGATCAGTTTTCTCACACGCTGATACAAACAGGATAATAAGCACAACTGCAAACAGCTTTCCCGACAAATTCATCCTTACAACTCCCCGGTCGCGGTACGACTTTTCTTGTGATGGGCAAACGACGCCACACCACCGCGGTCGTGACTGCGTTTTTCACTGATCACGCCCTTGCTGCGCAAGATGCCTTCGATCACCAACGGGATAAAGACGACGACGTCATAAAAATTGATCAGTGATACACCGATCTGCCTGAAGATATTGCCAACCACCCTGAAGACCAGCGCAAGCAATCTCACCACCAGGACCATCAACATACCGAACACGGTACGTGCCGAGGTAATAAATGACTCCAGTGGAATGGCAACAAAAGCCAGTGCAAACGGCAGGATGCCACCCAACACCATTTGCCCAATCATCGGAATATGGCTGGCTATGGATGAAGATTTGGCTGCAGCGGCAGCGGCAGCAGCGGCAGCGGCGTCACCACTGAGTTGCTGCCTCAAGGCGGCGTTGTCGGCAGCAATAAAGTCACGCATCACCGCCAGCGCCACCTCGATACCGGCGAGAATGACCAGGATCGTCAATGATATCCAGAATATGCGACGCTTTATTGTATGGTTAAGGCTGGACATTTTCGGAAACAGGTGGGTGATGCCCGCGGTTTCCATCAGGAAGATACCCATGGTTGCCTCAACAAAAATAATCACCATGGAAGCCACGTCTGATACCGTAATATTGCCTACCAGGTAATCACCGGCACCCACCATTTCGCGCATCGGCAGTTCAATCAGGCGCGAGTTGATATAGGCGCCCAGAACAGCGATGACCATAACGACCGTATCAATAATAAACTGCTTGGAGGCTGACTGCGCCAGCATGGCTTCAGCCTTGTCGGATTTCTTGATGATCTGCTCGTACTTTTCCATGTGCTGATCAATCTGCTCGGACTGTTTGCTCAGGCCACCAATCTTCTTGTCAGCCTGGGTCATGTTCTGGTCCAGCGAACGCCAATGCGGGCTGAATGATTTCAGTATCTTGTGCCGGCCCTCATAACTCTTGCGGTATTCACTCAGCGCCTTGTCATAAATCTTGCCCATGGACTTGCTGATATCATCCAGCAGTTTTTCAACCAGTCCATCACTGCCCTTGCGCTGCAGGTCCGAGATGGATTCAATGGCCTTGGCCCATTCCGGTGGCGGTGGCGGCACTTCGCCGCACTTCTTGTAGTCTTCCTCGATCTTGGTAATAGAATCAGACATGCGACGCTGCAACTCGGGGTACCCGTGCAGGTCCCGCTTGACCAGTACCGCGATATGTTCGAATTCATGGGAAATGGCATCTTCCATTTCCTTGCGGCCGTGCGCCATCATAACGGCACGGTTTCGTGACCGCATCTCGTCGGCGGTACGATTGAGGAAGCGCGAAGCAATTCGCATGGGGTTGGATATGGCCCGGCTCGCTGCCCTGATCATGCCATGCATCTGGGTGCGCGCCGCGTACAAAAACGGCATGGCAATCAGAAACATCAGAACGCCGGAAAGCGCCACATTACCGGGTACAATCATCCACCAGTTAGAACTCATTGTCTTCCTCCGCCCACGTGGCGTGGGGCGTATCGATTTTAGTTATATAGTGCAGAAGTCATAAGTATAGACAATAGAACAGGCTGTCCAGCGGGGAAACCGGGACACCGACAGAAAGTCGGGTTTGACAGGACAGCCGGTTCAGGAACAAATGACCCGAAAATCCGGCTGCCCAGGTCATCAGGGCATGTCGTCGACGGCTTCGCCTTCTTTTTTCGGCGGCAACAGGTCGTCACGAGTGATCCCCAGCGCCAGGACCGCCGGGGTCGCGACAAAAATGGAAGAATAGGTACCAACAACAATACCGACCAGCAAGGCGATGGAAAATGCATGAATGATTTCACCGCCGAAGATGAACAGCGCCGTCAGTGCCAACACAGTAGTACCGGAAGTGATAATGGTGCGAGACAGTGTATCGTTAATTGAACGATTCATGATTGATACAACGTCGCTCTTGCGCAGCGTGTGAAAGTTCTCACGAATACGATCAAACACAACAATGGTATCGTTCAGCGAATAACCCAGTACAGCCAGGATTGCCGCCAGCACAGTCAGGTCAAATTCAATCTGTGTCAGCGAGAAAAAGCCAAAGGTCAGCAATACGTCATGGGCCGTGGCCAGGATCGCGCCCAGAGAAAACCGCCACTGAAACCGGAACGCCACGTAAATCAGGATAGCGATCAGTGTATAAATCAGGGCCAATCCGCCCTTTTCCGTCAACTCATCGCCAATTTGCGGGCCAACAAATTCAACCCGACGTACCTGGATGTCACAAGCCTGTACCGCATCACCCTTCCGGCACATCTGCGCACCATCCTGCTGGTCTGCGCGTGTTGATGCAGCCGCTTCGCCACGCTGTTCACGCAGCAGGGCAACCAGTTGATTACTGGTTTCCACCGCATCCTTGTCTGACTTCACCGGTAGCCGGATCAGGATGTCACGGGTGGTGCCGAAGTGCTGGACAATGGCATCACCGTGCCCGCCCTTTTCAAGCTCGCCACGAATGGTCGATACTTCGACGGCTTCCTTGTAGCTCAGCTCCACCAGCGTACCACCGGTGAAATCAAGTCCCAGGTTCAGTCCGCGTGTCGCCAGAAGAATCATGGTTCCAATGACCAGCAATGCCGACACCAGCATGGGCAACTTGCGCATACCGACAAAATCAATTTCAGTTCGTTTGTCAAAAAATTGCATAACTATGTTTCCCTGGTGCCGCTTGCGCGTTACACCGGAAGTTTTTCAACGCGACGACCGCCAAATGCAAGATTCGTGAGACCGCGCGCGCCGACAATGGCCGTAAACATGGAAGTCAGGATGCCGATACTGAGCGTAATGGCAAAGCCCTTGATCGGCCCGGTACCAAAGTTAAACAGCATAATGGCGGCAATCAGCGTTGTAATATTGGCGTCAGCAATAGTGCTCAGCGCCTTGGCATACCCTGCCTGGATGCTCGCCTGCGGTGTACTGCCATTTTTCAACTCTTCACGAATACGCTCGAAGATCAGCACGTTGGCATCCACCGCCATGCCTACGGTCAGCAGGATACCGGCGATACCCGGCAAGGTCAGTGTCGCCTGGAATACGGACAGCACGGCGATAATCAGCACGATATTGGCAGTAAGCGCGGCGTTGGCAATCATGCCAAACCAGCGGTAATAGACCACCATAAAGATCATGATAGCCACCAGGCCGATGGCAATGGATTGCATGCCCTGGTCAATGTTGTCCTGACCCAGGCTTGGACCAACGGTGCGCTCTTCGATGATTTGAACCGGTGCAGCCAGGGCGCCGGCACGCAGCAGCAATGACAGGTCATTGGCTTCTTCAACGCTGTCCAGACCTTCAATCTGGTAACGTTTGCCAAGCTGTGAACGAATCACCGGAGCCGTGATCACTTCTTCGATGTGCCGGTTGACCTTGATTTCGCGACCCTTCTCATCGAGAACCGGGTTACCCTGCAGATCCCGCTTCACTTCCGACTTGAGCTCGATATACACCACGGCCATGCGCTTGCCGATACTCTTGCCGGTTATGCGTTGGTTGATGGCGGCACCACGCGAATCCAGTGTAATGCTTACGATCGGCGTGTTGTTCTGACTGTCAAATCCCGGCGCCGCATCAACAATGTTGTCACCGGAATAGATAATGCGTTTCTGCAGCAGGATTGGCGCACCATCGCGATACTTGTACAGCTTGGAGCCGGCCGGCACCTGGCCACGCATGGCTGCCATCGGGTCATGCTGTTCGTCAACCATGCGGAATTCCAGAGTTGCCGTACGGCCGAGGATTTCCTTGGCCTTGGCGGTATCCTGCACGCCAGGCAACTGCACAACAATACGTTCCGCACCCTGCTGTTGAATAATAGGTTCCGCCACACCCAGTTCGTTCACGCGATTACGCAGCGAAGTCATGTTCTGCTCGATGGCGAAACGACGTTTCTCGGACTTGGCTTCGGGACGCATCCTGGCCGTCAACGCGGCTGAACCATCAATATCAGCTTCTTCCACCAGCAAATCGCCAATCTGGTCACGAACCAGGCGGATTGCCTTGTCCCGGGTTTCGGTATCACGAAACGTGACCTGGATATGATCTTTCAGTCGCTTGACACCCAGGTAACGCAGCTTGTCCTTGCGCATGGCTGAGCGCATGTCGTCCACGTAGGATTCTTCGGCCTTGGAAATAACCGACTCCATATCCACCTGCATCAGGAAATGCACGCCACCACGCAGATCAAGGCCGAGATACATGGGCTTGGCGTTAATCATGCGCAACCACGCCGGTGTTGCCGGCAACAGGTTCAGTGCAACCGTGTAATTGTCACCCAGCGCACCTTTGACAACATCCTGAGCTTTCAGCTGATCAGCTGAACTTTTCAGCCGAACCTTGGCTGACTTGTCTTCGATATAGGCGCTGACATATTCAATTTTGGCGTTTTCCAGTGACTGCCTGATGCGATCTATCGTTTCATCAGTCACCTTGCCGGTACGTGAGCCGGACACCTGGATGGCAGGGTCTTCGCCGAAAATATTGGGCAGCGCGTATAGCAGGCCCAGTACAATGACAAAGACAATAAGAATGTATTTCCAGAGCGGATAGCGATTCATTGATGTAATCCGTTTTATTTTTCTTTCTGATCAGCCTTATGGTCGGCTGCAATCAGGCTGACTTGATGGTTCCCTTTGGCAATACCGCGTGAATCGCGGAACGCTGAATCTTGATCTCGACGCCATTGGCCACTTCAACACTGACAAAATTGTCAGACAGGCCGGTGATCTTGCCGAGCATGCCGCCATTGGTGACGACCTCGTCACCCTTGGCCAGGGACTCAACCAGGGCGCGGTGTTCCTTGGCACGTTTTTGCTGCGGCCGGATCAGGATGAAATAGAACACGGCGAACAGCACCAGGAAAAAGATCATCGAACCGGTGGGATCACCCTGGGGCGCACCTGCGGCACCTTCTGCAAACGCATCAGAAATCAAAAAGCTCATATCAGTCACTCTACTCTTGTATTAAACAGTTCGTATCAAAGTTCGGCGGTCAATTGTCCGGGGGCAGCACGCTCACACCATCATCGGGGCGAACCATTCCTTTTATATATTTTGTTCGCGCTACCCTGCGCCGTCTGCCGCCACTATCCGGATTCCTTTCCGCTTGCGGCCCGTTCCCGGGTTTCGGGTCAGCTGCGCTCGAGCGGCTCCGGACTGGCGCGGCGCATACCATAAAACTTCTCGACAAAATCATCCAGTTTTTTTGCTTCTATGGCGTCACGCAGGCCTTTCATCAAGACCTGGTAGTAATGCAGGTTGTGCAGCGTGTTCAGGCGCGCGCCGAGAATTTCGTTGGACCGGAACAGGTGACGCAAATACGCACGACTGAAATTGCGGCAGGTGTAGCAATCACAGTGCGGATCCAGCGGGCCAGTATCGGCGGCGTACTCGGCGTTGCGAATCTTGACCACACCCTCGTGCACGAACAGCCAGCCGTTGCGGGCATTGCGCGTCGGCATGACGCAGTCAAACATGTCCATACCCCGGCGCACCGCTTCCACCAGGTCTTCGGGCGTGCCAATGCCCATCACGTACCGGGGCTTGTCTGCCGGCATTTGCGGGCTCATGTGGTTGAGCACCTTGAGCATTTCCTCCTTGGGCTCGCCCACCGACAGGCCGCCGAGGGCATAGCCGTCAAACCCGATCTGCTTCAGCCCAGTCAGGGAAATATCGCGCAAATGCTCGTACATGCCGCCCTGGACGATGCCAAACAACGCGCCCTTGTTGTTGCCATGGGCGATCTTGCTGCGCTCGGCCCAACGCAAGGACAGCTCCATGGACACGCGCGCCTCGGGCTCGGTGGCCGGGTACGGCGTACATTCATCGAAAATCATGACAATATCCGAGCCCAGTTTTTCCTGGACCGCCATGGATTCTTCCGGCCCCAGGAAAATGCGCTGGCCGTCCACGGGCGAACGAAACTCCACACCCTGCTCGGTAATCTTGCGCAGCTTGCCAAGACTCCAGACCTGGAACCCGCCGGAGTCAGTCAGGATCGGCCCCTGCCAGCCCATAAAATCATGCAAATCGCCATGAAGATTAATGATCTCCGTCCCCGGTCGTAGCATCAGGTGAAAGGTATTGCCAAGGACTATCTGGGCGCCGGTACCGGCCACCTCGTCGGGCGTCATCGCCTTGACCGTGGCATAGGTGCCGACCGGCATGAACGCTGGCGTATCGACCACGCCGCGATCAAAAATCATCTGGCCGCGCCGCGCGCGATTATCGGTACCTAAAAGTTTGAACTGCATAGAATGTCGCTGGCGGGTGAGTGGCTCAAATGAAATCACAAGTTGATTCAGGCGTGCTATGGTATCAGATATGCACCCGGTTCAGAACGATCGTCTGCGGCGACAGCCCGGACCGGGCGCTGATGAACCTTTTAAATAATAACCATGAACCGGGAGCCGTTTATGCTACCTCTCAAACATTCATTCTGGGTCGTCGCGATCATCACCGGGCTGAGCTGCACCCTGTCGCTCAATGCCTACGCCGATAGACGCCATAATGACGACCATGATCACGGCCGTCATCGGGGTGATAACAACCACGACAAGCACCGCCACGAACACACGCACACCTACAACCACAGCCACCCGCACGGTGTCGATCACGACAGCCGCGAACACGGTCATCGGCATTTTGCTGAAGACCGCGGTCGTCAACCCGACGTCGTTGATCGCGATGACCGGTACCGGGAGCCGGAACGGGACGAACGGCCCCCAACCAGTGGCCGGGTAGTGACACCGCCACCGCCACCGGCCGCGCCTGCTCCAAAAGCACCACCGAGCCCGTGGAAAGCGCTCAAGCAATACGCCAAGCACAGCTTTTCGGCGGAGCAACGACGTGATATCAAGCGGTACTACCGCAAGACCAGTCGGCGCATGGACCTGTACGCACCGTCAGCGCTGCCACCAGGCACCGAGGGCCGCATCCAGCGCGGCATGGCGATTCCGCACAACATTCCCATCAAGAAGACGCGCTCTTCACTGGATGCGCGCCTGAAAACACCGCCGTCGGGATACACTTACGGCACCCTGGGTCGCGTGGTGCTGCTGTACCACAAACAAACTCGTGTGATCTCGGATTATTACAAGGTCGATTGATAAGAAATCGGCAACCCGGTTCTTGCTGAACGACCCGGGACAACCTCACCATGACCGGCCCAGTGGCCGGTCATTTTTTTGCTGAGTGAATCAGCCCTGCTTTTCCAGGCGCCGGCTGATGAACATGGCGTCACCATAGCTAAAAAAACGGTAACGCTGATCCACCGCGTGGCGATACGCCGCCAGCGTCTGTTCGTAACCGGCAAAGGCGCTGACCAGCATCAACAAGGTGGATTCCGGTAAATGGAAGTTGGTAATCATGGCGTCGACCACGCGGAACCGGTAGCCGGGATAAATAAAGATACGGGTCTCACCGCGATACGGCGCCAGCGCTCCCGAAGCCGCGGCGCTCTCCAGGGCACGAACAACGGTCGTGCCCACGGCGATCACCCGACCGCCCCGCTGCCGCGTTGCCGCCACCGCCGCACACACCTCGGCACTGACATCGATAATCTCGCTGTGCATGACGTGATCTTCCAGTGACTCCGCCCGCATGGGCTGGAACGTACCCGCGCCCACGTGCAAGGTCAGCTCGGTACGCCGCACACCCATGTCAGCAACCGCATCGAGCAGGGCCTGGTCAAAATGCAGCCCCGCCGTTGGTGCCGCGACGGCGCCACGCTCCCGGGCAAACACGGTCTGGTAGCGTTCGCGGTCGGCATCATCATCACCGCGCGCGATGTAGGGCGGCAGCGGCATGTGGCCCAGGCGCTCAAGCAGGTCCAGCGCCGGCTCATCCGAGTCAAAACGAATCTCGAACATGTCACCGTCCCGACCCAGCACCGTCGCCCAGGCCTCGCCTTCCAGGCACAGCCGCACCCCGGCGCGCGGCGACTTGCTGGCCCGCGTCTGCGCCAGTACCCGGTGATCATCCAGTACCCGCTCCACCATCACCTCCACCTGGCCGCCGGTTTCCTTCTGGCCGGTAAGGCGTGCCGGGATCACCCGGGTATTGTTAAACACCAGCAGGTCATCAGGCCGGAGCAACGACGGCAGATCGGCAAACTGCCGATCCTGCAACGACTCGCCATCGACCACCAGCAAACGGCTACCGCTACGGTCCGCCAATGGCCGCTGGGCGATCAATTCTTCGGGTAAATGATAGGAGAAATCAGACTTGCGCATGGCGCGCAAGGGTATCACAAGCACGGCCAAACACATCGGGCCGGGTGACCGGCTTCGGCACCGCAATCCGTATTGCAGTCATTCGCGATATGGTTATACTTGGCCTCCCTTGCCGGGGTGGCGAAATTGGTAGACGCAGGGGATTCAAAATCCCCCGGTGGCAACACCTTGTCGGTTCGAGTCCGACCCTCGGTACCACGCTTTATTCAGATAACAACACCACAAGAACAGCCAGCCCGATCTTTACCGCAAAATTATCGCCAGCAAGGCCAGTGCAGACTGCTTGCGCCCCCGACTTCTGGTTACGTGTCGATAATCCGGCTCGATATCCAATGCAGCAGTCGGTCGGAAATTTGTAACCAATTCGAGTCCAGCGACAAACCGTGGAAATCCATCTCGTGATCATTAATACTCGTCGGCGGCCTGTTTCTATCCGGGAACCAGCTTAAAATGACTATGTTCCCGAATGGATGATTACTTCTATTGTAATTGAGCCAGGTACCGCGACACCCGCCGACGGATCCATGAGCCGGCCGGCAACCGGGGCAGATAACTGTGACGCAAGACAGTCAACTTTCTCTCCCCGCATGCGCGCCCGGCTTGAATCGCCTCCTGCGCCTGGCCGACACACATGTTGTCGCGCCAGGTCGGGCATTTACGCTAATGATTGCTGGTGTCGACAGCGCGATTATCCTGTGTGTTTTTAGGGGTATTTGCCTGAGATGACGAAACGCGGCGATCTCAAGACGAATATTCATTTACCTCTCATTGACAATGGAAATAGTTTGAAACATTATCGTCTGAGTAATTCGCGTTGCCGTGAATACCGTTTTCTAACTGTATCTCTTGGCCGTATTGATGCGGAGACTTACTGATCGCTTGTTTTGCGTTGCTAAACACCCGTCCATGTGTTAACAAGATTCATAAGTCATAACCAATATTTGGCGTTCAACATTTAATCTGGCTCCATGAATAATCCCTACATTAAGAGAACTTATTTCGAACCTGACCGAATGGCTAATGTTCTGGTCGTTGACGATACGCCTATCAACCTGGACCTGCTGACCCATGCGGTCGAAGAGATGGGCTATGACACCATCGAAGCGACGAATGGCGAAGAAGCTATCAGGATTATCGACGAGAAAAGCGTGGACCTCGTGTTGCTGGACTACCTGCTACCCGACATGGAAGGCATTGAGGTCCTTAAACATATTCGCAAGCACTATACCTCCATCGAACTACCGGTCATTATTGTCACGTCTTTTTACGAAACATCCAAGGTAATAGAAGCAATCCGCCACGGTGCCAACGACTATATTCACAAGCCCTACGATTTCGAGGTGCTGCAGGCACGCATCGAATCCAACCTGCTGCTGAAGTTTGCCGAGCAAGCCCTGCAGGTTGCCAGGGATGAAGCAATTGCTGCCAACGAAGCCAAGACCGATTACCTGTCAATGGTAAATCACGAACTCCGGACGCCACTTACTTCAATACTCGGGTATTGCACCTACCTGCACAGCGAGATGGTCAAAAACAACGACTCCAGGTACGTGGAGTTATTGCAACGCATTCAGTCGGCAAGTAACAGGCTGCTGTCACTGACCAATGACCTGCTTGATATCGCCATGATCGAATCGGGCGATATCGAGATCGCCAGCGAGCCAGTCACTATTAACGACTTGCTGCGTCAGTGTGCATCCGAGGTTCAGCCGATAATAGAAAAGAATCAGAATACGCTTCACTTCAATATAGACACTGACTATGCGGTTATGACCGATCAAAAGCGACTCGGACAGATCATAATCAACGTACTGGGCAATGCCGCCAAGTTTACCAATAAGGGTCGTATTGATATATTCATCAAACCGGGTAAAGAGCCGGTTGAAGGCAAGCTCGACATTGTTATAACCGATACCGGAATTGGCATTCCCGAAAACAAACTAAACCAGGTATTCTCCCGGTTCGGACGACTGCACGATAAATCCAAATCGCAGGTCGACGGTATTGGTCTTGGACTAATGATCTCAAAGCAACTGGCACAAAGGTTAAACGGCGACCTATTGGTGGAAAGCACCGAAGGTAAAGGCAGCACCTTTACCATCAGTCTGAAAACGGGCAAATCAACAGTCAAGAATTGATCAGCCAGGATTCCGACATTGGAGCCAACCCCGTTTTCCGATGGCCTGGATGGCTGTTTAGGCAATACAGGGGGTGCATATTGAGCCAGACCAAAACTGAACGCGCGTTACAGGCCGCCGAGATCCGTCAACGGGCAGTGCTGGAACACATTATTGACGGCATTATCACCATTGACGCACTAGGCACCGTACAGAGCTTTAACCGGGCCGCAGAAAAAATATTCGGCTACACCGCAGCAGAAGTCATCGGCAGCAATATCAACCGGCTGATGCCGGACCCCTATGCCACCGAGCATGATGGCTACCTGCACAACTACATGACCACGGGCAAGGCCCGCATTATCGGTCTCGGCCGTGAAGTGGCAGGTCTGCGCAAGAATGGCACAACGTTTCCGCTTGAGCTGGCAGTCAGCGAGATGGAAATTGACGGCGAACGCCTGTTCTCGGGCATCGTCCGCGATATTACCGAGCGCAAGGCAGCCGAACGCGCGTTACAGGCCGCCGAGATCCGTCAACGGGCAGTGCTGGAACACATTATTGACGGCATTATCACCATTGACGCACTAGGCACCGTACAGAGCTTTAACCGGGCCGCAGAAAAAATATTCGGCTACACCGCAGCAGAAGTCATCGGCAGCAATATCAACCGGCTGATGCCGGACCCCTATGCCACCGAGCATGATGGCTACCTGCACAACTACATGACCACGGGCAAGGCCCGCATTATCGGTCTCGGCCGTGAAGTGGCAGGTCTGCGCAAGAATGGCACAACGTTTCCGCTTGAGCTGGCAGTCAGCGAGATGGAAATTGACGGCGAACGCCTGTTCTCGGGCATCGTCCGCGATATTACCGAGCGCAAGGCAGCCGAACGCGCGTTGATCGAGGCGCGAAATTTTGCCGAAGATTCGGCGCGGGCCAAGGCGGATTTTCTGGCAAACATGAGTCACGAAATTCGTACGCCGATGAACGCGGTCATCAACTTGTCCTATCTCGCGTTAAAAGGAAACCTTGATCCCAAAACACGCGACTACCTCAAGAAAATCGAAAGCTCGTCCAAGAACCTGCTTGGCATCATCAATGATATCCTGGACTTTTCCAAGATTGAGGCCGGAAAGCTGGAACTGGAATCGATCCCGTTCAACCTGCATAAAACATTGAATGAGCTTGCCACCATTATCGGTTATCGCGCCCTCGAAAATAATATTGAAGTACTGTTCCGCACCGACCCGGCCGTACCGGTAAACATGATCGGTGATTCGTTACGACTGAGCCAGGTTCTCACCAACCTGCTTGCCAATGCCATCAAGTTTACCCAGGAAGGCGAAGTGGTAATGGATGTGCGAGTCACCGAGCGCAAAAACGATGAGTACAACATTAATTTTTCCATCGCTGATACCGGTATTGGCATGAGCAAGGAACAACAGGAAAATCTATTCACGCCGTTCAAACAGGCTGATGGCTCCATCAGCCGGAAATATGGCGGAACCGGACTTGGCCTGGTGATCAGCCGTTACCTGGTCAGCCTCATGCACGGCGAAATCAGCGTGGCCAGCGAAGAAGGCAAAGGCAGCACGTTCAGTTTCACCGTGCCCCTGAAGCATGATTCGGTGCCAGATCCCGGCTACGCCTATACCCGGCCCAGCCTCGGGAGTATTCGCGTACTGGTAGTGGACGACAACCCGACGGCAAGACTGGTAGCCACTGATACCATCCGCGCACTCGGCATGCAGGTTGACGATGCCGGCGGTGGCAAGCAGGCCCTGGAAATGCTCGCCAGAGCCAATGCAACGGCGGACAACGCCTACAAGGTCGTGTTGCTCGACTGGCGCATGCCGGGACTCGACGGATTGGAAACAATGGCGGCAATAAAAGAGACTCCGGCCATCAAGATTCAGCCAAAAATCGTGTTGTGCACGGCATTCGGCATTGATGCCGTATCGGATCAGGACTCCGCATACAAGGCCGATGCCTACCTCGGCAAGCCGTTCAACAATTCGACACTGCTGAACGCCATCTGCAACTGCCTTGGCGTTGCTGAACTGGACCCGGGAAAACAGGAAGCTGCCGACTCGACCGACACGATTCCCGGAATCGAGAAAATTGCCAACAAGCACGTCTTGCTCGTTGATGACAACGAAATCAACCAGATGATTGCCGCAGATCTCCTGGAAAGCCAGGGCGTCAGGGTGACAACCGCCGATTCTGCCAAGGAAGCGTTTGCCAGGCTTGAGAGCAACCAATTCGACCTGGTGTTAATGGATGTTCAAATGCCGGAAATGGACGGGCTTGAAGCCACCCGCCACATTCGCAATAACCCGCGTTACAACGAGTTGCCAATCATCGCCATGACTGCCCACGCCATGGAATCAGATCGTGAAAAAAGCCTGGCGGCCGGAATGAATGCGCACCTGACCAAACCGATAGAACCGAACAAACTTTACCAGGCCCTGATTGAATGGACTGCGCCGGGCAAACGACTCAACGCATCAACCACAGAGAACCAGACAATGAGCGACAACCCCTTGCCGGATTCGATCCCGGGCTTCGATCTCAAGATCGCACTGGCGCAAGTACGTGGCAACAGCGCCCTGCTTTACAAATTACTGATCAAGTTTCTCGACCAGTACAGCAGCGCCAGTCAGGCACTTCGGGAACAACTGGAAAACGGCAGCCGGGAAGATGCTATCCGCCTGGTGCATTCCATCAAGGGCGTGGCCGGCAGTCTCGGCGCCATCAACCTGTTTGAAAACGCCACTACCCTGGAAAAACAACTGCGCGACGAAACCAGCAACCCGGATACCCGGCAGTTCGATGCCAGTCTCGACCAGGTCATCAACGGTATTGCATCCAGCGTACAGACCTGATTCGGCCTGCTACAACTAGGACGGGCCAAGGAAAAATCAGCAGTCATAACCGGGGCTCGATTGACGCCGACACGTGCATTTTGAGCTTCGAACAAGCCATCGCTTTAGTTGTATCTCTTCTGCCTCAATAAACGGCAGCGTGGTCGCGCTCAAAACACTCATTCCATACAGGATATGAAATCGCAGTTCAGGTATTGGATGCCGTTTTAAGGTATAACCATCGATAACAATCACCCGGTAATATAAGGGCATCCTTATTTTGTCTTTTCAAGTTGCCATAAAATTGAAAACTCCAGGGATATTTTCTACTATTTATTCTCACGACTCGACACTGCAAGGGGAATCCGAAACATGCTTAACAAGAAAACCGCGGTAGTATTAACAGTGCTGGCTGGATTCGCATCTGCTGAAGTAATGGCGGCCACCGAATGGAATGTTTCTTTATGGGGAAAACGTCGCGCCTTCACCGAGCACGTAGAGAAACTGGCCGAACTGGTTGATAAAAAAACCAACGGCGACTTCAAGCTGAAGATCTCTTACGGTGGCCTTTCCAAATCGAAAGAAAACCTCGATGGCATTTCCATCGGCGCATTTGAGATGGCGCAATTCTGCTCGTTCTATCACAGCAAAAAGAACCCGACCATTACCGTATCTGAATTGCCTTTTTCAAAAGAATTATCACTGGCTCGCATTGCCGCAATACAGGCCGAGATCTACAAACATCCTATCGTTGCAAAAGACCTGGCGCGCTGGAACGCCACACTGCTGATGCCCAGCCCGATGCCGCAGTACAACATCATCAGCAAAACTGAGCCTCTTCAAAACCTGGATGGCTTCAAAGGCATGCGTATTCGCGGGCCGGGCGGCATCATGGGTGTGCTGGGCAAGAAAGGCGCCGTCAAAACCGGTGTTCCGTTCGCTGAAGTACGCCAGTCCATGGACTCGGGTGTAATCGATGCGGCTTCTTTCGCGCCCCACGCGCACCTGGCAACCAAAACCTACGCAGTTGGAAAATGGTACACAACCAACCTGAACCTGGGTACTGCAGATTGTCCAGTTGTTGTGAACACAAATGCACTTGATTCACTGAAACCCGCGCATAAAAAAGCCCTGTTGGGTTCTGTTAAAGAAGCTATCGATTTTTACGTAAGCAACTATAACAGCAATACCGTAAGCAAGTACGAAGCCGAGGTGAAAGCAGCGGGTCTGAAGAAGATCACTTTCACCAAAGCCCAGACCAAAGAGCTGAATGAACTGGCCGCTTCCGTGCGTGAAGACTGGGTGAAGGAAAACAGCGCGGAATTTAACGCCAAGGAACTGTTTGACTATACCCAGAAGCTGGTTAACAAGTAATTATTCGGCAGCAGAGCCATACTTTTACGATTGAGTGTGGCTATAATTACGAACGGCTGTTCTAATACAGCCGTTTTTTGTATTCAAAAGATTTTCAAATAGGCCGTTTCATGCCCAGTTCGACCACCATCTTCGAAGATAACAGCAGGCTCAGTCGCGCTGATCGCCTGTTCTTCAAACTCGAATCCGCGATGAACCTGCTTGGCGGTTTCGTAATCTTTTTGCTGGTTTTTCTTGCTGTAACCAATGTACTGGGTCGGTGGTTGTTGGACCTGCCCATTAATGGCTACATCGACTGGGTTGAACAGGCAATGGCCTTTATGGCTTTTCTTGGTATTGCCTATACCAAGCGAGAAGGCGGCCATATCCGGATGGATATTCTTGTCGGGCACTTGCGCGGTCGCTGGTTATGGTTTACCGAGCTTGTATCCGTGGTCTTGATGCTGATCATTACCCTGTTACTAACCTACGGTTCATACCTGCACTTCCTTCGCGCCTATCAACTGGGCGATTCCTCGCTTGATATTGATTTGCCAACCTGGCCTGCGAAGCTGGTTGTACCGGTTGCCTTAAGCGTGTTGTCCATTCGCCTGATGTTACAGGTGTGGGGATATGCGCGCGCCCTGAAAGAAAACAGTGAACAACCTGTAGCCATTCCGCTCGTTGAAGATGCTGCTACCGTTGCCGCCAAGGAAGCTGAATCTGTCTCCAGCTCAAAAGCTGAGGAGACAAGATAATGGACCTGGCGGAGTACATGACAAACATCGATACCATTGGCATTGGCCTGTGGATTACCGGGCTGATGTTGCTGCTGGTCGTTATCGGCGTACGCGTCGCGTTTGCTGCTGCTCTCGCCGGCTTCTGTGGTTTACTCTGGATATTCGCCGCCAAGCTCGGCTTTGAAAAAGGCCTGCTGGTCACCATCAAAATGGCGGGTACCATCCCCCATTCCAAGGTCTCCAGCCTTGCCCTGTCCCTGATCCCGACTTTCATCCTGATCGGCTACCTGGCCTATCATGCGGGGCTGACCAAGGCGCTGTTTGAAGCGGCCAAGCGCTGGCTGGGCTGGCTACCCGGCGGTATGGGCGTGGCGACGGTTTTCTCAACCGCCGGCTTTGCCGCAGTGTCCGGCGCTTCAGTGGCAACCTCCGCGGTATTCGCCCGCATTGCCATTCCGGAAATGCTCAAGCTGGGTTATGACAAACGCTTTGCCGCGGGTGTTGTCGCCGCCGGTGGTACGCTGGCCTCGCTGATTCCGCCGTCTGCCATCCTGGTTATTTACGCCATCATCGTCGAGCAGGATGTCGGCGCATTACTCATGGCCGGTTTCCTGCCTGGCCTGGTTTCCGCTGTCATTTACGCCGGCCTGGTGATTTTTCTTGCGAAATTGCGCAAAGACTTCGGCCCACCCGTGACCGGCTATACCTGGAAGCAACGCTTCCAAAGCTTACCCGGCACACTACCCATGTTCGCCGTCATCGCGATTATTATTATCTGCATTTATGGCGGCGTTGGTACGCCAACAGAAGCAGGCTCCCTCGGCGCATTTATTATCCTGGTTATGGCGATACGTAAAGGCATGCGCTGGAATGAACTGCGCGGATCATTGATGGAAGCCGCAAAGCTCACCGTCATGATCTTCTCCATCATCTGGGGTGTATTGCTCTATGTTCGCTTCCTGGGTTTTGCCGACCTGCCGAGCGCATTTTCAGACTGGCTGACCAGCCTGCACATGAGCCCGATGCTGATCCTGATCATGATCCTGCTGGCTTACGCCGTGCTGGGCATGTTCATGGATGCCATCGGTATGCTGCTGTTAACCCTACCGGTAGTTTATCCCGCGGTGATGGCGCTTAACGGTGGTCCGGGCGTGACCGCTGCAGAATCCGCCTTCGGTGTTTCCGGTGTCGGCGCCTCAATCTGGTTCGGTATCATTATTGTCAAGATGGCCGAGCTGTGTTTGATAACACCACCGATTGGTTTGAACTGTTTCGTCGTGGCTGGTGTTCGTCCGGAATGTACCGTACAGGATGTATTCAAAGGCGCAACGCCATTTTTTGTTGCTGACGTCATCACCATTGCCGTGTTAATCAGTATGCCGCAAATTGTACTGTGGCTGCCGGGCCAGATGGGCTTTACCTAAAAGGTGATATATCGGTAATGGCCTGCCTGGCCAGGAACAATTTGCCGGGGCCGCTGTTTAGAAGAATAACAGCTTAATGATAAACGCTGTCAGCGTGATGTTCATCACCCAGCGTATCCATGTCTCACCCTTATGCACCGTAGTGTGTGCTCCATACCAGCCGCCGATGGAATTGCCGATCGCAAGACCGAGCCCGGCCCACCATACCAGTTCCAATCGTGTAGCAAAAATTGCCAGCGCAATAACGGTGTAAACCAGCACAATGAAGACCTTATACATGTTAACGCGCACAAGGCTGAAGCCCATGACACGACTCAAAATCGGCATCAGGATAAACCCCACCCCAATATGAATCATGCCGCCCCAGAAACCGGCGCCAATCATTAACACGTGACCCCAGACCAAGTTCTTCGGTACTTCGCTTTCAGGGATAGCGTTGTTGCCGGACTTCTTTTCGGTCGACATGATAATCATGACTGCGACCATCACCGCAGCCAGCAGGTAGTCGAACAATTCGCCGGTTATCTTCACGCCAACCAAGGCGCCGCCCACCGCACCAATGGAAGCGGCAAACGCCAGGCTTAAGCCCAGCCTGAAATCCGAGTAGCCCTTGCGGAAGAAGGTATATACGGCAGTAATGTTCTGCGCGAGTATGGCGATGCGATTCGTGCCGTTGGCAACAGGACCCGGGATATCCATAAACAACATGACGGGCACGGATAATAGAGACCCGCCACCGGCCATCACGTTGAGCCAACCGGCAAAGGCACCGACGACAATCAATAAACCAATTTCCCAGATTTCCATCAATAACCTGCCTGGCGACTACACGGAATAAATAATAATGAGGTGAACCAAATGAACAGGCTCGATTGAAGCCTACACCGTCGGTATTTGCAATACTCCATCGACATAGAACCCGTACAGCGGGATGGTGCTAAGCGCTCCACAAAGACCCGTACCGAAAACACGATTTGATAGCGATGCGGGGCTTTTACGCGGCCCTATACATTGTGCCGCGTTTGACGCTACTTTGCATTGTTTGCACGGCATCAATTCCTCAATTAGCGCACCCCAATAACAGAGATGCGCCTTTCCAGGTTGTATGAACGTATTTCTATTTAAGGCGTGCTTCAACGTATTCCAGATCGAAAATCAACACCCGTGAAGCGAGCTTCGATATCCTGCCCTTGTCCAGCGCAATCTCGTCGTCCCCGTCATTTTCATGACGTTCTTCTTCCGCATCCTTATGCTCTCGATGAAGGAGTTGTTTAAGCGCCTTGATGTCATGCCTGGCGGCTTCAAGATTGCCGGTATTGATTGCAGCCACTGCAGCGGTAATCAAACGGTCCAGTTCCTGCACAAAATCAGCATTGATTTGTCCGAGGTCGACCAGTTCTGTCTTAATGTGTTGCTGAACCTTTTCGAGTACGGCAGCAGCATTGAAAGGAGTGGGCACCGAAATCCATGCCACCGCCGTTGGCAACACGATAAAATCGTTGGTATAGAGCGCGTTAAATTTTTTGCCAATTTCACCCTGTGGACCTTCGCCGGCAAACCCCATAACTTTGCCAACACGCCCGGTCAAGTCGATTTTTCCCACGCCCGGGAGGTCATGGCTGGTGTAGGCAAAATCCGCAATACTCCCGCCCGGAGAAATGCTGGCGCTCCCTTTCGTCAAATCAAGCCAATAAACATTTGAGCCAATATATCTTTTTTTGCTTAAGTCGGAGCCGTAGCTGTTGTGTACCCGGTATATATCTGCGAGCCACCCGTCCGGACCATTCATGGTTTCAGTGTTTGCTTCACTCGCGAACATCCTGACGCTAAATATTTTCTGTTCTGCTGAACTTCCGTTTTTTACTTTATAGCTATACCTTATGTCGCCGTTTTTGTTCATTTTGAAGACGGATTTGACCCCAGGCTTGATCTTTGTGGCAGGAATGAATTCAATTCTGTACAACATGTCGCTGCCGTCGGCGTAATAGGTTTTATAGGTAAGAATATAGTTTCCAGTATCCGGCACATACTCCAGCCCCTCCTCGGCGGATCCCCAGGGAAGTATGACTCCATCCTGGATATATTTTGATCCATAGGCAGCCACCGGCAATTGCAATAACCCAAAGACCAAAAACGATACAGTTGCGAAGCGAATAATCAGATAGCCATTCATGTAGCATTACCTCTTTAGACGAAGGTGAAAGTGACGATGTCCAGTGATTTCTGCGCCGGTTAACTTGTCCCATTTTCTTTCGAATAATGGGTCGATTTTTAGCTCCTTTGCCAGCTCCTTAAACTCTTCAAAATCAGATTCCGGAATTGCCCCGACCTGAAGGTTCGCCCGAATATCCACTTCAGTACCGCGCCTATGCTCGTGATGAGGAGACAACCAGTTTTGATCCAAATCGAATACGCCGCCTCTCTCGAGGCTTGCATCATTTACATGCAATACAGGATTAAATGGGAACGAAAGCATTTTGTACCGATAGGCGAGTTCCAGCAGTACTGCCTTTGCCTCTTTTGTCAGATAGTGATTATCAATGTGAGAGAGTGTTGTACCGATCAGGACATGATGAGGCCCGTTCTCTATATCGACCAAATTCTTTATTCCCACCCAGACTTCATCCGGTCCTTCCTGGACACAGGCGGTTGAAACACAGGTAGCTGATATTTTATGGTCGCCGGCTATTACCGGTGCGCGAAACCGGAATTTATAACCATCTGTGCCGGTGTTATTTGTGATGATATAGGGCGTCGGATTGAATCCGCCTACGTTTCCCCTGGGACGATCGTCGGAGTGGTGCTGATGGCCGCCACTGTTTTCCTTAACATTCACTTCCAGACGAATATCGACATCCGGCACCAGGCTTCCGTCATCATCATACACTCTGACTACCAGTCCATTCGACGACTGACCGGGCTCGGTTGAAACCAGAATCTCCGGGGATTCCGGCATACCTGATTCCGGCTCTATCCTGATGGAGTACCATGACTCCTCCTCCTCAAGAATTTTGCCAACATGGGAACATCCTACGTTTTCACCATTAACCGGCTTTGTGGAATATAGACAGGCAATACCCGAAAACCAGACCACACCGGTGCAATGATCATACGGAACAGGCGGTACATCAATTATTCCATCGTACGACGCCCAATCACCAAAGTATTCATAGTCATATTCCAATTCTCTGGAATTTAACATATCGATACAAGCAAGCTCTGGCGTGTCACCAATTCCCTGGTAATAGCCGAATTCATGTATAGCGCGATAATATGTTCTCGTTGCCGAGTGTGCTGGAATTGCAATTGCCAACAAGCAGGCACACAACATCACAGTCGTAAACAATCGTCCTGTACGCTGCCAAACATCAGCAATTACTGTCGAGATTTTTTGTCGCTTTTTTGGTCTGGAATGCGTCTTCCTGATAGTTACAAGAACCCGGAGAATTCTGGAAACAGAGACAAACAAAAATATTCTAAGGCGATAAGAATCATCCATGATATCCATCCATTGCAAAATGCCATCCTTGGCAATATTGGTATATTTAACCAGAACACATAGTTACGAATTCACTATTGAATACATAGCGACATTATTCGAACAAAAACAATTTTTCTATATGGTGCCGCCCTCCATGCCACAGATCCCGTATTTTGAGTTCCAGTAGCTTCAATTACTAATTTCTGTTTTAGCCTTTCCGGCTTCTACCGGCATTATGGTTAACCACTGTTACGTAATAATATTGTAAATCACTTACGTATTCGGTCTTCCAGACGGGTTATCATACTGCGTGGCGAGATTATAATGCGCATTATAAAACAATCAATACTTCTATTTATACGTTTGTATAATTATTTATTATACGTATTTATGGTAAATACTTTAATTAACATCTACATATATTTCAATTCCCCAATATTGTCTGTAGACTGCGCCTAACAACAACCGACTACGATAAAGAAGGCGCCAGGTCTAAAAGGGGTCAGTACCCTTTTCCACCTGCACAGCCCTGGTAACCGGTGGCCGGCCCCGACGCGGCTGCCCTACCTTGCATCCCAGCGTCTGCTCTACCTTTTCACGGAACCGGTCATTGCCTAACGGCGTGCCCGTCTGCACCGTAGTACGAATGTCATGCACTTGTTCAGGTTCCAGCGCATGACGAAACAACTCCCGGTAAGCATGTTGCCGCCTGGCTGCGGACCCGCCTAGCGACTTGTACAACTTATGCGCGGTCACCACCTTGTGCTGTTTTCCTGAGGCATTGGCCGCGTAACTGGACCAGGGATACGCAATCGGTGTATTCACCATGCCCGCCCGCACCGGGTTAAGTTCAATGTAACGCATACACGCCAACAGGTATGGGTCACTGTCGATCACGCAGCCTTTATGTCGCCCTTCCCACAGGGTCCCGCTCTTGCCGTATTTATAATTGATATACGGTACGTAGTGGCGGCCCACATACTGAATGGCGAGACTGATGGCCTCCGGAGTCGCCGGTGTCATTAACAGGTGTACGTGGTTGGTCATCAATACATAGGCATGCACTTCACAGTCATGCTTGTGGATCGCCTCAGACAACCAATGAAGGTAAGCATGGTAATCATCATCTTCAAAGAACACGGCCTGGCGACAGTTACCGCGCTGTATGACATGGGCCGGGACACCCGGCAAATAGAATCGAGGTTTACGTGGCATACGAACATCCTTGTTCGCTATGTTGAATTCAGAAGTAATAGCCTAAAGGAGGAAGGCTGAGAATAAAAGGGTACTGACCCTTTTATCGGAGTATAACCCACAATCTACAACTGGTGACGGAATACAGTTTTACATCGTGCCATATAAACTGCTTGGTGATTGCCGCTTCTTCCGCAGAACCATTCAGGGACATCCAGGGTAAGAGAAAAAACTATTTCTCCCGCTCTCGCCGAGGTTTTGGTCCTGGTTTGGCCAGAAAAAAGGAGGATGAAGGATTAAATCTGTTCTCTTATCTAATATAGCCACCGATATTCAAGCCAACAGGGTGTGTGATCTCATCATACCCTGTATCATAACGCAGTCTAACCACCCCCGTTTCAACCGAAAGATAAAATCCCAGGTATTGCTTGGAACTACCAACAAAATCCCAACGCGCTCCAAACAAGCTGCCATAATTCCTGTTGTTGACTTCTGCCAGCACGATCGGTGATGCATCAATTTGCATCATGGCAGTATCCTCAAAGTAGCTATAGAAGCTGTTCATATAGACAATAAATGATTTGGTCAAACGAGTACCAATATTCACACTGGCTTTATGCCCGTACGACCTATACCTTTCATAAATCGCCTGGCCGCCTTCAGCAGTATACTTGCGTGAATAAGAGTCACGGGGATAATAAGAGAAACCAGCGCTTGCCTTCCACCCTGGTTCACCAACCCCGCCTTGATTCAAAATTCCATACCTTGCTCGCATACCGCCACCCCAAAGATAAGCAAAATCCATATCTGAAGTTACGGAAAACTGAATATGATTTAACGTATAGCTCCTGCCTGTATTGTCGTCGTCATCAACATTTTGCGCGGAAAAGTTCCCGATAGAGTCTTCCGATACATCTATCGATTTATGTTGCTCTGAATAGTCATAACTCAACAATCCCATGTCTACGGAATACCCGGGTAGAAGTTCGGGTGACTCATAACTTAACAATTTCGGATAATAATAATGTGACTGGGGTGTATGGGAGCAGCCGACGAGTACGCCAGCTGAAAAGACGGTAGCACACAATATTCTTAACGACATAGACACACCGCTATAGTCCTCGTATCATTCTGGACTATACCTTTTTTATAATTAGATTTTTACTCTAAACTTTTATCCTGGATGGCGCAAGCGTATCACCCGCACATTTGCACTTTACTTTGTGAACGCCTACGGCCTGAAACCAGAAAACCCGGGGACGACCTCAGCATAAATGGTTTTCAATCAAACCTGATGCTTCCGGAGCTCGCCTTGGGCTCCTGTCAATGCTGACAACTACCCTGCCGGCCTCGGCAACACCCCGTCAACATAAAATACATCATGGCGATATGACTCGACGCGGCCACTGTGATGCTCCCGAAACTCGATGAGTTCACCACCCAGTCTGCACGACCATTCGCCGGTCTCTACAGGCTTGCGCACAGTGAATGCTTTATGTGTAAACAAGGCGAGGTTTATGGCCGGGATTTGACTACGGGCAGAGATGTATTCAAAAGCGATAATACCGGCTTCACGCATGCGTGCACCTAATGCCTGGGTCGGGCCATAGTTGGCGGGATGTGTTAACACGGCCTGGTGTCGTTTGAAACTACCCTCATGCAAGCGCAAGCCCAAAGTAGTTTTATATCGAAAGCTGAATGCAGTGTGGCCGGTGATGATATCGCCTTCGGCTTTATCCTCGTAGTCATCCCAAAACACGGCGCGGTAATAGGCTGACTCGGCCAACATGCCATCAACCGTTAACGAGGCATAAAACAAGGATGGCGAGAAACGATCGCCAAAGCGCGAGCCATAGGCCAGTGGCGGGTATCGAAACGGTGTCCTTAATAAATAGTGCAACCTGGCGCTTGATGTATCACCCACATCTGCCGGGTAGGCCGGCTTGCTTTGCTCCAGCAATTCTTCCAGTCGACTTTGCTCGGTGAGGCTGCGGGTAATGGCCAGGGTGGCGTTATCGTGCTGGCTTTCCACCATGCGCCAACCGCTCCCCTGGATGGGCTCCGGATTGAACGTGATCTTGTCGAGCGCGGTGGCAACTGCCATTAAATCTTGCCGCGCATGGCGTCGGTGTATTGCAGCACTCGCACCAGCCCGGTCACGTCCCTGATTTGATCACCGGGCACACCGCCGGTTCCCTTGTTGCGCGAGCGCATCCATTGCTGCATGTGGCCACTGTCACCACCCAGCAGGCTGTACAGGCTGCGGTAAATACGCACCAGGATTAGTGCCAGCTCGCCCGGCTTGGAATCGGGGCTGATACCGTTGCGGCTGATGCTGCTGCGGTCCTTGCCGATAATCTCGCCCACCTGCTGTTTGCCCAGCCCCAGCGCCGCCCCGGCCTCAAATACCGCATGGGCCAGCAACTCGGCATCATCAATACCCTCGTTTTGCAGCACCTGTGCCAATCTGGCCTCCTTATCGGGCAAGATTTACAAATGTGCGTTTGCCCGGATTTATCGATTATGGTGCTTTTGCTCGATCGTGGCAAGGAGTTGGTCAGGAAACTGAGCCGGAGACTGGCGTGCGCCAGCCCAATAAACTGGCGTGCGACAACCAGAAACAAGGCAGCCGGATTGCAGAGATACGTGTTTAACCAACGTTGCCGCCGACCATTCCAATCCCGTCATTCAAAAAACCGCGTAAATGAAGCAATCTCCTCTCGCGGAGTGCGATAGGAATTCACCAGGGCGTCGGTATCCTCATAACCCAGCGCCATGCCGCCGATCACCAGCCAATCTTCCGGGTAGCCCAGGGTTTGCAAGACGATCTCCGGAAACTCGCCGAGCGCGGCCTGCGGACAGGTGGCCAGCCCTTCTTCCACGGCAGCAAGCATGATGGACTGCAAAAAGATGCCGTAATCAATAAAGGAGCCCTTCTCCATCACCGGGTCGAGGAAGAACAGCAGCATCACCGGCGCATCAAAGGCCCGGTAATTGGCCGCCCACTGGTCGATCTGCCGCTGCTTGTCTTCGCGGCCTATGCCGAGGGTGGAATACATCTGCAGGCCGGTGGCCTTTCGTCGACCCTTGTATGGCTCGATCCAGGTCAACGGGTAGTAGTGATAGCCCATCGATTTGTCGGCGCCGCTGCGAAACGCCGCCTCGGTCTTTTCCTGCAACTTTTGCCTGGTCTCACCGGTGACCACGGCCACCTGCCACGGCTGGCTGTTCACACCCGAAGGTGCGTGACCGGCTGCCTGCAGGATGCGTTCAATGGTGTGCTTTTCCACCGGCTTGGGCAAAAACGCCCGCACGGATTTGCGCTTTTGTAATGCTTCGCTGACTAACATAGCTACTCCAGTCAATCATTCAGGGCACGGGATGGGTGCCGTTTGGACGAATCAGAGGGGATAATACATGGTTTCTCTCTGGGCGGGGACGAGGGATAGCTGACTGACAATCTAAAGGGTGCTGACCCCTTTTGCGCCTTCTGTGTCCTCTATCCGCCCCGATCGAGCGCGCCAACCTGACGGGAATAACGGTGTCTGCCTCGGTTTTTCCAACACTTTGTATGGCCGGGTTTGACAGGCAGCAACCGGAGGGATACGTTAACGCGTGAGCCTCGTACCAGCTGAACCACCTCAAGCAATTGTAGCGGACAGGTCGAAGTTTGGACGAGGCTTTAATATATGTGCTTCGCGAGCTTCGCCAGATCCCGTTTATCCGTGACTTCAAACCTGGCTGAAAACTACCTCAGGCAGGTCGCGGTTATTGTTACTCACCTGCCACATTTGTTTTGAACGCTTTGAAATAAATCCTGTTTTGAAAATTTCAGTTTTGATCTATCATATTTGGCACTTCTTGTTGATAGCCACTCCAAGTACATCGCCCCCTCGGCGCCAAGGCAATCGATTAACTATCCAAGAGCAAACTGGCCGCTACGCGCCCATGCTCAACGCGGTCCGACTGTTTAGTTAACGATTTACCGAGAGGGCATGCATGACTGTCACTTATATCGATCCGTCTATTGATTCCACCAAGCCGGCCGAACAATCGCCCGCCACCGGCGGCGCCTTACCCGAGATCGAACGCATACAATCCCTGGTGGCCATACACGGCTCACCACTGATGATCCTGGACTGCGACATCGTGCGCCAGCAGTACCGCGCCCTGAACAATGCCCTGCCCGGTGTCACCCTGCACTTTGCGCTCAAGCCGCTGCCCCATCCCGCCGTGGTCAATACCCTGCTGCAGGAAGGCGCCAGCTTTGACCTGGCCTCCAACGGCGAGATCGACCTGGCGGCCAGGGTTGGCGTGCCCGCGGCATCGACCATACACACCCACCCCATTAAACGGGACAGCGATATCCGATACGCGCTGGAGTACGGTTGCAAGGTGTTTGTCGTGGACAACCTGAATGAACTGGAAAAATTCATCCCCTACAACAACCAGGCCGAGATCCTGATCCGCCTGGGTTTCCGCAACGCCGATGCCTACGCCGACCTGTCAAAGAAGTTTGGTTGCAGCCGTCAGCAAGCCATCGCGATCATGCAGCACGCGAAACACCTGGGCATTCACATCAAGGGCCTGTCGTTCCACGTCGGTTCGCAAACCACCAGCCCGGCCAAGTTTGTAAACGCCATAGAGAGTTGCGCCCAACTCATCAGTGATGCCGCCGGGCTGGGCCTGCCCGCGTTAAGCACGCTGGACATTGGCGGCGGCTTTCCCTTTGACTACCACAACAACGTGCTTCCCATAGACCCGTTCTGCGCACCCATACGCGAGGCGCTCAAACAACTGCCCGACACCGTAAAGGTGATTGCAGAACCTGGTCGCTTCATCGTCGCGCCCGCCGGCACCGCGGTCAGCTCAGTTATGGGCCAGTCCGAGCGTGATGACAGAACCTGGTATTACCTGGATGATGGCATCTACGGTTCCTACAGCGGCATCCTGTTTGACCACAGCAGCTACCCCATTGACACCCTGCACACAGACGGCAATCGCGAGCGCCATCCCAGCG
>JAOUOD010000015.1 GCA_029880545.1 Gammaproteobacteria bacterium | reverse complement strand
AAATCACCCGCGTCTCCGCCCTGTACCCACTGGATGATGAATGGATAGTTACCATGTTGTTGGCGGATTACATCACTAACGTCTTTCAATTTGGCGTGGTTTCCTGGGCCTATATAAAAATCTATGACGATCCCATGTTCTCCAAGATGACACAGACCATCGGTGACATGTACCTGGCAGGGCTTGCGTATCTCGTCACCACCGGCGTGCTGGACCCGGCCGAAGTGGCGAAGTTTATATATTAAGGTTGTGAGTGCGAGGGACAAGAAAAGTTGTTCAACGTCGTTAATTGAAAGCGATGTACTATTTTATTCGCTTCACACGAAATCGTTCAGGACTATCGTGTGGAACTGTATTATCCAAAAAATCAGCAAACTCACCAGGAAAAGTATAGATATGGATTTTGCCAGGCTGTATATCAGCCGGAGCTACCGCAGAAGAACGCGAGCGCCTGGTTCGGTCGAAACCCGCCGGATAAACAGAAAGAAAGTATTTTCCTCGTTGTTGGCCAATAACTTCCAGCGTGTAATCACCCTTCACGCGTTTGCGCAATACCAGAAAGCGGTTTCTGAAATGATTCCATTCAGGATCACCGAGATTCCAATCGGTGCCCGGTTCTTGGGCGTATACCATCTCTTGCGTTGGCGGATAGAATTTTCCTGTTGCTGGCTGAAAACCTGAACGCTTGCCACCGGGAGTTGTAAGCCGCAAATGAGCCACTGGCTGGTTGGTTACCAGCGTAATCACAAACTGGTTTTTAAGATCATCAGGTCTGAAGCAACAGCGTAGTTCATTGTCCCACTGGGTGGCCGATACCGGTATGGTAAAAACCAGGCCAAAACAAAGCGTCACCAGGGTAAAAAATGGCCTTAAGTGTTGTTGAAGATGCGGGATATAAGTAGTCATTAATCACCGATTCGCTTAAGCAATATCTCGCCACGCTGGTTGTCTGTACCGCGCGACAGGCGAAATAGGTAGGCATGGATTTCCTTGGGAGTTATCGGTACATCTTTGATTGATTTATCTGCGACCGAAGATGGCCCGTTGTTCACGCGAATAGACAGGGTATAGGCACCTTGATATTGTCCAATGACCTTAATGGTGTAGTCCCCCTCTGTTGCACGGTTGAGCGCGATGATTCGCTTTATTCGCGTTCCCCATTCCGGATGGTCAACGGGGATGTCATCAACAGGCCCATACGCGTAGATGCCCTCGGAGTTGGGCAGGAAAAACGACTTCGATGAAGAGTCCATGCCAATCTGAATATCGCCGGGCGCCGTTAGTGAAATATGGGCAACAGGAGAGGAACTCCCCTTTAGCGTAATGACAACCGCAGCCTGTTGAATCTGTTCTGCAGTAAAACAGCAGCGCATGTCCCAGTCGATCTCGGTGCCATGGGAGGTCGTTGATAGTAGCGCGAATACCAATAAAATTTGATTGATGTGTTTCATGGTGAAGTTATGCTGGATTCATAACGCGTTATATAAACGTGTATATAAATATTTACACTATCTCATGTCATTAGGAATGAATGGAGAATAGAGATTGAAGCTAACGCAGGTCAACAACAAAATAGTGAATATTGTTAGTCTTTGACTAAATCAATAGTCCCCTATGAATGGCATGAGAACAAAATCGGAAGATGGATATTGTCCCGGCTGCTTTTGGAGTAGGCCATCCTCCAGTATCGCCACGTATCCAGCATTGCCTTCAAATTGCGGCGACGCATACCAGGAGCTTGCCCGGTGATTGAGCTATTCTGTCGTCGTAATCCTCCACCCCAAATACACCTTATCCAGTCCACTCGCGTGACCACACAGGCCACGCAGTATCCCTGACCTCTGTCAGTTTTTAGTCAAACCGGTTTTGCTATACTGGCCGCCCGTTAACCCCGCACTACAGGATACCGCCCATGTCGCAACCGTCTTTTGATGCCGCCGTTTCCCTGATCGACGCCGCCAACGGCGAAGACCCCAACACCGTTAATGTCGATGGCAAGGACTGGCCCAAGGAGTTGCTGTATTCGCACCACATGAGTGACATGTTGCAGCGCTACCGGCCCGAGGCCGACGAGGCGCAGAAGCTGGCGATCCGTGCGCAACACATCCAGCGCTGGAAATCCCCGCGCGATGCCTACCCCATGGATCGCATCGGCTACCTCAAGTGGCGCAAGGACCTGTACAAGTTCCACGCCGACACCGCCGGCAAGCTGCTGGCCGAGGCCGGCTATGACAGCGCCGTCATCGAGCGCGTCGAAACCGCCATCGCCAAGAAAGGCATCGCCAGCAATGAAGACACCCAGCTGCTGGAAGACATCGCCGGCCTCGTGTTCATCGAACACTACATGCAGGAATTCGCCGACAAGCACCCGGAATACGACGAAGCCAAGTGGCTCGACATCATCCGCAAGACCTGGAAAAAAATGACGCCCACGGCACACGAATTCGCCCTGTCCGGCGCCATCGCCCTGCCCACACCCCTGGTACCGCTGATCCAGAAAGCCGTCGCCGGCGAGTGAGGAATCCGGGGGCAGTATACTTATTTCGGTTTATACAGGAGCCGGAAGGGATCACGAGCCAAGCACGGCTGCCAAAAAAAGTTGAAGCGTAAGCCAATTGGTTTGAAATAAGTACACTGTCACCGAATTACACATTCTCCCGTCCATTGTCATTGCAGCCTACGGGAGAAATCCCGCCTTTTCCCGTAGGCTGCAACTGAGCGGGACAGAACCAGCAAGGTCGTCATCCCGCGCCCAGATATTGAAATGTGGGGTGCTCATGATGGACCCGCCAGAGTTCTATGCGAGTCCGAGGCGCTTATCCGTGATCCAGGAATTATAATTCTGGATTCCGGCTCTCGGGCCGGAATGACAATCAAAAAAGATAGGTTAGGCGCCTGTAACGATGGTGCGATCATTTTTCAGAGATACGGTTAACACCGGTGGCATGGTGTCCCCAGGCGGTGGCGCTGAAACGGGTGTTATGTGTGTTGATGCGATAGTGGAATCACTGAAATATACCGTAAAGTATGTATTACGATAGATATTATCTGCTATGGGTAGTTCAACAATAAATCCCGTTTGCTGTTGGCCTGGTTGAATATTGTAGGCACGATCCTCTCGTGCCCATTCGATTTCAAATTCCAGTGTTTCCTCTGTACGAACAATGACGCCCTTCCATCCTTGTGGTGAATAGATATTTTCTGGATCGGTTTTTAGAAGCGGGATGCCATGAAAATAATCATACCCCAACTTGACCGACGTGATAGACGCCTTATCGGACTTGTCAATAACGTTATAATGGTATCGTACTTTTCCTGAAACCAGTTCTTGCCAAACAGTTACCGTGGCCGTGTGCTCCTCGATATTTGCGGGGTGGCTGGCGTATGAGGTTTGAATCAACACGGGAATACCAAAAAGCACTATGAGCAAGGAAGCCCAGATAAGATTGTTTATGAGTAGTTTGTATTTCATGGATAACGTGTTGATTGTCCCGACGTGGCAGGTGCTTCGTATCGCTAATGAATTAGAACAATTGCGCAATGGTCTCGATGGGTAAAAACAATTTCATCTCGTGGCCGCGCAAAGGCAAAAAACCAAAGTGTTGGTAAAACCGCTTGGCATTCTCATCAATAGCATCAACCAGCGCCACTTTTATGCCCAGTTCTTCTGAGGCCAACAGGATATGTTGCAGGGCGCTAATGAGAAGGTGGGCGCCCAGGCCCTGGCCTTGTACAGACTGATCACAGGCCAGCCGACCTATCAGTGCCGCCGGCACCGGGTAGCGTGGTAACCTCTTTGTCATGTCCGTGGGCAGGTTTTCAAAATCAACGCTGGCCGCGCTCAGGCAATAAAATCCCAGAACAACATCATGTTCATCGACGGCAACAAAAGTACGGGCAAGGTTGTTGGTATCGTTTTGACGGGCATGGTTAGCCAGGTACTCGTTGAGTCCGGGGTTACCACAATCAAAAGCCGAGCGAGAATGCCGCTTGCCGAGCGGCTCAATGCTGAGCGAAGTGACGTGATCCTTCACGCATACTCTCCCTGGGAATAGCAGTTAATTGCCGGTGTACTTCCTGGCGGCCTTGCGCAGTGCGGCATTGGGAGCGGGTGGCCTGGCCAACACCGCCAGGAACTCATCGCGGGACTTATTGTTCAGCGTTATGCGCTCGTACTGCTCAATGGTTTTCAGCGCCTGGGCGCGCACCGCCTCAATCATGAAGGCCGTCAAATTGGTGCCCGCCAGGTTCGCCGCTCGGGCTGCCAAAGCCTTGAAATCCGGGCTCACCCGAAAATCCAGGCGCTCAGTCTTGGCCGTATCCTGTTTTGAATTGTCGGGTTTCATATCTCACCTGGCTCCGATGTGCCGCTTTTCCATGGCCAACAGTGTAGGTTAGCGCCGCCTGTTTGTACAGACATTGTCCGTACGCGAAACAAAATATCACACGGCCTGGATTCCGGCTCTCGGGCCGGAATGACGAGCGCAAGGCGAAGGCCTGTTCGCTGCCCCCCTCGGGCCGCCCCGACTCCCGCTTTGTCATTTCGACCCCGGTTGTCATTTCGACCAACGGGAGAAATCTTATCCCCCCAACCAACCGCCTCGCCTCTGATCCTGTCATTTCGACCCCGGTTGTCATTTCGACCGCAGGGAGAAATCTTCCTTTCTACCACCCCCTCGGGCCGCCCCGACTCCCGCTTTGTCATTTCGACTGAAGGGAGAAATCTTACCCCCTCAGTCAACCGTCTAAGCGGTACATATATAATGATGGCACCCGGCCCCATTTCTGCACTATAGTTACCCCATAATAACTATTTACCTGTGCGCGACAGGAAACACCGGCAAGGCCGCCGGTGAATAAGTAGCAGAAAGCCCGAACCAACGGACTGGTTCCACAATAATGTAGCAGTGCAAGTTAGCGTAGGGAGCAGGGCGCCCGCCAAGGCCGCCGTCCATGCCCCGACATCATAACGAGCCAGGGACATGAACCAGACCGAGCGCATCTACAAGATCACCCACATGCTGGAAAACCAGCAGGCCGTGACTCGGCAACACTTTCTCGACACCCTGGAAGTCTCACCCGCCACCTTCAAGCGCGATATCGAATACATGCGCAGCCGCCTGCACGCGCCCATCGTCTATGATCGCGACCGGGGCGGTTACCGCTTCGAGGTAAAAGGCTGGCAAGCCCCGCAAATGCAACTGCCCGGCCTGTGGTTCAACGCCCAGGAGGCACACGCCCTGCTGGCCATGCAACACCTGCTCGGCCAGCTGCAACCGGGCCTGCTCGACCCCTATGTCAAACCTTTGCAGAATCGCATCCGCGACCTGCTCGGCCGCGGCGAACGCAGCACCGCCGAGATCCGAAATCGCATCCGTATCCTGCCCCAGGGCGCCCGGCACGTGAGCATCGCCGGCTTTGAAGTCATCGCCAATGCCGTGCTCAAACGCCGGCGACTGCACATCACCTACCACAACCGCGAGCGCAACGAAGCCAGCCAACGCCAGGTATCGCCCCAGCGCCTCACCCATTACCGCGACAACTGGTACCTGGACGCCTGGTGCCACCTGCGCAACAGCCTGCGCATCTTCGCGCTCGACATGATCCAGCGCGCCGAACCGGTAGACGCACCGGCCAGGGAAGTGACCAAAAAAACCCTCGATGATGAACTGGCCAGCAGCTACGGAATCTTCTCAGGCAAAGCCCGGCACACGGCGGTATTGCGCTTCAGCGCCCACATCACCCCCTGGGTCGCCAATGAAACCTGGCACCCCAGGCAAACCAGCAAGATCAACAGCGCCGGCCAGCTGGAACTCACCATACCCTACAGCGACGACCGCGAACTGATCATGGACATCCTCAAATACGGCCCGGATGTGGACGTACTGGAACCCGAAGCACTGAAAAACCGGGTAGGAGAAAAATTGCAGCAAGCGGTGGCGAGATATGGGTGAGGCTCATGTGGCGAGCCTGAATGAATATTCGCGCGGGCGTTAGTTGGAGGTTTAGGGATTTCTCATATTCTTCGGAAAATGCGATTCTGCCTATACCTGAGCAAGCACATTGGGTATTATCAAATCATAACTAGAAAAAAGCCCTCTGTAGTACGCCACCCAATATAACTAGACCAATCAAAGAGGCGTATGGACCAGACAAAGCGGCCCTACAAAATCTCCCGGCTGCTGGAAAATCGGCAGGCGGTGAGTCAGTAATATTCATGGCGGATAGGCGGATAGGCGGATAGGCGGATAGGCGGGCCAAATACTAAGCGAAATCGCGAACGCTTGCGAAATAAACTATACATTCCAAGTATGCGTGCTGACACCAGTACGGTTTTTAGAAGGTGTTCGCCACACCCTGTGTTTGTTATGATGTTGGCGCATGCCATTTTTTGACTTGTTCCGCGATTATATTAACGCTACGATTTTTTGGTTGACATTACAGACGCAGTAATGCATTGGACAGATGTATGAAATGTAATGGAGGTGTGGAGGAGTTTTTCACAAACTATTGACTCATGAGTAAAAAAGAAAAATCATATATTGTTCAGTCTGCGAACCCAAAGGGTTGCTATAAGAACCTCACTGTACGAGGGAGTGATGGGTCATCCATCACTGTACGAGCGCATCGCTTTGCAGTTGTAGGTAAGGGAGATCATATCCGTTTTGGCGCTGTAGGAAATAATAGAATTTTCGTAGTATCAAAGGATGCCTCTGAATCGGACATTCCCTTAACGCCAATATTTTCGATTGATGAAAGCGTCTCTGTCGGGCAGGAAAAATTTGAGTTAAGGATTCGGGAAATAAAAACAGAATTAGATATGCGCGCGTTAGAGTTCCTTGAGCAATTTCACTATAAAACAAATAGCTCGCTGAGTGAGAAATCATGGCACGATGATACTAAGAGTCAAACTGCATCTGTCGGTGGACGTAGGTCTGTGTTGTATGCAGAAATTAAGATAGGTCGTCGTTGGCTTCCAGCGGGTTATATAGATCTACAGATGCCACTAATGATGTGTAAGCCGCGCCATGTACTTTTCAATTGCCCTTACTCTCATCCCAGGCGTGAAATTGCATGGGAGTGCTGGGATCAACATGCTATTAAGAGCTATCTTAATACTATTGTACGCATTGGGCGGGTTGTTGTCAGTCCAGAGCTGCGTGGTCTAGGGGTTACACGACCGATGATCAAAGCCGCAAAAATGTTTGCTGCTGAACGTTGGCATATCGGTGGGATGCGACCAGTATTTATGGAAATCTCAGCAGAAATGTTGAATCATATTGATTTTGTGTCTTCCTCAGGATTTAGATTTATTGGGAGGACCGAAGGTAATATTTCGCGTGTAGTAAAAGATATGGAACAGATGGCGCGTGCACCCAATGGCGAGTTTGGGATGATGAGTTTGCAGCGTAAGTATTATCGTGTGCTGGAGGACTACTGCAAGACATTTCAGATCAGTTTTGAAGAGGGTCTTGAGATATTGAGACGCAAGATAGAGGAAAATAGTGACGCATTGTCGACTGGCGAATGGGCGATTTTGCGTTCGATAATCCGGCACCCTATACCATATTATCTATGCGCACTTGATGATTATACGGTCAGTTACCTAAGGGATGCGCTAAGAGAGCTTCCACTTAGGGAGCACAAAAAATCTAATAAGAGAGAATTTACTGTAAAGAGCACGCAGATAGACATCAACGGTATTTCTATCAGAGCAGCATATAATATTCCGGAGACGCGTTCGACAAAAATCATCATGGATATATTTGGTTTGAAGGGTGATACAGTCTATGCAGACATTGTCCAGAACGTGGATGTAAAGGCATCAACCGGTAATATTATCTTAGTAGTTGGAACAAGTGGTAGCGGTAAGAGTATTTTCCTAAATTCGCTTGATCCTGCTAAGACGTTAGACGGCAATCTCATGGTTAAGCGAACAGGTAATCTGAAATACTCGGCAGGTTGGCTTCGCTCGTTGCGGTCCGAGGCCCCAATATTTGAGGTCTTGGCAGAGAAATTTTCACCTGAGCGCGCGTTTATTGCGCTTAGTCGTGTAGGTCTTTCAGAAGCCTTGGTCTTCATAAAGCCTTTTTGGATGCTTAGTCGCGGGCAACAGTATAGAGCGATGATAGCCGATTTGCTGCTACGGGATGAGGAGGTCTGGCTGCTCGATGAGTTTTGTAGCGACCTTGATCCGATTACAGCAAAGATTGTGGCCCATAACCTGCGTAAGCAGGTTATCGCAAGTGGTCGAATAGCTTTCATCGCTGCGGCTAACCATGGCCACTTTCTTGATGCATTGCGACCTACAAAAGTCCTGATGCTGCGCCCAAGTGATCAACCGGTATGGTTGTCTTATAAGGAATATCAGAATGAGTTTCTCGATCAAGTCGGCTGAGCGCTTTAGCACTGTTATTGAGAAAAGTCCTTATGTGGTCGAAGACCCGCTAGTAAAGACTCAATATGTCTCGAAAGGTCAGAATATTGTTTTTGGACGTACACTGAAAGGGGAAGACTACAGCAATCTTCTCTATATTGGTAAAATTTTAGAGAGCACAAAGGGCAAGAGCTATCTAGGGGCAGATGCTTGGCTGGACACGACGTTTCCCCATGTAATCTACATTACAGGTACGCGCGGGAGCGGCAAAAGCTTCGATCTCGGAGTGCTTGTAGAGGGCATTTCCAAGCTTGGGAAATCGTCACCGATTCAAAATGATGTAAAGCCTATCACGTCTATTATTATTGATACACAAAGCCAGTTCTGGACACTCGGTTATGAGCCGCGCGAAGGAATTCCTGCCAACAAGGCGCAACTTGACGAGCTGAAACGATGGAATTTGGAGCCGAACAATCTAGCATCGGCTAAGATTTACACGCCTCCTAGGTCGACCAAATTTTTGGGTACCGAACAAACCTTGCAGATCAGACCAAAGGATGTGCGGGCAGAGGAGTGGTGTGCCCTGCTAGGCCAAGAAGTGTATAGTTCGCAAGGGCACATAATCACGGCGACTCTCGAAAATCTTGGAGATTCGAATTTTGAGATCGCAGATATGATTACCTATATCGCCAATGATAGAAATTGGCCAGCGGTTGCGGAAAGTTCGCGCAATGCTATCTGTTACAAGCTAGATGATTATCGAAGAACCAACCTGTTTTCGGCCAATGGCCTTCGAATCAAAGATTTCCTAGAGGAGGGAACCTGCAATATTCTAGCTCTGCGAGAGTTGCGAAATGAAGATAAGTCACTTATCACCGCTGTTATTGCGCGTAACTTGTTTGACATTCTTGGCAATCATCACAATAAGAAGAAGACAGCCAACTTTTTCCAAAAACCATTCGACGGGGATGGAACTCCTGATAGGATTTGGCTGGTGATTGATGAGGCGCATGTGGTAGCGCCAAGCGATCGGATTTCACCTGCGCGCAGTGCTCTTGTGGAGTATGTCAAGCGTGGAAGGGATGCAGGCCTTTCACTGGTTTTAGCAACTCAACAGCCCTCGGCTCTAGATGATCAGATTCTAAGCCAAGTTAATATCACCTTCAGTCATCGTTTGAGTTTTCAGAGTGACATTAATGCAGTTGTTAATCGGATTCCGACCAAGGCTGTTCGCAATATGAAATATTCCGGGACTAGTCTGTCAGACTTTGGGGATATGGTACGGGTTCTCGATGTTGGGCAGTGTTTTTTGGGTGACCAGGCTAGTAGCCGAACGGTTCTACTACAAATACGACCTAGAGTGAGCGCACATGGCGGCTACAGCCCATTCTGATCCCTATGCGATCTTCATGCGCAAGATCGGTTACTCGGTCGGCCTAGATTTAACCGCTGCACGCGTGGAAGACTTAGTTACACGTTACCTGCAAGACCGCGATCTAACTATGACTAGTTGGCGTGAACTGGTCACCGGCAGCAAAAATGAAGGGAGCTGGGGTCTAAACGAAAGTGCAGTAAAGAATATTGGTGACTTCTTTTGTTCACTACGACTGATTCTAAGAGCTTCCGGTGATATTCTTATACTTGAAAACCTCGATGCAATGGCTATTTGCATAGAACTTCTAGATGAGGAAGAACGAAAAGAGGCACAGGATTTTCTCTTGCTATGGGCCATTCTCGTGAACGATGGCGAAATATTTGTCAATCTACTTCTTGCAAACTTCGAAGATAAGCAAGCTAAAGAAACGCTGAGGGCGATGATGCTTCAGAAGCGCGCTGACCTTTCTGGGTATTTACTAGGCAAAGCATCTGCTAGACAAATTAATAGGGTTATTATGATCGAGCGCCAAGAGAAGAACAAAGGTAGCGCTGGAGTTGGTCGGTCCGTCGCCTCACTGAAGCGTGCCCAGCCCCTGCAGTATGAAAAAGTATCCGTGCGAGCCTCGGAAAAAGGAGATGAGATTGAATTCTCAGATGATTATTTTAGTAAAGTACCGAAGGTTCGCAAGAGATGGGCAGTATCGCTTGGTCTATGGGATAACAAGATGGGTCTAACTCAACGGGGTAGGGATTTTCTCTTTGGACTCCGGAGAGCCGGGTACGTAGATGACGACGACCGTTTTACTTTCTGGCCGATGGATTATGAGTTGGTGCGTTCTGGTTTTAAGTCCGATCTATTTGGCAAAGATACAAAGAGTCTTTGGACATGTTTAGTTGAATATGGTACTGCATATTCCAGCCTTTCTGTGAAGCCGCATGTCAAAGGTGATGAAGATCTTGCAGTTGAATTCATCGGAGAGATGATGAAGGTATTTCGTAGTTTGCACGTGCGGAAGGTCATGTTAAGGCGGGAACTTCCAATTACTATTGTCTATCCCGCTGCCGTGGCAATTGCATGTGCCCGTGGTAAATCAGTCATCAATTTGCCCGCAGCAATTTCAACCGAACAAATGAGCGAACAGCGCCGTATAGCGCTTAGACGATCTAGAAAAACTGGCGGTGCACTTAGTATCAAGAGGTAATTATGCCTGTCTTTTTGCTTCCCGATTTCATCGCTGACCTGCAAGATCACGACGATGCACACTTTGCCCGGCGGGTCTTACAAAAAACGATTCGCCCAGACGGGAGTTTTCGTCCTGATTCTGATGATCATCCCTATCACGGCATTGAGGGTGCATGGATACGCTATGTGAGCCGTCGGCGAACGGCATATAGGGTCATCTTTATACGGAATGGCGAGAGTATATATTTGTTCCGGGCTGGGAAGCACAGCGTCGAAGATCGGCTGACTGGGCCAGCCTCTGGTGATATCAAAGCAGCGATCCCGGTATCCAATGGCGGGTCATGCGTAATTGATACGATGGCAGCTCTGCCTGCACGTGAGCGCCCGAGAGCTCCTGCCCTCCCAATCAACCGTTTTAAACGTAATATCAAAGAGCCGCAGATCAATCATGAAATATTTTCTAGACGAAACCTGCCTCATAAGGATATCTGGTTGGTCGCGCCATTCGTGAGCGAAAAATTGTTCTCGCCAACCGCGCAGTTTGGAAAGCTATTGCTTGACCAGGTCGAGGACGGTGCTAGTGTGGCCTTGATTACGGCTCCGCCAAAAGAAAGGAATATAGAATGGATGGAGAGACTGGACGAGCGAAATGTCAGTGTTTTTGTATATCCCAGATTGCATACGAAGTTATATTGCTTTGTGTTCGATGAGAACAGGCGCTATGAGCCGGGTCTGCGCGGCGGGGATCGTTACTCGTCATTGATCCTAGTAGGCTCGTCCAACTTGACATCTGCAGGTATGGCGCTTGGGGAGGGGCGATGCAATGAGGAATTGTGCTATGCAGTTCCTGAGGAAGAGATAGCCTATGTAGAAAAGTATGTTACGGAGTTAATGATGAATAGTTATGAAATGACCGATGTTCGCCGGTTATTGGCGCGAGGTCAATGGCAAAAACTGGAGAATGGAAAATGGTGATGCAACCTAGAGAGTATTACAACAAAGCGAATTTGGTGGATAATCCGTTCCGCTCAAACGCGAACTTTGCTGCTGATCCGCGTGCGAGTATTTGGGTTGGTTATAAAAAGCAGATGAAACAGCTCGATAAGTACTTGAAGCGATCACTGGCTGACCAAGTTGGTAATGCCAATTTTCTTATGCTCTATGGGGACTACGGAACAGGTAAGTCCCATGCATTACTCTGGGCGCAAAACAAAATCCTGCATGATAAAAAAAATGAGTTTGATTCAGTCTGTTACTTTATTCCGACTCTACGCAAGGATAAAGGTAAGTTGACCTTTGCCGGTGCTTTTGTAGACGATATTGTCAAGAAATCTGATCTAATTGTGAATGTTCAGGCATATCACAACTTCTTGACAGAGTGTATTTCACTCTGCCGGACTGCAAATGGCTTCGGTCATGAAATCTCGGCGGAGAAGATTATCGAAAAACTAATTCCACCTGTTGAATTGCACAATTTCGCAAAAGAAATATATCACTGTCAGAAAGAGGAAGACTTTTTTGGGCTCATTGCGCCTAAGACATTGACGGATTATCAAGCGATGATAATTTTCACTCGACTCGTGAACTTATTTGTACATGAGATGAATCTATCGGATTCTAACAAGAGGAGATTTAAGAAAGGAGCATATCTATTAATCGATGAGCTTGACGATTTGGATCGGTCTAGCCTTAAAGAGGCAAGGGAGGTCAATGATATCCTTAGACACATTTATGATAATTGTCCAACTTGTTTCTGTATGATTATCGCTCTCACAGCTGAACTATCTCAATTAACGGCACTATTCTTTGATTATATACTCACCCGAATCCACCGGATGATTGAGTTATCGGTATTAGATAAAAGTGACGCCGTGAACTTTGTGAACGAGATACTTAACAGTAACCGTGTCGACCCCGAAGGAGAGGGTGATTATTTTCCGTTTGAAGAAACTGCAGTTGAAACAATCGCTTCACAGCTCACCGAGATTACACCGAGAAAGATTGTATCGACAATGCAGCAGGTAATTGAGGAGGTCCGCCTTGCTGGGCATGATCCTGAAAATGGCCCTGTGAGCGTGAGCTTTTTGGATGAGCATGAGATCGTGGATGAGGTATTGGGCGGCGGAGAAATTATATAAAGGAAAACCGGGGTTGAATTAAAGAGGTCGGGGTGGTTAAAAGTTGATCACTTTGACTTCAATATATCGCAAATGGATATAACTATAGCGCATATATAATGTGAAGATATTTGGAATCGATTTTACAAGCACGCCGACAAGCAAAAAGCCAATTACGTGCGCTGTCGCCGAGATTGGGGGCACTGGGTTATCAATCGAAACTCTCGAGAACCTGGAAGGGTTTGGAGAGATTGAGGCACGTTTAGCGACCGACGGCTCATGGGTGGCTGGCCTGGATTTCCCTTTTGGCCAATCTAGGTTATTTATTGAGAATATCGGCTGGCCGGAATCATGGGAAGACTACGCATCGTTGGTAGCGCGAATGTCGCGTGAGGAATTTGTAAAAGTTTTGGAGAATTACAAGGCCGGACGAGCCGCAGGGGATAAAGAACATCGGCGGGAAATAGACGTCCTGGCATCTTCTATCAGCCCGCAAAAGCTCTATGGCGTACCAGTAGGAAAGATGTTCTATGAGGGAGCCAAACGGATATTGGCGAGCGACGCAGATATTGTTCCTGTCCGCCGACGCGCGAGTGAGCGTGTGATAGTGGAGGCCTACCCGGCGATTGTGGCGAGACGATTTATAGGTAATCGTAGCTACAAGAATGATGTTAAAAAGAAACAAACACCGGAGCTGGAACAGGCAAGACGGGATATTGTCAGTGGAATCCATTCTTCGGTGTTCCAAAGCGTTTATGGCATATCGTTAAATATAGATGATGATTTGAAAGAAATAATGGTGTCCGATGCCTCCGGGGATACTTTGGATTCCGTGCTATGTGCCATCCAGGCAAGTTGGGCCTACTTAAATAGAGAAAAGGATTACGGTATTCCGAGCCATGCGGATAGAAGTGAGGGATGGATAGCAGATCCATTATTTTTCACCGAGTAATGGACAACACAACAATGTCTTGCGTGATCGACACGTCGTGGTTGGGGGCATAATACTTTGGAGTAAATGGAGTGGCTATTTACGAAATTGACTCAGACAAGTTGATCAAAATGCCTGAGACTTCCTTCGCAACCGAAGGAATCAGGGAGCGTGATGATTTGCAGCGACTATTGAGAGAGCAAATTGAGGTAATTGCACCCGATACACTGGTGATTTCGGAAGAGTTTGGACATTGGGAAGATAGTCGCAGGCGGATCGATCTTCTCGGGCTGGATAAAGACGCGAATCTCGTCGTAATTGAATTGAAACGTACCGAGGATGGTGGCCATATGGAGTTGCAGGCTATTCGGTATGCTGCAATGGTGTCTTCGCTAACGTTCCGAAAAGTGGTTGAGGTATTTGGCAGCTTTTTGACTAAACTTGGCAAAGAAGATGATCCAGAGAGCCTGATACTCGAGTTTCTTGATTGGAACGAAGTAAATGAGGAGGAATTTGCTCAGGATGTGAAAATAGTTCTCGCCTCTGCGGAATTTTCAAAAGAGCTTACTACAGCAGTAATATGGTTGAACAACTCTGGCCTCGACGTTAAGTGTATTCGACTCAAGCCCTACAAAGATGGTAAAAAAACGCTACTTGATATCCAGCAGGTGATCCCTTTACCTGAGGCAGAGGATTACCAGGTCAAAATTCGAGACAAAACACGTCTAGAAAAAGTCTCTCGAAGTCAGGGCAGGGATTTATCCAAGTATGATGTTACGGTGGGTGAAGCAGTATTTGAAAATATGCCAAAACGTGGGGCGATATTTACAATCGTCAAGTATCTGTGCGACCAGGGCATTGATCCGGAAGAACTCCTCGGCAAGATTACCTGGAGAAATGACGTATTTTGTGTTTTTGATGGCCAGCTCGACAATCCATCGTTCGTTGATGCATTGACTAAACATATGCACTCCAAAGGAAAGCAGGTGCGACTCAAGCGGTATTTTATTGAAGATGATGAGTTGATATATGCTAATGGAAAGACATATGCGTTTAATAAGTTGTGGAGCACAAGAACAAATGAGGCGATGGATATATTGATCAGCACTTACTCTGATAAGAAGATATTGTATGACGAAAAGAAGTAGAGCCGAAAATTGCGACTAAATTTTTTCATTATTGGAATACAAAACCATTTTCAATAGGAATTGAAGGACCGAAACTCTGATTAGGTTAGCCTATAAGCAGAAATTTGAATGAAAAGAGCGTACTACTCGACGTCAATAATTGGGTTTTGCGAGTCTGGCCCCGAACATATCCTCGGGCAGATGGCGGTTGAACATGCTTTCGATTTAACCCCATTTCAGCGAGACGCCTGGGTCGAGCAGGCGATATTTCTCAAGAGCATTCTGTCTGGCTACGAAGGTAAAATCTATTTCGAATACTCCATACCGAGAATGGGTTGTCGGATCGACGCTGTTGTTATTATCGGTCCGGTAGTATTTGTGCTCGAATTTAAGGTGGGGGCGGAGTCCTATGAATCGGCTGATATCGATCAAGTCGTGGATTATGCGCTTGATTTGAAGCATTTCCATGAAGGTAGCCATAATGTTGTTGTTGCGCCAATTTTAGTCGCTACAAAGGCACCAGGCATATTATCTAGGATAGATAACCTTGCCCATGACAAGTTGCTGTCGCCAATAACGTGTAATCGAGAGACACTGGGTGGCGTTATTGCCGATATTTTGCGTCTGTATAATGGCAACCCCATTGATTCGACTGCATGGGAGGAGAGTGGCTATAAGCCAACGCCGACTATAATAGAGGCAACGCTAGCTTTATATAATGGTCATTCCGTAACAGAAATTTCACGTAGTGATGCCACTGCAGAAAATTTATCAGTCACATCAGGCACGATTGCCAAGATTATTAAGCAATCTCGTGATTGCTCGGAAAAGTCGATTATCTTTGTAACTGGTGTGCCGGGCGCCGGAAAAACCTTAGTTGGGCTGGATGTGGCGACTACTCATATAAGCCCTGATGACGAACTTTATAGCGTATTTCTTTCCGGTAACGGCCCGCTTGTGAAAATACTTCAAGAGGCATTGGCGAGAGATAAGGTTATAAGAGTAAAGACCAATGGCGGCACGATTCGGAAAGGTGACGCGCTCAGCGAAGTCAAAGCATTCATCCAGAATGTTCATCATTTTCGGGATGAGGGGTTGATTGACCTAGAAAAGCCGCCCATCGAGCATGTCGCGCTGTTTGATGAGGCGCAGCGTGCTTGGGACAAAGACCAAACAGTTAAGTTTATGCGGGAGAAGAAAAATCAACCGGATTTTGATATCTCTGAGCCAGTATTTTTAATTTCCTGTATGAATCGGCATCAAGACTGGGCAACGATTGTGTGCCTAGTGGGTGGTGGCCAAGAGATCAACACGGGGGAGGCTGGTATAAAAGAGTGGTTTGAGGCCATAGAGAGTGAGTTCCCGCATTGGAAAATATATGTCTCCGACCGTCTTATAGATAGTGAATATGGTGCTGGCGAACTCGTGCGTCGTGCTAAACAAAACTCCATGACGAAATTGATACCAGAACTGCACTTGAGTACATCAGTGCGATCGTTCCGGAGCGAAAAGGTATCCTTGTTTGTGAAACAATTACTCGATTTGGAAGAGAAAAGCGCACGGGCGAGTCTGGAGTCCATCCAAACAAACTATCCAATTGTCATGACGCGCGACCTTCGGAAAGCCAAAGATTGGGTTAGGAATAAGGCAAGAGGAACAGAACGTTATGGCATGGTCGTTTCCAGTCAGGCGGAACGATTAAAGCCACATGCAATCGATGTTCGTGTGAAAGCAGATCCTGTGCATTGGTTTTTGGATGGGAAAGATGATGTTCGATCCTCTTATTATTTAGAAGATGTAGCTACTGAATTTGATGTGCAAGGTTTGGAGTTGGATTGGGTATTGATGGCTTGGGATGCCGATTTTCGTTTTTCTGGTGATAAATGGGAAAACTGGTCATTTCGTGGAAATAGATGGCAGCGAATCAACAAGGTCGAAAGGCAGATGTATCAGAAAAACGCTTACCGAGTCCTGCTGACTCGTGCCAGACAGGGCATGGTGTTGTTTGTGCCCGAGGGTGACGACGATGATCATACGAGGCCGAGGAAATACTACGACTCAACCTATAATTATTTGAAACATGTTGGTGTAGCAGAGTTATAACTGTTCCATTGGCTCACCCCCTGAGCCACTCCCTTTGTTAGGCTGTCTGTATCTTCTATCCAGGAGTTGCCGATGCCGGATTCTGACCATACCCAACCGGGTTCTGCCGCGGCGGGTGATCCGTCGCTGGTGTATTTCTCCCTGGAGCAGGCGGTGCTGCAGGCCGATTGGCCGGCGGTGGAGGCGATGCTGCGCCACGGCAGGATTCGGGTGAATGATACCGGCCGGGTGCTGCTGGCGAAGTGGCTGCCGGAGTCGGCGCCGCTGAGCGTGTTGGTGTGTTACCTGGAGCAGGGTTATGCGCCGAACATCGCGTTTTTCGATAACGTGACCTTGTTGGCGCGGGCGGCGCGCAACAACCGCGCGGACATGGTGCAGCCGCTCATCGACTACGGCGCGGAGCTGGATTTTCGTGACGTGGTGACGCATCGCACGGCGGTGGATTGGGCGCTGGATGCCGGTCACGAGGCCTTGGCCATGGCGATGCTGGATCGCGCCCGGATGCTGTGCCGGGCGTCGTTCGGTTCCATGTTGCGGTCCGCGTTCTCGGAGGCGGTGCGCGCCGGCCGCCTGGTATTCCTCGAGGGCTTGGTGGCGCGCAATGTCCACGGTTTGATTCCGCTTGATCAACGCGAGCAGAAGCTGGCCGAGGCGCTGCGCCGGGGTGCCAATGGCTTGTCCCTGTGCCTGATCGACCTTTGTGAGTCGATGAATCACTACCGTGACCGGGTGGGTGACAGCCTGCTGGGCGCGGCCTGCGAGGGCGCCAATGTGCCGGTGATTGAGAAACTGATCGCCCGCGGTGGCGATATCCACCACCGCAATAATCTCGGTGAGTCCTTGTTCAAGAAGCTGGCCTGGTGGAGCGGCCACGGCGGTATTCCGGATGAGAGCGCCAATCACGTGAAGATCATGCGCCGGGCGATTCATGATTGCCTGCTGAAACACGGCGCCGACCCGTCAGACCCGGACCCGTTTTTGCGCCTGTGGAATGAAGCCGCAACGCGAACCGACCTAAGCGATGCGGACAAGGCCGACTGGGTGGACCGGGAACTCAAGAAATTGAGGGACAGTATACCTGGTCAACGGAGTTGAGCGGCGACGATGACCGGCTGTACCAGAGTGTGGCGTCTTGACGCTATAACGTCATAGCGTTATGTTGTGACTCGGAGGTACACCGCTATGGGCGAATTATCCAAACGAGCAACCGTTTACTTTGAGCCGGAAATTCATCACGCCTTGCGCGTGAAAGCGGCAACGACAAACCAATCCGTGTCTGAGGTGGTTAACGATGCAGTGCGCCTGGCCTTGCGGGAGGATCAGGAGGACCTCGGCGCATTCGAGGAACGAATTGCGGAGCCGACCCTCAGCTACGAAGCCCTGCTGAAAGATCTCAAGTCGCATGGCAAGTTATGAGCTCGTCTTCAAGAAATCCGTTGCCAAAGATTTACGCAGTATCCCGAAACGAGACGTTGGCCGTATTCTGAAGAGAATCGAGGCGCTGCGCCATGATCCGCGCGGGGATGGCTGTGTAAAACTTTCCGCGCAAGAACGGTATCGGGTGCGGTTGGGTGTGTACCGGGTCGTGTATGAAATCCGTGATAACGAACTCGTCGTCCTCGTGGTCAAAGTGGCCCACCGTTCCACTATCTATGAATAAGGGTGCGGGGACAGTATCCCTATCAAAGAAAATTGAGCCGGGTGGGGCAGAGCGATGATGCTCCTGTGCAGACTTGAAAAGCCCCAATTTGGGGCCTATAGTACCCAATTTGGGGCCTATCGAGGGGTTGAGATGCTGCCCACGTCCATTGGCGACGCGCTGTTTACCAAAACCCAGCAACGGGTGTTAAGCCTGCTGTATGGCAAGCCGGACAAGAGTTTTTATACCAACGAGATCGTGCGCTGGGCCGATATGGGTCGTGGCACGATAAAGCGCGAACTGGATCGTTTAGTGTCGGCGCATTTGCTGGTCATGTCCCGCGAAGGCAACCAGCTGCATTACCAGGCAAACAGTGACAGCCCGATTTACGCAGAGTTGCAGTCCATCGTCAGAAAAACCTTCGGCGTGGCGGACGTCATCCGCGATGCGCTGATACCGTTTTTGGGCCAAATTGAATTGGCGTTTGTGTATGGCTCTATTGCCAAACAAACTGATCAAAAGAGCAGTGACATTGATTTGATGCTGGTAGGAGAAGATCTGGCTTACGGTGATGTGATGGAAAGCCTTGCACCGGCGGAACACTCTCTGCAACGGCCTGTTAACCCGACGATTTATTCCAGGACGGAATTTGAGTCGAAGCTAAATGAAGGGCGCAGTTTTTTGGTGCGCGTATTGGAGCAACCCAAGTTGATGATTAAGGGAGTAATCAATGACTTTACAAAACCTGGTACGAATTCGGGAACTTCAGATTGAGCCGGCGGACCGTCGCGAATTTGGGGGATTGCTGACAGCGGCGATTGACCGGCTGAGAGATGCCGAAAATCCGGACCTTGCCTACTCAAGTCGATTTGACCTGGCCTATAACGCGGCACATGGTTTGGCACTCGCCGCGTTGAGGGCGGCGGGCTACCGGTTGGACAAACGTTACGTGGTATTTCAATGCCTGGCGCACACCGTAAGCCTGAAAAAAGGTGCGCTGCGACTATTCGCGGTCTGCCATGAGCGACGTAACCTTGCTGTGTATGAAGGATCCCTGGAAACAGACGAGCAGTTCCTGGAAGAATTGATAGCGAACACCAAGGAGTTGGCGAGCCGTGTTGAGACGATGCGGGCGCCTTGGCGTGCGCAAGAGAATCGACAGAATCGTTGCGTGACTATCGGTAGTGCTCGAGTGAACCGGTCGGCCGCGTCGAGATTTGCCTGGGTTGGATCCGTCATGACGTTGAGAGCCTCCGCTGCGAGAACGTCAACACATGGCATGGGCTGTCGAAAGCTGACATAATGCTCCCGCGTTTCGGGATGAAGCGCATACTACAAAGAGTGGGATGGCCATGAAGTCCGGTGCAAAAACCGTTGGCCTATGTAGTGGGGGATTTATCATGCGTAATCGTTTTGCCTTGATCGCCGTTGTGGCGAGTGTTGTGTTTGGATTGGCCATCGCCCAGGATGTGGAGGCGAAGGGCAAGCTCTCGTTTAACGGCAATTTCAGTGGTGATAACGCCGGTGTCGGTTTTCATCGCATCGTTGTTGCCGCGCCCAATGTCGTGCCGGCATTCCGCGCCCAGATTGAAAAGCGTTTTCAGAACTACGTCAAAAAGTACTCTCGCGGTCGCACCGAGGTAGTGCGGTTTGAAGACGTGATGCCGCAAAAAGATTCCTACAGCGCCAAGGAAGTGTTGAAGCAGTTGAAGGCCAACAACTTCGACGGTGCCGTGATTATTGATATCCAGCAAAACCTGAGGCGTGTCGTCGACAAAGACAGCCCAGATGTTATGCCGTCAGACATGCCCAAGGCGCTGCAGTTTGCCGCCAGCCATCGGCACCAGCCCGCTTATGGCGCCAAGTACCAGCCAACGACGGTGAGAGTGTTTGATCTGAACAGCGGCAAGGTCGTGTTCGAAGGCAGCGGGTTTGTGAATGCCACGCCGAGCTCCAAAAAGTGGCACAAGCTCAGCGGTGACTTCCTGGCCTTGAAGCTGGCGAAGTATCTGCGCAAGGGCAGTTTGCTCGCCCCAAGGTAAGGCGCTGACCGGCCCGTATCCCAAAAAACTCCCTGCCTGCCCGGACGCATGATGCTGTGCCCGGGCCGGGCCGCCAGTAGGCAGCACCCAGCTCGCCCGATCTCGCTACGCCCGCATTAGCAAACGCGTTTCAATCCCATTTATTTGCCCTGTATTGGCAGGCTCATGTGCTGAGCCAGTGCCGCGGTAGAGTGTTGCCCCGTGCAGTACCTGTGACTAAAGAACCCGGGGGATGCCTATGACAACAGCAAAAAAAGAAAATGCAGAGAGTAAGCCGACACAGGGACGTGAACCGGACTCCTTATCGGAGCCATCACTGCCCTCAAGCTCGGGAAAGAAACTGAAGCTCAAGCCAACCATTACCGGCAGCCGTATATCGACCAAGGGCGGTGGCGTCGGCATCAGATTGTCCCTGGGTTATGAGATGGCGGTGAGTGACGATGCCGAATAGTTGGGTCCGTTGGGAGAGCTGGGGCGAGCTGCTTCACCCTGATCGTTTGAAAGGCTGTCACCGGGTGAAATTTTACCGACGTATCGCCGCTGAAATTTTTGCCGCCAAAACCATTGCCCGTGAGCTATACGCCGAAGAGCTGTTGATCAACCACAAGTATGGTTTACCCAACCAGCGCGCCTTTGAAGAGCGCAAGAACAACTACCGCTACCGTATGCGCGTGCATTTGTTTGATCTGTCGTATATCAATGATGAATTCGGCGAGCCTGAAGGTGATCACATCGTAATAAGCCTGATAAAGCAGCTCCGGGAAAAATCCGAGGAGGTGTTTCACTTCAGTGGCTGCTTTTTTGTCTGTGTCTTTAATGACTTCACCAGCATGGCCAAGACCATCGAGGCGCTGAGCGGTTGGTTGCTGACCTACAAGGTGGCCATTGCCGGTGCCGCGCGCGGCAAGGGGCTGGAGGCGCATTTCGAATTGCGTTACGAAGCCATGTAATGGCAGGGGAGCAGAATGTTGACTACAAGCATCAACATGCAAAAATCCTCGCGCCGCTTGCCTGTTGTGTAAACCGGATAAGGCCAACGGTGTGAATAACAAACCAACGCCGAGGCTCGACTCCACGGTGCCGGTTGATAATGTCAATCAAGCGGAATTTAATCTTGCCGGGCAGGCCGGGTTCGTGCATCGCACCGGGCACCCTGCCAGGTATTTTTCGAGGCACCCGGGTACGTATGACTCAAGCCTGTTACTGGTAAAGTTGTTTCAAAAGCATGGCCAGTCTTGCCTGTTGTTCGGGCGGCGTACTGTCCATAATGCGCTTGTCCTGCAGGATCGCGATCAGCTTGTCCGGCGCGACCTTGTAGTCCCCGACAATTTCAGCATGGCCGGCGTCGACTTCCAGGTTTTCGACAACCTGGATGTTATCCACTTTATCAAAATACTGTTCTTCGATATTGAAGACATGATCGTCCTCGACACAGGCCCCGGTGTCATCAAACTTCCGGCACGTGCCGCGCTCGTCGGTAACGATTTTCACATGACGCGTGACCTGGTCGAGAAGCGTACCCGGTTGCTGAATGAAATATGACGGCTGGGTGATTTCATACCACTTGTCACCGCTGACCAGTTTGCAGATCGGTACGGCGAGGCCAAGGGTTAACCAGCGAAAGGTTGTTGAGCCACAGTGATCGGCCGCGGAAATGCCGGCATAGGGTGTCGAGATGGTGACAAGCGTCAGGTTATTTTGTTCAGCCTGCAGGCGGTTATCACGTTCCTTGATCAAGGCGCGCCGGGATATCAAGCCGCCCTGGCTGTGGCCGATGACGGTCATCGCCTTGTTGTCCATTTTTGTGGAAAGCGCGTCCAGCGCCGTAATCAGTTCCGCCGAGCTTTGCGTCAGGCTGTCACGATCGTTGTAGTTGAAACACACCGCCTGCTGGCCATGAAACGCAAACACTTCGGCGAGCGAACGAAACAGCGCCGCGGAACCGGTGCAGCCATGAACAATGACGGTTACCGGCTCATGTGAGTTCAGGTGCAGGGTAGTGTCTTTGCTGTTTGTGCACGGGCTCAGGCCGGGAATCTTGGCCGAGAAATCCGGTTTTGGCAGGTTGCGATCATCGATATAGCCGTATTGAGGATCCGAAGGCACGGGTGTCGCGCATGCGCCTAACATGGCCAATGTGCATACCGCTATAAAATGCGAAATCCTGGTCATCATGCTCTCCGATTCGGCTACTGTATCGATTATGTCTTGGCTTGGTGGTCACAACAGTATCAGCCCGGGCATCGACTAGTGAATAGTAATTGGGAGTTAGCTTGGGAATTTCACCAAAATTTACGTTACAACCCGTTTCGATGGCTGCTGCGCCTGATCACCGGCGATCCCGTGTTGCCTGCAACCTGACTGGCAACGGGTTTTTGGCCTGACAGGAACGGGGAGGATAGACTATAGTGTAGTAATTACCCGGTTTTTCTGGCGAGCCATCTAACCCGGAAGGAAACTCAATGTTTATTCCCATTGGCCCGAAAATTCATCTCACCATTATTCCGTGGACAACGGTATTGATCGCGCTGTTATGCACGTTTACCACCTGGCAGCAGCAGCGTAGCAACCGTGCCATTGAAAGCCATGCGGAGAAATTTTGCACTGTCGAGATAGTCGCGCAGTTGCAGGATACGCACCCGTCGCTGTCGGCATATGACCAGGAGAGGTGCGTCTGGCTATTGGGACACATCTTGATGCGTAGTTATTACGATGGCCAAGATCACCTGCAGTGGCACCTGGACCTGGTCGAGAAAAAACTGGGCAGGGAAGCGTCGGCGCAGTTCCAGCAACTGTTTGATGGTTATGCCAAGTCTGCGCCGCCGTATCTTACTGCCAGCCTGTGGGAGGATGTGAATCGCTGGAACCCGTTGCGTTCGCTTACCGGTTCGTTGGCCCACGGTAGCTGGGATCACCTGGTGGGTAACCTGTTTTTCTTTTTTGCCTTTGCCCTGATCGTGGAAACCGCCATCGGTTCCGGGCGGTTCCTGTTGATATGCATCGCCATGGCGCTGGGAATCGGCGTATTGCAAAACGTGTTGGCCTTTGGTGAGCGTACGGTCACCGTCGGCCTGTCCGGCGTGGTCATGGCCACCATGACGCTGGCGGCGTACCTGGCGCCAACGGTGAAGATCCGATTCTTCTACTGGTTTTTTGTGCACCTGGGCGTGTTAATGGTGCCGTTGTGGGCTATTGCTATCTGGTATGTCTTCTGGGATTTATACGACCAGTTGATCTTCCGTGGCTTGTTCAATATCAATTATATCGCTCACCTGTGTGGCGCCGTAATGGGCCTGGTGCTGGGAATGACCCTGTATCGTGATCGACGCGAGAAACTGGCGGATAACATATTTGTCGATGAGCGTGACCCATTGCAGGACGAAACCTGGCTGCAAAAATTCAATGCTATTTTCGCTACACCGGTAGTCTTGGGATTTGCGTTTGTCTTCCTGTTTGTATTGCTCGGACTGGTGTTCAAGCTGATTGTTGATTTTGCCCTGCAGCTGGTTATCGTTTCACCCGTTCTGTTTGCCATCTGGGGCATGAAGCGTATCGAGAAGCAGGCGCGACCGGACTGGGAACGTTTCCAGGAAGCAATGCAGTACGTCAGGGACGAGGATGACGTGGAAGCGGTGAAGCATTTGCAGCCGTTGGCGCAATCGGGGTATTCCAGAGCGCAATATGAACTGGCGTGCTTGCTGCAGCGTACCCGGCGCATGCATCGTGAATACAAAGAGGCGGCAGACTGGCTGACGCGCGCCGCCAAGGCCGGTCATGCGCAAGCACAGTACCGCCTCGGCAACTGTTACGTGGAGGGCATGGGCCTGGACAAGAATATTGACCAGGCCATGCATTGGTATGAAAAGGCCATGAAAAACGGTCTCGCCGATGCTGCCATGACGCTGGCGCACCTGTGGCTTAATCATCCGGAAAAACCGCGGCGTGATCGTGAGCGCGCGGTCAGTGCCTATCAACAAGCGGCGGTTTTGTTCGCCCGTAATGGCGATAAAGAGGGCGAGCAAGTGGCGTTGGCCAGCGCCGCCCAATGCCAGCCGGCGTGACCCTAGTGAGCCGTGGGTAATACTATATAAAAGGTTGTGCCTTGACCGGTCGCCGAGTCAAAGCCAATGCTGCCATTCATGCGCTCGGTCAGTTCCTTGCTGATGGCGAGGCCCAGCCCGGTACCGCTGATGCGGCGTGAACTGGAGGCATCGGCCTGGGTGAATTTCTGAAACACCATGGGTTTGAACTTGTCCGGTATGCCAGGTCCTTGATCAGAGACGCTGATCTTCATCGCGCCGTCGCCAAACCAGGAAGAGATAACCACCTGGCCATTCTCCGGCGAGAATTTGATGGCGTTTGATAACAGGTTGGTGAGCACCTGGTTGAAACGATGATCGTCAACCAGCAGGCGGGTGTTGGCATCGTTAAGCCGGGTAACAATCTCGATGTTCTTGTCGCTGCTGTAAATCTTCGCGGACTTGATGCCATGATCGACAAGTTTTGACAGCTTGTGTGGCTTGATGTCGAAATGCATTTTGCCGACAACCGCTTTTTCCAGGTCCAGCAGGTCGTTGATAATGTGGGTGAGCCGCTGGGAATTGTTATTGGCAATGGTAAGCAGAGATCGTACGTCATCATTGATCTCGCCCAGCGTGCCATGCAGGGTCAGCGCCAACGCGCCGGAAATGGAAGTGAGCGGGGTGCGCAGTTCGTGACTGACAGTGGATATAAATTCACTCTTGAGTTTCTCAACGCGGTCACGCTCGGTAACGTCACGGACGATGGCGACAAACATGTTGTTGTCGCCATCTTTAAGCAGGTTGACCGTGACATCTACGGGAAGTATATCGCCGTTTTTCTTCCGGTGACTGGCGGGAACAGTCTGTGGAAACATCCCCGGGTTATCACCGGCTGACGCCCAGAACGCATTAAGCTCGTCACGGTTTATGACATCACCACCATTGAGATCATGGATGCTGATAGCGAGAAGTTCTTCATGGCTGTAGCCGGTTTGCAGGCTGGCAGCGTGATTTACGTCGATGATGCGGCCATCCTGGTCGTGAATGTAAATGGCATCACCGGCATGTTCAAATACCGAGCGAAAACTGTCTTCGCTTTGACGAAGTTTTTCCTGCGCCAGTTTTTGTGGCGTAACATCCAGTTCGATGGCAAGAAAGCCCTGGAAACTGCCGTTCGAATCAAAAATCGGGTTGCAGTCTATACGTATCCAGTAGGGCGTGCCGGCCTTGGTGTAATTGATTACATCGGCATTGAACGCCAGGCGTTGCTCCAGCGCCTGGCGCATAGTCGTGACTGTTTTTGTATCGGTATCGGGACCTTGCAAAAAGTCGCCTGGCTTCCGGCCGCGGACTTCCTCGGCGGAGTAGCCGGTTATTCGGGTGAAGCCATCGTTGACCCAGTCAATGCAGCCCGACTTGTCAGTGATGATAACCGCGTTGGTGGTCTGGCTGGCTACCCGCGAGAGCCGGGTAAGCGGCCGCGCCACCCATTGGCTGGCCACCGAGGACAGCAGCAATCCGGCCAGCGTGATCGCAGCAAGAAATACAAACAGGTTGCGGCTGTGTTGCTGCAGGTCTGAAACAACCGGTTCGGCGAGGTATTCGATAGCTATCTGAATGGGCTGATTATGCACGGTAATGATGGAAGAGGCCCGGTAATGCCCGTTGCTCCAGCGCACCATGGCCGGCAAGTCATTCACCGGTAGCCACAGGTCTACGCCATATTCCGTGCTCTGAAACTCCCCTGCCGTCGAAGTGTTGGAAAGCTTGCCGATATCGGCCAGTACGCCAGCACTATCATGAAGCAGCCTGATGCCGGTGAAATCGTCGACTGGTATTGTCTTCAGCAGTTCCCGGGCTGACGCCGGGTCAACATATGGAATCTTCGACAGTGATAACTCGATGTGCCGAAGCCGGTCATGCAGGCGAACGGCCAGTTCATTTTCCTTTGTTTGTCTGTGAGCATGACTCTCGTGAAGTATCGGGATACTGCTTGATAATATGATAATCAGCAGCAAGACATAAAACAGAAAATTCGACAGCTGGTTCTGGTCAAGAAAGTGGATCGACGTCTGATCGTGTTTGTGCCTGATGCTGAAGTTGATCAAGCTGGCGATAAGCGCGTTAAATACTCCGTTCACCGCCTGCTTGAACGCGATCAGCGTAGTTGCTTCCCAGGTCATGTCGATAATGCCACGGTAGAAAATCAGTACCAGCGGCGTGCCGATAAACAGCCAGTAGAACAGGTCGGTCAGGACCAGGTTCTTCCAGCCCCGTTTGTACAGTACGCCGACAACAGTGGCCTCAACGCAGAAAATCAGCAACGCGTAGGGATGTCCCCAAAGTACCAGCGTGTAGAGTCCGCCGATCAGGCTGACCATGATTGCCGGGCCAGTGCCCAGCAACGGGACGGCGATCATGACGGCAATGGAGCCGAAAATTATGCTGACGCCGAAAAACAACGGCAGGCTGGCCATGGTGCCGAGAAAGGCAAGCGCGCCGAGAGCGGCAGTCAGAAAAATGAGGCGGGCCGGATGAAGGAAATATATTGATGCCATGTTGCCTATGTTTTCGGAACCAGGTGAAATGGTATGAAGCCAGGCGCCCCGGGGTTTTGTTGTCGCAACAACCTGGTTTTGCTTGTTAGGTGTTGTCGCGTTAAGTACCTGTAACTGAAAACAAACCTAGCACAGTTTTTTCCTAATCACTACTTATATAAGACTTTCAAATCACAAGGTAAAATTTGTATTCTTTACGACAGGTTTGCCTTGCCGGATTTGACTGGAATAATGCCTGGGCCTGGCGGTGGTATGGTTTAATACCATACTTAATTAAAGTATAAGATTGAACCGGTCGGACGACTCTATGGAGTGCAAGCCGGGAAAGGTGGTTCCAGAGTGAGAATCGTCTTTGCCATCCGAATGATGGTACAACTGGTAAAGTATTTCCTTGTTCGTACACGCTGGGGACGCGTACTGGGGTTTTTGAGCCTGCCCCTTTTACTGCTGCTGTTGGTGCTCTGGCAACCCGTTCACGAGCCGCCGATATTTGACGCCCAGGTGCATTACAACGAAGAAGCCTGGTCGCGCGTATCACCTGAAGCCATCATGAACGGTGTTGAGGATATAAACATACCGTGGATGCTGGTGGGCAGCACGCCCAACGAGGGTACCTGGAAGTTATACGCGCGCAACCCGGCGCGGGTGATCCCGATGCTGGTGCCGGGTGATAGCCGCGAACACCGTGAAACCTGGCCCGGTGACCCGGCCATGCCGGCCTACATTGAGGCCGAACTGGCGCGCCGGCCCTACCGCGGCCTGGGTGAATTATTTCTTTTTGACGTCGATGCCAAGACGCCGGTGGCCAGGCAGGTGTTGGCGTTGGCGGCAAACCGGCGACTGGTATTCCACACCCGTTCTGACCCGCCGGCGATTCGCCATATCTTCACGGCGCAACCATCGTTGCGGGTGCTGTGGGCCCATGCCGGTGTCGACGTCTCGCCAGAACGGGTCAGCCAGTTGCTGGATTATTATCCCAACCTGTGGGTGGAGCTTTCCCACCGTCGCAGTGTTGCGCCGCAGGGTGAGCTGAACCCGGAGTGGAAAGCGTTAATGCTGCGTCACCCGGACCGGGTGCTGCTCGGCAGCGGCACCTATACCAGCCACTACTGGTACAAGGTGCGCACGTACATGAGCGACTACCGCGACTGGCTCAAGGAGTTACCCGAGGACGTGGCCGAGAATATCGCCTGGCGAAACGGTGCCATGCTGTTTGATTTGCCGGTTCCCAATACATCCAGTCCGCGTCGCCATTAAGCAACGCAAGACGGCCTGTATCCCCCCCCCGAATGTAATGTGCTGTAGGCAGCATTAGACAAAATACTTAAACTCATTAAAGTATTGAGGTATTCACCGAATTCAATAACTCATGGTCCAGGGACGGACGCAGGGTGCGAGACTGCGTATGCGAACGTTTTCCCGGGTGCTGGTGTTATGGCTTTGTTGCTGGCTTTCGCCCGCCGTGGCCGAAACGCCGCTTCCCCCGCCGTTGCCCGAACCGGCGCAGGCTTGTCATGAGCACATACGGTATGGCTTGCCCGGGCCGGCACCGGTGTTGTTATGCCGCCAGGGCTACCTGCTCGCATACGATCCGCAGCACAAGATTGCGCGCTGGACCGCGTATCACTTGACCCGTGAAAAAGTGGAGGCGCGCGTCGTCCGTCGCCAGGACAGTTTTCGGGAAGATGCCGATGTTCCGGCGCAGCAGCGATCCACGTTGCGGGACTATCGTCGATCGGGATTTGATCGTGGCCACATGGTACCGGCAGCGGCCATGCGCTGGAGCGAGCGGGCCATGAGTGAAAGCTTCCTGCTCACCAATATGGCACCGCAGGTGGGCATTGGTTTTAACCGCCACATCTGGAAAGAACTGGAAGCACTGGTGCGGACCTGGGCCGCTGCACGCCAGGAAGTGTATGTTGTTACCGGCGCTATTGTTGAACCGGGGGCGGCGACAATCGGGGAAGGCAAAGTGACCATACCTTCGCATTTTTACAAGGTTATCTTTGATCCCGTGCGTGTGGACGTAATCGCGTTCCTGCTCCCAAACCGGAAACTGGATACCCGGGACCTGCCCAACTACCGGCTCAGCGTCGATGAACTGGAACAGCGCACACAACTGGATTTTCTGAGCGAATTGCCGGATGAGATTGAAGACCGGATAGAAAGTATCGCTGCTGTTATGTGGTAACGAGTGTGACTGCAGGGGAACACTAATAATTATTGTACCTATCACGAAACCGGTGCTGCCGGCATTTCTGTATTCAAAAGTCGTCGGCATGGGTCTATAGTAGGGTGGCTGTATGCCTGGGTAAACGCTGGACCAACCGCTGTTCGCCAGGAGAATATCGCATGCCTTTATTGTTGATCAGGATGGTTCTGGCCTGGCTGTTGTTGCTGACAACGGCCGTTGCCGTTGCTGCACCACGGGACATGGAGCAGGTGTACCAGGAAATCGCCCGGCATCCCGATCAATCCGGCGTATACGTACTTGATCGAGGCGAGCAAGCACTGCTGGCGCGAGCCTGGCTGGCGGATCATGCGCGCCAGTCCATCGAGGTACAGTATTTCATCTGGAGTACGGATAACATCGGCGTACTCGCCAGCGAGGCGCTGCTGCGTGCCGCCGGGCGCGGCGTGAAGGTTCGCGTTATTGTCGACGACCTGATGATCGATGCGCCCGACAAAAGTTTGCTGGCACTGGCTTTGCACCCCAACATAGATATTCATATTTACAACCCGCGCCATTCTGTCGGTACGCCCTGGTACAAACGTTTGATCAATGTGACCACTGACTTTCGTGGCGTCAACCAGCGCATGCACGACAAGACATTTATTGTTGATGGCCGTATCGCCATTGTCGGCGGTCGTAACATGGCCGACGAATATTATGACTATGACCAGGAATACAACTTCCGTGATCGCGATGCGCTGGTACTGGGCAAAGTGGTCCAGGATATTGTCGCCAGCTTCGAGCGGTTCTGGAGTCACCCGTTAAGCGTACCGGTGCAGCAACGGTTTAACGGTTTGGGGTTGTTCAAAAAGCATGTCAGCGTCAACGACGATGAAGTAAAAACCATTTACCGCGAGCTCCATGACTATGCGCACGCTCCTGATAATTTCAAACCGGAAGTGCGTGATGCCATCAGCAGTATACCGGAAGCATTTGACCGGCTGGCGCGGGAAATAGTCTGGACCGATGTGTATTTCATCTGCGACCTGCCGGGAAAAAACAGCAAGAGGATAGCGCTCAGTGGCGGTGGTGCGGCAACCACGGCGTTGGTATCCATGTTTGCCGAAGCCAGGAAACGTATCACCATACAGTCGCCTTACCTGGTGCTGTCCGATGAAGCATTTGCGTTGTTCCGCCAGGCCCGGAAGCGTGGTGTGCAAATACGTATCAGCACCAACTCCCTGGCCTCAACCGACAACATGATGGCATTCAGCGGCTATCGTAATCAGCGCAGGAAATTGATCAAGCTGGGTGTCGAGGTGTTCGAATACAGGCCGGATCCGGAGATCCGGCAGCAGTTGCTGGAGCGCTACCCGGTGTACGCAAGGAAACCACCGGTGTTTGCCATTCATGCCAAGACCATGGTGGTGGACGGTGATACCGTGTTTATTGGTACCTACAATCTTGATCCACGATCTGAAAATCTCAATACCGAGGTCGGCCTGGTGGTAAGTCACGCGCCGCTGGCTGCGGCTGTCGAAAAGCTTATCGAAGTCGATATGTTGCCCGAGAACAGCTGGCCTGCGCGAGACAGGCCCGACAGCGAAGCCGGGCTGGCAAAACGAATGAAGGTCAAGCTGTTGCAGCTAATGCCGATCAAGCCTTTGTTATAACGATTACCGGGTTGCCACTGCTCAGCAAAAGACCCCTCGATCTGTGTCGCATCGTCATCATGGCGCGCGTTATGGCATAGAATGGATCTGAATAATTCTCGTGCGACCAGGTTCATCATGAAGCCCATTACTTTTTCCAACCATTACGCCGCCCTGGGCGACGCGTTTTTTCAGCGAGTTGATCCGACAACCGTTCAGCAACCGGGCCTGATCAGGCTGAATCGCGAGCTGGCCGCGCAACTGGGCATGGATGTGGACAGCGTGCCGGATGCGGACTGGGCAGAGATGTTCGCCGGTAACCGTATTCCCGAGGGTGCCGAGCCGCTGGCCATGGCTTACGCTGGCCACCAGTTTGGTCATTTCGTACCGCAACTGGGCGATGGCCGGGCAATATTGCTCGGCGATGTGGAGATGCCGGGTGGCGCAGTTCAGTCAATCCAGCTAAAGGGATCGGGGCAGACCGCCTTTTCCCGCAATGGCGATGGCCGCGCCGCGCTGGGCCCGGTGCTGCGTGAATACCTGCTCAGTGAAGCCATGCATGCCCTGGGTGTGCCGACGACGCGGGCGCTGGCGGCTGTTACTACCGGCGAAGAGGTGGCGCGTGAACGGCTGTTGCCGGGCGGCGTCATTACCCGCGTAGCAAGGAGCTTCGTGCGGGTCGGCACGTTCCAGTATTTTGCCGCCCGGGGCGAGACCGCGCAGGTCAGAAACCTGGCTGACCATATTATCGAGACAATATATCCTGGTGCTGCCGACGCGGAGAATGAATACCTGGCCTTGTTGCAACAGGTAGTGACCGCACAGGCCGAACTTATCGCCCGCTGGATGCAACTGGGCTTTATTCATGGCGTCATGAATACCGACAACATGTCGGTGGCCGGCGAGACTATTGATTACGGCCCGTGTGCGTTCATCGATGGCTATACGCATCACCGGGTATTCAGTTCCATCGACCGCAACGGGCGCTATGCCTACAGCCAGCAACCGTCCATTGGCTTGTGGAACCTGGCGCGCCTGGCCGAGGCGTTGTTGCCGCTACTGGCGGATGATGCCGACACTGCCGTCGCCCGTGCTGAATCGGTGCTGGATACGTATGCTGATACTTATAATAAGGCCTGGCTTGCCGGCATGCGTGCCAAGCTTGGCATCATCACTGATGTTGAAGAATCGATCCAGGCCAGTGACAAGGCGCTGGTCGATGCGTTACTGGATGTAATGGACGGGCAAGCGGCGGACTTTACGCTGGTGTTCAGTCGCTTGTCGCGGCTCGATGCCACGCCTTCGGTACAGGATGACGCCTTGCGCGAACTGTTCGCCAATACCCGTCAACTGGACCGCTGGCTGGAACAATGGCGTGAACGCCTGGGTCGGCAGGCCGTTACCGACGAAGTTCGTCAACAGTCCATGCAGGCGGTTAACCCGCTGGTAATACCGCGGAATCACCAGGTCGAAGCTGCCATTCGCGCAGCGGAGGATGATGGTGATTTTTCCGTGTTTAATGAGTTGCATGACGTATTGGCTATGCCGTTTACGGTGCCGGCCGGCAAGGAGTATTATCAAAATCCCCCCGCTCCTGAACAAGAGGTTCGCCACACCTTTTGCGGTACCTGATGACTGTTGAGCTTGTATCAAAACGTGTCAATTCCCTGATCCGCGTCAAGGCAATGATTTTCATCATGGTCAACATTGCCGGGTGATGCGGTGCCCGGCTGCAGCCTGGTTGGCGGGACAGGAAATACCGGGCTGGTTGTTGCAACGTGGTAATTGCAACTTCGTTACTGGCAAACAAATAGTGATGAGGTATGACAATGATTCAAAGACTGCTGTTTGGATCAACAAGTGTACTCTTGCTCGGCACGTTACTGCAGGTGGGGCATGCCGCTGACGTTGTAACCGACAAGAGCATCGGTATGGAACTGGCGCGCGATATCGCCAATGAAACCATCGTGGCATGTCGCCAGGATGGTTATCACGTTTCCGTAGTCGTGGTGGATCGTCATGGCCTGGTCAGGGCATCACTGCGTGATGATGCCGCGTCACGATTCACCCTGGAAATAGCCGAACGCAAGGCCAACCTCAGTGTCATGGCCTGGACTGACAGTGGCACGTTTGCCAAGGCCCGCCAGGACATTCGCCCGGAGCTCAATCACATCGACGGCATTATCGTCATGACTGGCGGCATCAGGATTGTTGCCGGTGGTTATAATATTGGCGCCGTGGGTGTCAGTGGTGCGCCGGGTGGCGAAAAGGATGAAGCCTGCGCGAAAAAGGCCCTGAAAAAACTTACCGAGCGCATTGAGTTTGCAGTGGAATAAAAAACAGTTCCGGCGAGCGAAATAATGCTCGCCGGAATCAGCCTGGTGCCGGAAAACAATCAGGCAATATCAGCGTTGGTAATCATGCGCGATACCGTCACCGTCGGGTTGCAGGTGAGATATTCATTGACCTTGTTCAGTCTCGGATAGGTTTTGAATAATGACTTCATGGTGTTGGTGAAATCACTGGAGTTCGTCCATTCCTCCACCCACAACACCTGGAAACTGTCTGTATTTTTGGGAATGGTTTGCGTAACCCGGATGCATGACGGATGCGCTGCCTTGATGGGAAACGCGATCTCGCGGGTCAGCGCCAGGTATTGTTTGCGTGCCTCTTCATCTTTCAGGGTGCACAGCAGTGTAATCATGCTGTGATTGCCGTTGCCGGTATCCGGTGACTGGTTAAACACTTCGGCTGCCGCCGGAATGGTATCGCAGGATGGATCTGATTTTTGGGTGGTACTCATTCTTCCCCCTTTTCATTCACAAATGTTGAACGGAAATCCACCTGAAATGGCAGAGGTGGAGGAAACGAGAACTGCGCCGCGAACAGGCTGCGGTACTGCGGGTTGAGCGGTAAACTATAGCATAGATCCGGTACAAGGCACGGCCAGGTTGCAGGTTTTGGCCACACGATGCGTACCTGTAATTAGATGTTAAAAATCAGGAGTATTGGCATGACGCAGGCATTGGTCTTCGAGGTGGGTGAATCCGGGTTCGACAAGTACGTTATTGAAAATTCCCGCAAGGCGCCGGTGCTGGTTGAGTTCATGGGCATGTGGTCCGAGCCGTGCATTGTTATGGCCGATGCTATTCACAGCCTGGCGCAGGAATTTGCCGGCCAGTTTGTTTTTGCCAAGGTGGATATTGACGAGCAGGCGGGCCTGCGCGACCGGTTTGGCATCACCAATATGCCAACCTTGCTGGTATTCCAGGAAGGAGCGGAGTCATTCAGGCAGGAAGGCGAGATGCAGGCAGCGGAATTGCGCCTGCTGCTGAAAGGTGTGGGCGTATTCAGTGAGGCCGATGAATTGCGCCAACAGGCGCGCACCAGGCACCTGTCCGGCGATACTGCCGGCGCGATTGTGCTGTTGGCCGAGGCCATCAAGAAGCACCCGGGCAATACGCAGGTGGCCATGGATATGGTGCAGATATTTATTGATATCGGCGAAACTGAACAGGCCGCCGGGTTGTTCAATCGATTGCCGGACCCGGACAAGAACAGCGATATGGGCAAGTCGCTCATTGGTCAATTGACCTTTGCCGCGTTGGCTGCAAAAACTGAAGGCATTGATGCGCTGACGGCGCGATTGGCTCAGAACGTCGATGACCATGACGCCCGGTTTGACCTCGCCGTGTGCCAGGTGGCGGGCCATGACTACAACGGCGCGATGGACTCCCTGTTCGGGCTGCTGGAGCTGGAACCGGGGTATAAAAATGGCGCCGCCAGGGAAATGATCATCACTGTCTCCAGCATGCTGGCGCCTAATGACCCGGAACGCGCAGCGGCCTATCGTCAGCGACTGGCCAGTCTCCTGAACTAATCCTCGAATTGAGCCGGCTCTCTTCGCCCGTGTACAGCGGGCTTCGCTGTGCTGCGTGACCAATCCAGAGGTCAAGCCAGGCTGTGGCTGACTGTTTTAGCCTGCCGAAAAAACCGATGCAAAAAAGCATTGATTTGGATGTGTTCTTTGGTCCGCGCTCGGGCAGGATAATAATAGGTAAACGAATATCTACGCATAGTCGGAATGTTTTGAATAGACAGCAAAAGTATGGAAAAATTAATCCGTAACAAATGCATGTGTTTCAAAACTTTGCAGGATTATTGCTGAGGAGCGAATTACACAATACTAACAAAAATTATATATCATATATGGATCCGGAATCCGGCGTGACCGAAAGTGATCCATATGAGAGCGACGCGGTACATTTGTGTCTAGATTAATACCGAACATGTTTTGGCCCGGTAGCAAGCTCCGACCGGCTTATGCCTGGGTGGGCTTCAGCCTTGCCGCCATCTTGCTCTTCGCTGTTGGCGCCATGTTGCAAACCAGCCTGTCCGGATGGCACGGACTTAGTTACCCCTTGCATTCCTTTATGGAAACGATCGGAGCGGTCAGCGCGGTCACAACGGCAATGCTGATGTTCCAGATGCAGTGTTTTGATCGTTTGCCGCGTTATTTTATCTGGATAGTGATCGCCTTGACCATGAAAGGCATACTGGATGGCGCCCATGCCGCTGTTCTGCCGGGCGATGCATTTATCTGGCTGCATAGCTTGTCGATGTTGTTGGGCGGCCTTTTATTCGGGGCGGTGTGGCTGCCGACCGGTTTCCTGGATCAGAAAATACGCCGTGTCTTGCTTGCTATTGCCACAACCGTGGTGCTGCTGATCGGTCTGGGCTCTTTAATGTATCCAGAGTCTGTACCGGTCATGTCCGAAGCTCACTCTTTTACACTGGCGGCCGATCTCATGAATATTGTCGGTGGCCTGGGATTTTTCGTTGGCATGATCTTTTTCATCCTGGCGCACAGCCGCAATGAATCGGACCAGTATGGTGAAAATTATCCGAACAGGCACCTGGTTTTCGCGATCCTCAGCCTGTTATTCGGCTTCGCCGGCATCATGTTTGAGCATTCCCGTATCTGGGGTGCAACCTGGTGGTGGTGGCACTTTCTGAGTCTGGCCGCATACCTGCTGGTGCTGGGTTACTTTATGCTGTTATTCCGCCAGCAACAGGAAGTATTGCAAAACAACCAGGTTAGCCTGACCAACAATAATCTGGAGCTGGAGCGCAAGGTGGCCGCCCGTACCCGGGACTTGCAGAAAGCCAATGAAGCCAAGTCCGGGTTTCTTGCCCACATGAGTCACGAATTGCGAACGCCGCTGAACGCAATGATGGGTTTTACCCAGTTGCTGGAACTCGACGAGGACCAGTTTTCACCAAGTCAGCGTGAGGCGGTCAAGGAAATACTCCTTGCCGGAAACCATCTGTTGTTACTGGTCAATGAAATACTGGATCTGGCAAAAATCGAGGCCGGCAAAACCGATATCAGGATGGACCAGGTACAGCTCAGCGAGGTGTTGAAGGAATCCATTACCCTGACGCGACCGGCGGCGCAGTTGCGTCATATCGAGGTCATCGACAATGTTTCCATGTTTGACTACGTGGTTTTCGCAGACCCGTTGCGGTTGAAGCAGGTCCTGGTAAACCTGATATCCAATGCTATCAAGTATAATCGCCTGTATGGCGCAGTAAGCCTGGACGCAAAGGTGACTGGCAGCGGTCGTATCGTAATCCGGGTGAGTGATACCGGTGAGGGTATAACCGCTGACGAGATTCGCAGGTTATTTGTTCCGTTCGAGCGTTTGAATGCCAGCGAAGCGATTGAGGGTTCCGGTATTGGCCTGGTCATCACGCGCCACCTGGTAGAACTGATGGCGGGCGATATTGGTGTGGAAAGTGCCAGGGGCAGGGGCAGTACGTTCTGGATTGAATTGAATCTCCTCCAGGCCTGACGAACGCCGGGTTGTCCTGCCCCGCGCCTGCCCGGGTGCGTGAACCGATTCCCGGAATCTCCTATAATCGCCTGCTTCCGGGCGCACGCCCTTTATCTTGCAGACGAGAGAACAAGTCATGTCAGCTTCGACCATTTATTACACCAGGACCGATGAAGCACCGGCGCTGGCGACCTATTCATTCTTGCCCATCATCCAGGCCTTTACCGGTGCCACCGGTATTGTTGTCGAAACCCGCGATATTTCCCTGGCTGGCCGTATTCTTGCCAATTTCCCGGAAAACCTGGCCGATGATCAGCGTGTCGCCGATGCCTTGTCGGAACTGGGCGACCTGGCCAAGACCCCGGACGCCAACATTATCAAGCTGCCCAATATCAGTGCATCGGTGCCACAGCTGACAGCCGCGATCAAGGAACTGCAATCCCAGGGCATCAACATTCCGGACTACCCGGCGGCGCCCGCCAATGACGAAGAAGCCGCCATCAAGGCGCGTTACGCAAAGGTGCTGGGCAGCGCTGTGAACCCGGTGCTGCGTGAAGGCAATTCCGATCGCCGGGTTGCCGCGGCAGTAAAGAGCTATGCCAAAAAGCATCCTCACAGCATGGGCGCGTGGTCAGCCGATTCGCGCTCGCATGTGGCGTCCATGACTGACGGTGATTTTCATGGCAGTGAGCAGTCCGTGGTTATGGAGGCAGCCGGCAAGCTTCGCATTGAACTGGTTGCCGGTGGCGCTACCACGGTATTGAAAGATAGCCTGGCTGTGCAGGCCGGTGAAGTGGTGGACGCATCGGTCATGAGCGTGACCAGGCTGCGCGCGTTCTTTGAACGGGCCATCAATGATGCTGCCAGTGATGATGTGCTGCTGTCACTACATATGAAGGCCACCATGATGAAGGTGTCCGATCCCATTATCTTTGGTCACGCAGTAAGCGTGTTCTACCGTGAGCTGTTCGAAAAGCACGCCGACACGTTTGCGCGCCTGGGCGTCAACCCGCGTAACGGTTTTGGTGATGTTGTTGCGAAAATCAGCGAGCTGCCCGATGTCGAACGGCAACAGGTCGAGCAGGACATTAACGCGATTTATGCTTCTAGACCCGCGCTGGCGATGGTGGATTCCGACAAGGGTATTACCAACCTGCACGTACCCAGTGACGTGATTATTGATGCGTCAATGCCGGCAGCGATTCGTTCATCGGGAAAAATGTGGGGACCCGATGGCAAGTTAAAAGATACCAAGGCGATGATTCCTGATCGCAACTATGCCGGTGTTTACCAGGCCACGATCGAATACTGCAAGCAACACGGCGCGTTTGACCCGGCGACCATGGGTGATGTCAGCAATGTTGGCCTGATGGCGCAAAAGGCCGAGGAGTACGGATCGCACGACAAGACATTTGAAATTGCCGCTGCCGGTGTTGTGCGTGTTGTTGATGACAGCGGCAACATGCTCATGGAGCACGCGGTGGAAGCCGGTGATATCTGGCGCATGTGCCAGACCCGGGATCTGCCCATTCGCGACTGGGTCAAGCTGGCGGTAACGCGTGCGCGCCTGACCGGTCAGCCGGCTATTTTCTGGCTTGATGAAAACCGTGCCCATGATGCCCGCCTCATTACCAAGGTGAACACATACCTCAAGGATCACGATACAACCGGCCTTGATATCCGCATCATGTCACCGGTTGATGCCACCCGCTTTACCTGTGAGCGATTGACGCGCGGCGAGGATACGATTTCAGTAACCGGCAACGTCTTGCGTGATTATCTTACCGACCTGTTCCCCATACTTGAGCTGGGCACCAGCGCCAAGATGTTGTCTATCGTGCCACTGTTGGCCGGTGGCGGCTTGTTTGAAACCGGTGCCGGTGGCTCCGCTCCCAAGCATGTGCAGCAGCTGTTGGAAGAAAACCATTTGCGCTGGGATTCGCTGGGCGAGTTCCTGGCGCTGGCCGTGTCCATTGAGGACCTGGCCATCAAGACCGGCAACGCCAGGGCGCGGGTGTTGGCAGCGGCACTGGATCAGGCCAACGAACAAATCCTGGATCATGACCGCTCGCCATCGCGCAAGGCCGGCGAGCTGGATACCCGCGGCAGCCATTTTTACCTGGCGCTGTACTGGGCGCAGGCCCTGGCTGCACAGGATGACGATGCCGGGCTGAAGGCGCGGTTTGCGCCGGTAGCAGCACAGCTCGCTACCAATGAACAAAAAATCATAGACGAGCTTGCTGCTGTACAGGGCAAAGCCGTAGACCTGGGTGGTTATTACCGTCCGGACCCGGAAAAGACGGCGGTCGTGATGCGAGCAAGCCAGGAATTCAACAGTATCATGAACCGATTATTGGAGGGTAATGCCTGAGCCCGGGCAGTATTGCTTGCTGACTTCAAATATAGGCGTATTGTGGGCGTGATATATTTTCCGGCATTGCGGGTATTTTTATGATTAATTTTCCCTGTGTCTGTGGTAACACGTTGTATTTTGAAAACAGCCAATGCATGTCATGTGGCCGAAAGCTTGGGTACCTGTCTGATGTTGGCGTATTGTCCGCGCTTGAGCCTGTTGAAGGTACGACCTACCGTGCGTTGAGCAATAACCGGGTATACCGTAGCTGCAGGAATTATCACCAATACGAAGTATGCAACTGGATGATTCCCGGGCAGGATCCAGGGCAGTTATGCCAGTCGTGTCGGTTAAATGAAATAATCCCCAATCTTGCAGAAGGCAACAACATCAAGTTGTGGTACCGGGTCGAAAAAGCCAAGCGGAGATTGCTGTATACCTTGACCAGGCTGGGTTTGCCGGTGCATGACCGTTTGCAAGATCCGGAATCCGGGCTGGCTTTTCGGTTCATGGAAGACGATCCGGCAACCATCGAGTTTCTTGATGAATTATCACCCGATGAGCGCGTAATGACCGGGCACAGCGCCGGCACCATTACCATCAATCTTGCCGAAGCCGATCCGAGTGCGCGCGAGGAAATTCGTGAGCAAATGAACGAGCGTTATCGGACGTTACTGGGTCATTTTCGTCATGAATCAGGTCATTACTATTGGTATCGGTTGATCAGCGGCGGTCGTTGGCTTGACGAATTTCGTGACCTGTTTGGCGATGAGCGCGCCGACTACCAGTCAGCGTTGCAGGATTACTACGCAAACGGACCGTCCAGGGACTGGGCGGAAAGCTGGATCAGCGCTTATGCCTCTGTGCACCCATGGGAAGACTTTGCTGAAACCTGGGCGCATTACCTGCACATGACTGACACCCTGGAAACTGCGCGCCACTACGGTGTGAAGGTTCGGGGCCAGCGGATGGCGGTGATCTCCACCGAGGCGCAGCTGGCATCCGGTTACCGGGTCAGCATGAGTGAACTAATGGATGACTGGGGCAGGTTGACCGAGGCACTCAATGCCATGAGCCGGAGTATGGGTCTGCCGGATACCTACCCGTTTTTCCTGACCGATAAAATAAAAGCCAAGCTCGCAATGATTCATCGGTTGGTTTCAGAGACCTAGTTGTCCCCTTGTTCCGCTTCCCAGTCAAACCGGGGCAGTCGCCCGAATGCCCGTTGCAAGCCTTCGTTCCAGCGTTTTTGCAGCGTTTTGTACAGTGGTGATGCCAGCTTGTAGGAAACATGGCGCGGTGCCAGCAGTGTACCGGCATGATACAGCGCCAGCTCAATCGGTGGACCTACGGAAATATTACTGCGCATGGTTGAATCGAGCGAGACCAGCGCACAGCGCGCCGCGTCATTGATGGAGGTATCCAGGGAAATGATGCGGTCGAGTATCGGTTTGCCGTATTTTGACTCGCCAATTTGCAGGAACGGGCTTTCATCGGAAGCGGTTATATAGTTTCCTTCCGGGTAGACCATGTAGATTTCATGCTCCCTTTCCTTGATCTGGCCGCCGATGATGAAGCTGGCCGCGGCCGAGCCGCCGCTTTTTTCGACGGCTTCCTGGTGTTTTTGTTGTTCCTGGTAACTGATATCACCTATGTAGCCGGCAATATCGAAAAAATGGCTTGCTGTTTTCAGGCTGAAGCCCTGGCGCGGCTTGCCCAGGTCGCGCTGGATCGTATTAATGACTGCTTGTGATGTAGCCAGGTTACCTGCAGTCAGAATGGTGATGATGCGATCATTCTCCCAGGTAAAGCGGAACATTTTGCTCGAGCTGCGGACGTAATCGACCCCGGCATTGGTGCGCGAATCTGAAGCGAAAACAATGCCCTCATTGATCTTGATCGCCAGACAATATGTCATCGTCCCGTCCTCGTGGATTATCAAGTGACCAGTCTGCAAAATTTTTGGATAACTTGTCTACCAAAATCATCAACTGCAGCATCAATTTTACTTTTTTTTGAAACTTGTATAAGGTGGAATTCACTCCATTGAAATCGGTTCGTGTATGGCTATCCGTTGGGGCAAGTACACAACAAAAGAAATTCATGACGAGCTGATTCGTGTTGCCGGCAAGCCACGACCGGTGGCAGCGGATCTTTGCCGGTATCTCAGCCAGCTAAGCGACAAGGAAATCCTTGAATACAAGGAAGCAGCCGCACTTGCCATCCAGGTTATGGGTGTTTCCTTTACTGTCTACAGCGAAGAAGAAGGCTCTATTGACCGGGCCTGGCCCTTTGACCTGATTCCGCGGGTTATTGCGCGGTCAGAATGGCGTCGTATTGAGGCCGGGCTCAAGCAACGGGTGCGCGCCCTTAACCTGTTCATTGATGACCTCTACCATGGACAGAAAATTGTCAGGAGCGGGGTTTTCCCCGCGGAACTCCTTGCTGATTCGGTGAATTTCCGAAAGGAATGTATCGGCGTCAGGCCGCCCGGAAGAATTTGGGCGCATATTTGCGGTTCAGATCTTGTGCGCGATCGCGATGGAACCATGTATGTGCTGGAGGACAACCTGCGGGTGCCGTCCGGTGTGTCATATATGCTGGAAAATCGCCTGGTAATGAAGCGGGTGTTTCCGGACCTGTTTGAGCAGTCCAGCATTCTTCCGGTTGATGATTATACGACACAGCTCCACGATATGCTGGCATCCATGTCACCTCGAAGACTGAAAACACCTGAGGTGGTGGTGCTGACTCCCGGGATATACAACTCCGCCTATTTTGAACACTCTTATCTTGCCCAACAAATGGGTGCCGAACTGGTAGAAGGGCGCGACCTGGTTGTTGAAGACAATATTGTCTATATGCGAACCGTGGAAGGCCTGTCGCGGGTTGATGTTATTTATCGTCGAATTGATGACTTGTTTCTTGATCCTGCTGGATTTGGTACTGATTCAATGCTGGGTGTGCCCGGGCTGCTGGCCGCGTGGAAGGCCGGTAACGTGGCCCTGGTCAACGCGCCCGGCGCCGGTGTGGCCGATGACAAGGTGGTGTATTCCTATGTGCCGGATATTATTAAGTATTATCTTGGCGAAGAACCGATTATTCCCAATGTCCCAACCTGGCGTTGTATCAACAAAAAGGAGCGTGATCACGTTATCGCAAACATTGACAAGCTGGTAGTCAAGCCGGCCAATGAATCAGGCGGTTACGGAATGTTGATTGGCCCTCATTCGACAAAGAAAGAGCAAGACCACTTTGTTAACCTGATAAGGCGCGACCCGAGAAATTATATCGCGCAGCCAATGTTGTCCTTGTCGACAGCGCCGACACTGATTGACAGGCACGTTGAGCCAAGGCACCTGGATTTGCGTCCCTTTATCCTGTCTTCGAGGAAGGATGTTTATGTGACCACCGGTGGTCTTACCCGTGTCGCGTTAAGAAAGGGTTCGACGGTGGTTAACTCATCACAGGGTGGTGGCAGCAAGGACACCTGGATTATCGAGGACTGATATGTTATCGAGAGTGGCGGAAAATCTGTACTGGATGGCGCGCTACAAGGAGCGCGCTGAAAATACTGCACGGCTTATCAACGTAAATACAAACCTTGTGCTGGATCTTCCCGGAAACGCCCACCTCGGCTGGAAGCCGATAATCGATATTCTTGGTGCGGCAGAACAATATTACAGTGACCATGATGATGCGGAAGAACGCAAGGTGTTGCGATACCTGATATCCGATCAGCATAACAGTTTTTCGATTATTCATTCGCTGTCCCTGGCGCGGGAAAACTGTCGCACTATCAGGGATATTGTTCCGAGGGAAGTTTGGGAGTCCATAAATGATGCATACATGTATGCGCGCCAGGATGCACAAAGAGGCGTGACGCGTCGCGGGCGCCATGAGTTCATGCAGGCAATTATCGCGCGGGTTCAGACCATCACCGGCATGATGGCCGGCACCATGCTGCATGATGATGGCTACCAGTTCCTGAAGATGGGTCGAAATCTTGAGCGTGCCGATATGACTACCCGGATAATTGATGTGCGATCGGCCAACCTGCTTGACTACAGTCACGAGGAGTTGACGCCGTTTGAAAATATCCAGTGGATGAGTGTTCTGAAATCATTGACCGCTTACCAGATGTACCGGCGCACCGTCCAGGTTCGGGTCAGTCGTCGCGAAGTGCTCAGGTTCCTGCTGCTTGAGCAACGCTTTCCACGCTCTTTTTACCACACGGTGTCCGAGGTGGAGGGCTGCTTGCAGCAGTTGCCGCGAAATGACATGCCACTGATGCAGTTGGCCAAGGTCAGGAAAAAAGTGCTGAGTGTCAGGGCGAGCAGGTTAAAGCAGGAAAAGCTGCATCAATTTATTGATCAGCTGCAAATGGGCCTGGCCAGGGTGCATGGCGCCATAGATAAATCCTATTTTCTTCACACATAACGCCCATTGGCAGCTTGCATCGGTGGCCGCAATGCCGTCATCTGTTCAACCCGGCGCAGCGAGCCGAATATTGCCGACAGAAAAAAGTAGCATTTGGTCTGGCGCAGTCCGGGTTTCTGGTCAAATTGCCATGTCATTTTTTGTCAAATACCGGGAAAGGGTATAAAAAACCGCTATTGTGCCGATAAGGGTGGATACCTTGAGGCATATTCATGAGCACTTCCCCTAAAAATTTATTCATATTACTGATCGGGTTAATGGTGCTGGGTTGTACGAACCCTGCAGAGCCACCGCTGAGGCTGGGAACCAATGTCTGGCCCGGCTATGAGCCGCTATACCTGGCAAGGGAAATCGGCGCATTGGCGAATAACCGCGTGAAACTTATCGAGTATCCATCGGCAACTGAAGTGATCCGTGCATTTCGAAATGGTTCGCTGGAGCTGGCGTCACTGACGCTCGATGAAGTCTTGCTTTTGCTTCAGGACGGAATCCCGGTCAAGGTGATCCTGGTTCATGATATATCAAATGGTGCAGACGTCATCCTGGCTCGGCAAGGCATCAACTCGATGAAACAGATACGGGGAAAGCGCGTTGCCGTCGAAAGTGGCGCGCTGGGCGCCTATATCCTGGCCAGGGCGCTGGAGCTCAATCATATGAGTTTTGGTGATGTGCAGATCAGGCACCTCGATGTGAATATGCACGAAGCAGCCTTTGACCGAAGCGAGGTGGACGTGGTGGTCAACTTTGAACCGGTGCGAACCCGATTGATTAAAACAGGGGCCAGGGAAGTTTTCAGCAGCCGCGAGATTTACGGAGAAGTCGTAGATGTCCTGGTTGTACACGACAATGTCATGGCACGGCGCGGGCAGGACCTGGAGTATTTGGTGAAAGGCTGGTTTACGGCGCTGAATTATTTCTCCCGGAATCCCAGGGATGCCGCGGCAGTGATGTCGAAAAGGCTCGGTATTGGCGTGGAGGAGATTATCGGCAGTTACCACGGGCTGACTTTGCCATCCACGGAAGAGAACAAGAGCATGCTGGGCGGCGACAAACCGGCATTGGCTGCAACCATAAAACACCTGGAGCGTATATTGCGAACCAACAGGCTTTTACACGCCGGTATCGATACGCAAGATCTGTTTTCAGGTGCATTGTTGCCAGACCCGGTTAAATGAAAGACCGGATATACAGCGCAAGGTTCCTGATTTCTGTTGTAATCATCACTATGTTGGTTGCAGTGACCGGGATTACTTTGACGATCAACAGGGTTAAGGAATTCAGGGTCACCGACAGGAATGTGGAACTGAAAATCCGCGACAGGCTTAATTTCATTCAAGGCGTAGCCGAACAACTCCTGTCATTGTCCATGCACAATCGCCTGGACAACATCCTGTCCGGGATGTCCTCGGAACCCGATCTTGATCTCGTTGCCATTTTTGATTCAGAAAACCGTGTGCTGGCGTCATCGCGTTATGTCGACAAGAACAGGAATATCGCCAGCCTGTCCGGTGTGCTGGACCTGGCCTTGGTGTCGAAGGCCAAGAACAACAGATACCTGGTAATGAAAACCGATAATGATCTCGGTGTTATGGAGGGTTACGCCAGTATCTGTGCCATGACACGAGACCAGATCAGGCAAAAGCAATGTGGGTTCGCCGTCTACAGAATAGACCTGTTCCACCATTACCGGGATACAGAGAACCTGTTGTTGAATGAAGTCATATTGTTTGGTGGCGGAACGCTGGTCGTGATAACGGTTATCCTTTTGTTAATGTACACGATGCTGTCAAAACCTGCTGTTGAAATTGTGGAGACATTGCACAGGTTTAATGAGGGTGATCGTACGACGCGTATCCCTGTAAGCGGGTACAGTGATTTGCGTAATATCTCATCCTCTATAAACAGCGCACTGGAAGAAATTGTCAGAAATGAGGCCGATTTGAAGAACCAGAAGGAGCGGTTCAGGGCGGTATTTTCCACTATTGTGGATGCGGTTATAACCATTGACAAAAACGGAATTATCGACAGTGTTAATCCGGCAGTTGAAAAACACCTTGGTTACGATCCGTCAGAGCTGGTTGGCCGAAACATTAAATACATCATGCACGGTGAAACCCGGGAAAATCATGATGGCTATCTCGCCAACTACCTTGATACTGGCAAGCGCAAGGTTATCGGATTTCACAGGGAGGTCGAGGCCGTCACCAAAAGTGGCGAGAAAGTACCCGTCGAGCTCGCCGTTGCCGAAATGCGAATAGACGGAGAAATCTATTTCACAGGTGTGTTGCGAGACATAAGCGAACGCGTGCGTTTGCGCGATGCCTTGCAAAAAATGAACCAGGAATTGTTTGATTCCAACCGGGCCTTGAAAACCCGGAATGAACTGGACGCCCTGACCGGGCTGTATAATCGGGGCTATTTTGACCAAATTATCCAGTCGGAAGTACGCCGGGCTGACCGGCAAGGTCAATTTCTCTCGTTGATCATGCTGGACGTGGATCATTTCAAGAAGTACAACGACCACTATGGCCATCCCGAGGGTGACAAATGTCTCAAGGCGTTAGCCGCGTGCCTGGCGCAGTGTTTCAAACGCGATGGCGATGTGTCAGCGCGCTATGGCGGCGAAGAGTTTGTAGTCATCCTGCCCGGAACCAAAAGGGAAGTCGCTGAAAAACTGTCAGAAAAGCTTCGCCGGGCGGTTTATGAATGCCATATTCCCCACGCAGAATCACCCACGGATTCACGAGTTACCGTCAGTATTGGCGTGTCGACGTTTGACCCGGAAACCGGTCACGATTTGAATGAACTGGCGCTGGTTGCCAGTGCCGATGCCGCACTCTACCGGGCCAAGGGTTCAGGTCGAAATACGGTCTTTTCGGTCACGTATGTCAACAATCCCGGTGTCAGTCGCTACGGCTGATTGCCATGTCGCGTGTATCAGCATGTTGGCAGCCAAAAGTCAGCAACAATATTTTTTTTGGCCTATTGATTGATTCGTTCGGCTGAATTCTAATAGCGTTTTATAACAGCAGCTCGCTGCATTGTTTCTGACCAGGTGCCATGAATTCCGCCAAGCGCGTTCCCTGCCCGTTATTGCCAGCCCGTCATGGCGGGGTGGCCGGTTTTTGTCAGCTGTCATGAGCACACCATCCGTAACCGAATCATCGTCGGCATTGGAGCCGGCTCCCTACCTGCGTATCGAACAGATTGATGTGCTGCGTGGCGTCGCCGTGTTGGGCATCTACCTGGTAAACATGTTTATATTTGCCCTGCCATACTCCGAATCCTCGTTGCCGGGCATACTGAACGACGAAAATACGACCAATACGCTGGTGCGATTGTTTTCCGAGGTTTACTGGGAAGGCGCCATGCGTGGCTTGTTTTCCATCCTGTTTGGCGCCAGTGCACTGATTTTTCTCACCGAGGCGAAACTGGCGGCCAGGGGTACCGACCTGGTGGACCGGTACTACAGGCGGTCGATGCTGTTAATCGTGTTCGGTGCGATTCACGCCTACCTGCTGTTATGGCCATACGATGTCTTGTATGCCTACGGTGTGCTGGGCCTGTTCCTGTTTCCATTGCGCAAGCTCGCCGCCCGCACCTTGTTGATAATTGGCGTCATTATGCTGTTTATAGGTGACTTCAATCTCAGCGAGCTGTCATTTCTGCCGAGCCTTGAATCCACGTTGAACGCCGCTGACGTGGCCGACCAGTTCAGTGATCATGAACCCGAAGCGCAGACCGATAACCAGCCGCTGCCACCGGGCGTCGGCCCGAAAAAACCTTCCTTGCAGACTGCCGAGTCCCAAACCAAGGCTGACGCCAGCAATGATGAGTACCAGAAACAACTTATCCTGCAGCAGGAACTGGACATATACCGCTCCGGGTATAAAACGATTTTTGTCTACCAGCGTGAGATGGTAATCGTTCAGCAAAGCACAAAAATGTACCGGGACTTCTTTTATGATATTGGCGGCATGATGTTGATTGGTATGGCGCTGTTCCGGCTGGGCGTCCTGTCAGGCGCGGTCAGTCGACGGGTATATTGGTGGATGCTGATTGTGGGCGGTATTAGCGGAACCATCGTTCGTGGCGCCATCAGCCTGAGAGATGTTGCCAGCGTTCAGGCCTGGGTTGAGCCGGTCCTGGATACGGGGTTTGGTTATAACCTGGCGCGCTTGTTGATTGTCATCGCCTGGGTGGGACTGGTGGGATTGATATGCCAGGGCGGCTGGTTAAGACGATTGCAAACCTGGGTGGCCAATGTCGGGCGCATGGCATTGACCGGCTACATTTCGCAAACCGTGATTTCCGTGATCCTGTTCTACGGTATCGGTTTTGCGTTGTTTGCGAAATTCGAACGTCATGAATTGTTATGGTTTTGCCTGGCTATGTGGGTTGCGCAAATCAGCTTCAGTACCGTGTGGCTGAAATACTACCGGCACGGACCGCTGGAATGGGTCTGGCGTTCGCTGATCTACGGATACTGGCAGGACAACAGGCGTCGACCCGCTTTATAAGTGCAGACTACGGTGTGGGCCGCTACAATCAGCAAACAACCCCGTAACAAGGAGAAAATCATGGTCAGGATGAGCATGTCATTGGCCGGATGGATGTTTTTGCTGGCCCTGGCTGGTCCGGTCGCCGCCGATGCGACGCAGGTGAGTATCACGCCACTGGGCAGTCATGATGGCGAGTTCTGCAGTCGCGACCGGGCGTTATTGCTGGAAGACCCTGACGGCACGCGACTGCTCTATGATCCGGGCCGAACAGTCGCCGGCGCCGACGATGAACGGCTTGGTCGTATTGATGCGTTGCTGATAAGTCATATGCACGGCGATCATGTAGGTAACGCCCATATTGCCGAACGCAATGCCGGCAGTTGCGCCCAACCGGATACACCCGTAAATGTCTTGCCTGATACCAATACAGTAAAAATCGCGCTGGCTAAAAATGCCGCCATTATCGCCGGCAGTGAAATGCCGAAATTCTTTGCTGCCAAGCTGAAAGCCTCGGGCGGTGATCCAAAAAAAGCACGGCTGGTACGTTTTGGCGGGTCAACAAAGCTGGGTGGTGTGACCATTACCACGGTACCGGCCAGTCATTCCAATGGCATTGCCGGTGACATGATTGGCGGTGAGTTGGGCTCAATGCTGAATACTGCCGGCCTCACTGCCCATGCCGGGCCGCCAACCGGGTTTGTCCTGACCTTTAGCAATGGCCTGGTTGTGTATCTTTCCGGTGATACCGGCATTACTGCCGAGCAGGAAAATACTGTGCGCAAGCATTACCGCGCCAGGCTGGCGGTGATGAATATCGGCGATACCTACACAACCGGCCCGCGGGAAGCTGCCTGGGTTGTCAATGAATTGATTCGGCCGGCTTCGGTTATTGCCTCGCACGCCAACGAAGCGGCAACCGAAAAAGGCAAAATCATTGGCGGTACGCGTACCGAGAGTTTTATCAAGGCGACGCGTGTGCCGGTACATTTGCCGCTCAGTGGCCGCACCATGAAATTTGACAACGGCGGTCGATGCATCGACGGTTGCAAACGGGTTCACGCAAAATGATTATTGATCCCGACCAGCTGGATACGACATCGGTATACAAGCTGTTGACCGGTGCCGTTGTGCCCAGGCCAATTGCCTGGGTGTCCAGTCGCAGCGGCGACGGCATACTGAATCTCGCGCCCTACAGTTTTTTTAACGTTGCGTCACGCAAACCGCCCATGCTCAGTATATCCATCGGTCCACGCACCGGTGGTGAGGATTATGCCAAGGATACCTTGACCAATATTCGTGAGACCGGTGAGTTTGTCATTAACATGGTGTCACTGAAGCTCGCCAACGCCATGCATGAAACCTCGATCAACCATGCACCGGACGTGGACGAGTTTGAGCGCTCCGGCGTCACGCCGGCAGACTGCGAAGTGGTATCGGCACCGAGGGTGGCGGAATCGCTGATCAGCATGGAGTGTACGCTGGAGCATGAACTGCAGCTGGGCACGGATGTGCTGATTATCGGCCGCATGCATCGTTATCACGTGCGTGATGAGCTGATCAACAATGGTCGTATCGACCAGGCTGCGCTGGATCCGCTGGCGCGTATGGCCGGTAATTTCACGCGAATCGGCAAGCTGTTTGATTTGCCGATAAATGACAGTGAGTTACCGGGCTAGATACGCAACACCGTAGAACCGGTGGTCTTGCGCGCTTCCATGTCACGGTGCGCATCCGCTGCATCTTTCAGGGCATAGTGCTGGTTGATGTTGTTCTTGACGATGCCCTTGTCGATCACTTCAATAAGCCGTTGTGCACCTTCGACGAGCAACGCACGCGTGGAGACATGCGTGGCCAGTGTTGGCCGGGTGACATAGAGTGAACCCTTGGGCGCCAGCATTTTCGGGCTGAACGGTTCGACCTGGCCGGTGATGTTGCCAAAGGTAACCATAACGCCAAACGGCCGCAGGCAATCCAGCGAATCTTCAAAAGTCTCCTGGCCGATACCGTCATATACCACCGGGACGCCCTGGCCGCCGGTGAGTTCGCGCACGCGTTGTGGCAGGTTTTCTTCGCGGTAATACACCACGTGATCACAGCCATGGGCCATGGCCAGTTCAGCCTTTTGCTTCGAACCCACCGTACCGATAACCGTTGCGCCAAGATGTTTTGCCCATTGGCAAACCATCAGGCCAACGCCACCGGCAGCGGCGTGAATCAGGATGGTGTCGCCCGCCTTGACCGGGTAGGTGCGAAACAACAGGTAGTGCGCGGTCAGGCCTTTGAGCATCATGGTTGCGGCGGTGTCATCGTTGATGCTGTCGGGAATTCGCACCAGTTTTTGTGCGTCGATCAGGCGTTCCTCGGCGTAGGCGCCGGGCACCATGGCGTAAGCGACACGATCACCGGTGGCGAGATCCGTTACGCCTTCACCAATTTCAGCAACTACGCCCGCCGCTTCCATACCGAGTACGGCCGGCAATTCGGCAACCGGGTAAACGCCGCTGCGCATGTAGATATCAATAAAATTCAGTCCGCAGGCGGTTTGCCTGAGTCGCACCTGCCCCGGGCCTGGTGAGCCAACGTCAACAGTTTCCCACTGCATGGCGTCGGGTCCGCCTGGCTGATGTATGCGAATGGCGTGGGTCATGACGTTCTCCTGTTGCGGTGTTGTTGATCCAGGCAAGTGTAGCAGGCTGCCTGAAGAATCCTATAAGCAGAATCCTGTGGCCAGAATCCTGTGAGCGAAATCCTATGGTTTGGCGGGTTGCTGCAGTACGCGGTCTTCCTGTACCAGTTGATCGGTAAGGCGCAACCATTCGATCTGCAGCTTGGCCAGCGCGACGGTGTGCGCAGTAAAGCCGAACCGTGCCTCGTCAACGCGATTGACGGCGACGATGTAGTCGTTGAGCGTAACCTTGCCGAAAGAATAGTTTTCCGCCTCGTCGCGCAAAACCGCTTCGGCCAACCGGATCTTGTCGGTGGCAATGGTGATAAGCGCCTGTTCCCGTTCAATTTGCTGGTACAGGTTTTTCAGGTTGGTGTGCAGTTCCTCGTACTTGTCCTGGTTGGACAACACGGTCTTGCGGTGTTCAAGTTTTGCAATGCTTTCGCGGGCACGGGCCACCGAGCCACCCAGTTCCCAGCGCAGGCCGATGCCGCCGAACCAGCTGCGCTGTTCATTCTCGATACCCCATTGCTCACCGTCGGCGCGATAGCCCAGTAACAGGTTGGTGGAGGGCAGGATATCGTCGGCAGCGCTTTTCACTTCTAGTGTGCCTTGTTGTTCGAGCAGCGCCAGCGTCTTGTAGGTGCGACTGTTACCGGTAAAGTTGCCATAGTCCCGTTCAAACTGCACCTGGGCTGCCGGCTTGTCCGGTTTTACCGGCACCAGCATTTCCGGTTGCCGGTGGCGAACCGCCCGGGCGATCAGGTTACGATAGTTGTCGCGGGTTTCCTGCAGCACGATAACGTTTTCCTGCTTGCCGATGAGCAGCAGTTTCATCTTGTTCACATCAACAGGCAGGGCAATTTTCTGGCGCTGCCGGTCGCGTATATCCTGCATCAGCTTCTGGTTGGAGCGCAGTGATGCTTCGCCGGTGCGCAGGTTTTCGTAGGCGGTGTACCAGTTGTAATAGGTAGCGGTCAGCCCGGCCAGGTAATCCTCGTAGGCCTCCACCACCTGGTAGCGAACGATATCGTTTTCAATACCAATGAGCTTGCCTTGCAATGACAGCGCCTTGCCAAATGCGTTGCGGGCAATAGGCTGGGTGATCAACAATTCAATACTGGACTGGTCAACCGCGCCGGCAGCAATAACCGGTTTGTTGTAGTTCAGCGCCAGCGCGGTGCCGCTGAACGGAAACAGCTTGCTCAGTGATACCGATGCGTCAGGGCTTTCATGATCCTGGTCGAGAAAGACATGATGGCGATACTTGATATCGGCAATGATGTCGCTGTCGGGCATCAGTGCATCATGACGATACTGTAGCTTGTATTGATCAATAAGGATGCGTTCAAAGCTGGTATCGTTTCGCGTCGCCTGCTCGATAAACGCAGACAGAGTCAGTGGCGAGACCTTGTTCGCCGCGGTGTCCGCCAGCGCGCTGTTGCCGGTCAGCAACAGCGCAACGAGTGTATGTAGTGGCAGGCGCGTCATGGTGTCACCGTATCCGCATGGCAAAACGGGATTGCATGTCCTGGAGCATGGCATACAGGCATGGAATCAGTAACAGCGTGATGGCCGAGCCAAACAACAGGCCCCAGGCCAGTGCCAGCATCATTTCGGCCAGCATGGCATCATAGCCGGCAAGCCCATAGGCAGTTGGCAGTACACCGGCCACCGTGGTCAGTGTTGTCAGGGTGACAGCTTTCAGTCGGGTCTGGGCGATGCGCGCAATTTTTTCATAATGGCTGGCGCCCTGTTGTTCAATTATTTCGCCATCCAGCTTGGTGAGCATGATAATGGCATCGTTAACCACAACACCGGCCATGCCCAGTGCGCCGACAGCGGCAAAGAATCCAAACAGCGTCTGGCCGTGTGCCCAGAATGCCAGGATAACGCCGGCAGCGCCGAACGGAATCGACAGGATAATCATCAGGGATCTTGAGAACGAATTAAACAGGATCAGCAAGATGGCGAAAATCAGCAGGATCACCAGCACGATGGCATTCAGCAGGCTGCTGCGCGACTCGCGGGTCTCGGCAACTTCACCATCAAACCCGAGTGTCGTCGTTGGTTGCTGGCTAGCCACTTCCTTGAACACACCGTTTTCCAGGTCAAGCGCGACCTGCAGTGGTGTCTTCTCGGACCCTTTTTTCAGGTCAGCCATGACGGTTGTTGCCCGACGGGTATCGCGACGATTAATGGAAACCGGCGACTGGATCCGGGTAACCGTAACCAGGTCAGCCAACGGTGCCAGGTAGTTGCCACGGTTCTCAACAGGTATCTGCAGAATGCTGTTGATGTCACGCTTGGCATCGTTGATCACGGACAGGCGTACATCAATACGCTCACTGCCTTTTGGCAATTCGTAGAGTATGTTGCCTTCAAGCGATGCGCGGAAGGTGGTGGAAATATCCAGCGGGCTGATCGCCAGTCGTTTTACCTTGTCTCTTTGAATATCGATCCTGTACTCAGGAAGTGTCAGTGGCTTGTCTATTTCCCCGTTGGCAAGATCCGGATGTTTCTGCATGGCGGCAAGCACGGCCTCGGCGGCCTTGTCACGCAACGCATCATCGTTTTCCTGTATCAGTACTTCTATGGCCGTGCCCGATGACTGGCCCCAGCGACTCTTCTGGATAACCAGCTTGTTGATGCCCTTGACCTTGTCCGCTTCCGGTTTCCACAGCGCCACCAGTTCATCAGCGGAACGTGACCGGTCTTCCTTGGGCACGATTTCAATAATCATGCGGAAGCTGTTTTCCCTGGCGACGCCGCCGTGACGACTGCGTGCAATTTCTGTGCGGAAACCCACCACTTCCTTGCCTATGTAGGGCTCGATAATGGCTTCAATCTTTTTGCTGATCTCGGCGGTTTCGTAGCGATCGGACGTTTTGTCGGCGGTGCCGAGCAGCACAATTTCCCGTGTTTCCGAATTGGGAAACAAGACAAAGTTCATGGTGTGTTTGGCGATCAGCAATGATACTGCCAGCACCACAACAAAGCCGGCGACGATCAGGTACTTGTAATTCAGCAGTCGTATCAGCAGGTCACCGTAACGGGTTTCATAGTGATCGAACCAGTGTGGCCGGGTGCGCGGCTTGCTGCTGCCGGAAAGAAACTGCAGGAACGCCGGCGTTTGCAGGTGCAGGTGACCGGGCAGGATCACCAGCGATTCGAGCAGGCTGGCGACCAGCATCAGGAACACAATGACAGGAATGAAACTTACATACTTGCCGAGCCAGCCTGAGAAGAAATACAGCGGCACGAACGCAGCACAGGTGGTGGCAATGGCGGCAACGATGGGCATGAATACCTGGCTCGTGCCCTTGATTGCCGCATCGCGGGAGCTGAACCCGCGAGCGCGAAAGCGGCCGACGTTTTCGGCAACAACAATGGCATCATCGACAACAATGCCCATGACAATGATGACCGCGGCCAGGGTGACGTTATTAATGGTATAACCAATCAGCCAGGCGCCCACCAGGGTCATGCAGATGGTGAACGGAATGCCCATGGCCACCCAGATGCCGGCGCGACGGCTGAGAAACAGGAACAGCGTGATCAGTATCAGTGTGAAACCGATACCACCGTTGGTGGCAATGATACTGAGACGGTTGCGTACGTCATAGGATTCATCATCGAGGATCACCAGGTCTATATCGGAATGACGCAGGTTGGTATTGCGGAATTCATCGACAACGGTTTGCACGGCATCAAGTGATTCAATAATGCCGAATGAGCCGGTCTTGACCACGTTGAACATGATTGATTCGTGGCCATTAACCTTGATCAGCTGTTTTTCACGGCGGAAGCCGTTTTCAACCGTGGCAATATCCTTTAGCCCGATTGCCTTGCCCTTGAAGCCGGCCTGGACATAAAGCTGTTCCAGCTTGCTGACGCTGTCCAGCTGCGCGTTAATGGTAACACTGGGTTCGTCCTTGATCTCGATATTGCCAGCCGGTTGCCTGATGTGGTTGCGGTAAACCTCGTTGATTACCTGGCTCAGCGGAATCTGGTAGCGCACCAGTTTTTTCGGATCAACATTGATCTGCAATTCTTCCTGCAGGTAGCCGGAACGATTGACGCCGGTGATTTGTGGCAGGGCGGTCAGCTGCAGTTCCAGCGCGGCGGCGTAGGATTGCAGTTCGCGACGCTGTTCGTCGGTCAGCAGGTGAACCTTGCGATTGATCAGGGCGATATCAATAATGGCTTTCTTGGAGCTCTTGAACACGCGCACGCGGGGCTTGTCACGTACTTCCGGCGGCAGGCGCGTGCCCAGGGCAGCGTTGCGAATTTCAGTAATGGCCTCGTCCTTGTTGGCAAAATCCGCTTCAAGTTCCACGTTAATCGTGGTCGCACCGCGACTGACGCTGCTGATAATGCGGTAGACGCCATCCACCGCGCGCAGCTCTTCTTCCAGCTCACGGGTAACAAAATGCTCTACTTCCTCGGCAGTGGCGCCGGGATAAATGGCCGACACGCGAACCACGTCCGATGTCACGTCCGGACGCTCTTCTTTCTTGATCGACTGCCAGCTGGCGATGCCGCCGATGATGATGGCAATAAACAGCAGGTTGGTCAGCAGGTGACGATCAACAAAAAATTCAACAAACCGGTTTATCATAATATAGGTAGCAGCATGCGCAGCGTCAGATTAGCCTGTTGATTGTTCGGATAATGTTATATGACCGGAGTGAAATGGTAGGCGTAATTATTGCACAGGTACAGCGGATTTTTACCGGTTTTACAGCGCACCGTGGCGAGACGATCAGCCCGATCCTGTTGGCAAAACGTCAGAAGCGCGTGAACACGGCGAACCCGAGCGAGTTGTAGTCAAAGTTATAGTCTTGATTGAATGTCTTGCTTTCAGGGCGCACCCGGTAATGCTCCAGCTGCAGGCGAATACCGAGCCGGCTCAACAAGCTGTATTCCACGCCAATGCCTGTATAAGGCGCGATTCCCTGGTCGGTTTCGTTGGCAACAATGCCGAAGTTGTCGGAAAGCTCGACTTTGCTGGTCCAGCGGCTGAGCCCGACCTTGGCCAGCAGGTTCAGTCGCTGCCTGCGATCCAGCGGCAGCGTTCCCAGTGCGCCGACACGGGTATTATTGACCTTGTAATCGATACTGATATCACCGGTGCGCCAGGCGCTGCCGCCGCTGGATTGGGCTTCATGGCCCCACCAACCGTTACTGATGTGGCCCAGCTCCAGTCCCAGGTAAGGAGAAAAGCGGAATTCCCCAAAAAGCGAAAACGCCAGGACAGTGGAGTAGTCAGCATCGACGGCAAATATGGAGCCATCATCGAACTGGCCAATATCCGGGCGCGTATGCGATGAGCCGGTAGTAAAACCGACATGCCAGCCCTCGGCTGCGCGGCTGCTGCCGGCAAAGGAAACGCTGGCTAACATTAGCACGGGCAATGTTAATGGCAGGTAGTGACGCATTCCTGTCTCCCTTTCGCAGATAACAGCAATCATACATTATCAAGGCGAGAAAATTATTGACCAGCGTCATGTTACCAGACCGGGTTGACCATAAGCGAATTATCATAAACACTGGCCACGGTTATGGTTGTTTCACGAGAGGCAGGGCAAGACATAAATGAGTGATACCCTGGTTATTCAGTCTCACCGATCACCATTGCCTTACAGCTGGCTTGAGCAGTGCATTGTATCGGTGCGTCGCTGGGCGGAGTCCGGTCATCATGAGTATCGCTTTGTTGGCGATGAACTGTTTGAGGTTCTCCCCGACGATATTCGCCAGCTGGCATCATCCCGACCGGTTATGGCTTCGGACCTGGCGCGGTTGCTGTTATTACGCGACGGGCTGGCATCCGGCTACCAAACAGTGATCTGGCTGGATGCGGATTTTCTCATCTTTGATCCATCACGATTTGTATTGCCCGATGACAGCTTTGCTGTAGGGCGGGAAGTGTGGGTGGATCATGATCACAGCGGCAAGCTGAAAGCATGGACAAAAGTGCACAATGCCTTGCTGATGTTTTGCCGGGACAACAGTTTTCTTGATTTCTATATTGACACGGCGAAGCGATTCCTCGGGCACGGTACAAGCAAGGTGCCGCCACAATTTATCGGCCCCAAGTTACTGACCGCGCTGCACAATGTTGCCGGTTTCCCGGTGATGGAAATCGCCGGCATGTTGAGCCCGATGGTAGCCAGGGACATACTGGCAGGTGGTGGCGTCGCGCTGGATTTGTTCAGGAAGAAGTCGCCCGTTCCCATTGCCGGTGCCAACCTGTGTTGTTCGAGCTGTGACAGCGGCGAGCTGACCGATACCGAGTCGAGCGAACTGGTTGATTGCCTGGTGAGCAACCCGGGCAAGTGGTTCTGAAAAATGCGGAATCCTGTTACCGGGGTTTCGCTTGCTTGGTTACCAGCACGGCTCCGGATTGGCTGTCAGCATGCGAACGCCGCGAGTGCGGCCATGGTCATATCGAGTGAATCGCTCGCCGATGAGCAGTCGTGAAACCCGTCTTAGTGCTGGCCAGCATCCTGGTTCAATAATGTCAGTTGTTGATCATCGATCGATTTGTTACAGGCATTGTCAGTCTGTATCGGCAGCTGTAACTGCAGACGCTGTTGATCCTGTTCCTCACGCGTCTTGATAGACAGGTAGTCGTGCCTGTCCATTTCGAACAGCTGTCGGTATTGCGCAGTCATGTCGAACCAGCTGTTCAGTCGTGAAAGAAAGCGCTGATCCTGCTGCACGTCCCTGGTGTCGAGGAATGCCTGTATCGCCAGGTAGTAGCGCAAGGCATTGCGCTCAGCGACCGCTGCCATGCCATTAATGTAGATCGGTTGACCCTGTTCACCCGTGGAAACTACTGTCAAACCGGTTTTATTTCCAGCCAGTGTCGCCAGGTAAGTGTTCATGGCCAGTCGGGACCAGGCACCGTATTTCCACGAATAACTGAAACGTATGAACGTGGACTCATCGTTCAGTGGTATGGCCTCGGCAACAATTCGGTAGTCGCGTGTATCCAGCGGGCCCTGGCCGGCGCTGAGTACAAGATGAAAATAATCTGCCTGGTAGGAAGCAGGCTGCCACGTGTAACTCAGGCGGAATACGTGCTCAGGGTTTTCATAAAATTTTCTGCCGGCATAAAAGTTCAGCTGGCAGGTATTGTCGATTGGCTGGTAAGTGCAGGCCTTGATGTTGAAATGCTGCGGCACAATCCGGCACCAGTTGGCCGGCGTGGTCAATGCCGTGCGCACGGATTCAAACGGGTGGCGAATGATGCCGTAAACATTTCCGATGAGACCGCCTTTGGCTGTATCGGACTCGAGTAGCATTGGCACGCCGTATGCGTTGGCCGCCAGTTTCGGTTTCAGCTCCTGGTAACGATTCTGTAATTGTCGAATATCGGCCGAAGCATCCGGGTGCCAGGGGAGCGACAACACGGCGGCAATGAATGCAGTCGGAAATTTTGGTGAACATGTTAGCAGGTTGCGCATGGCGTATGGCCGGCCGTCCCGGCGTGCTGAGGTGGGGACACGATCGCCTGACCGGGTTGCCCATATACTGGTTATAGTACAGAGTTCATCGCCGGAGTTGGTTTGTCTCCCGGCAAGACTAACGTGCGTCCCTTGTGCCGGTAATTCAAGCAGAATCCGCACCAGGAAAAAAGGAGTGGTATGGAATTGCAGTGCTGGAATACTGATCGGGATGGAGAGCTGTCCGAGGCCGCCATGCGCAGGTGGCTGGAAGCGCAAGGCTACCGGGTTTGTACCTATGTTTATCCGCCGGGCACGGTATTTCCCGATCACAGCCACACTGGCGACAAGATGGATGGCGTGATATCCGGCCGGTTTCGCATGACCATGGACGGCAACAGTATTGTGCTTGGCCCGGGTGATATGCTGGTTGTGCCCCGTGGCGTGGTGCATCGGGCCGAAGTGGTGGGCGAAGCGCCGGTCGTCAGCCTGGATGCCATTCGCATCGATATACTCGAATAAACCCCGTTTTTATTGGTGCGTCAGTACCGGTTCAGACGCGGCCTGCTTAAAACATCAGAATAACTACCGCATTTACAGGTTCATAATGGCCTGCGATATGTAAAGCATGGACGCGGCAATGTTTTTGAGGCTCTGGCCTGTAAAGAATCGTCACAAGCCCCGCAGGTGTCCAGCCGACAGCGCCTGGAGCATGTAGAGTATAAAGAGATGGACCGGGTCTTGATCATGCCGTCTGACCGGGGCCATCAGTGTCATCAACAATAGCCTAAGTGCGAGGATGCGCGGCTCAGCAATCATGGGGGTGCTTGCGATGCTGATTCACGAAGACAAACGTAGCATTTTGCGCGACGGCCTGTTCGCGTTGATCATATGCCTGGTTCTCGGGTTTGCCGGGTGTGAAACTAGCCTGATGCCCAGGGCGGAAGCCGGCAGTGTCCCGGCATCATTACCGATTCAATAAGCTCAACGATAAGCTGTTCAGAATTGGGCCGTGCTTTTGGCGCCTGGTAGTAGGTATAATAACCGGATAAACAGGTCAGTCCTGACCGCGTATTGGACGGTCACTACCATATTCTGCGCGGGATCCAATAAGTTAATAGTCTTTCACATGATAAGCTTTAATCATGTTGAAAACGATAGGCGTCACGTTTATCAAGACAGAAGCATTGGTTACAAAAACCCGCGTACGCTACGTTTGTAAAAGCAAACGAGAGAAGAGGTTTCGCCATGCGAAGCATACTAACCGGCCTCATGGTATTTCTGCTGACAGCCTTGTCGGTAACCCACGCTAATGTTGTTGTGCTGAAACCTTCCGGCAGCGGAAACCAGTATGGCGGCCTCAATGGCGCCGTGGGATTGGCCGCGGAATCCCTGCAAGGCGGCACTGTACTGTTCACCGCCGGAGCGGCATCGTCGAGTGCGCAGTTGGGCGCTGATGGTCAATTTAATGTGGTCACCGGGGCCGGAAGCAATATCAATGTTATTGCCAGCCTGGTCCCGGAGGGTATGCCACCGGTAAGCATGAGTTTCAGCAATATCCCGGCCCTCGCAGACAAGGAGGTGCGCACGCTTGATCTTGTGCGTGCTTCCGGCCGCATCGTTGGCAGGGTAACGGTTATCGGCGGCACGCTTGAAAGTATTTCGTTTTCAGCGACGGCGAATACCGTGATGGGTGGCGTGACCGAACGCTATCGCTCGTCAGTAAACGTGAATCGAAGCGGTACTGCAAACCCCGAAGCATGGTTGGCCATGCCATCAGGTATCGCGACACAGGTGTCGGCCCAGGTACAAGCGCTGAGCACCAGGGGTTGTACTGTCAGCCAGGGTGCCGCGCCACAGACAGTTACGGTCACCGACGGTCTTGTTGCCCCCACAGTTGTACATTGGATCATTAATATTTCGTCGCAACCTTGCGTCATGACCAATGTTTCCGGGCAGTTCCGGTTGAACGGCCTCGACCCCTCGGCGCAACTGCAACAGCACACGGCCCTGTTTAGTGGGCCTGAATTCTACAGCCTGGATTTCACCCGGCCTGGAAGTTACAGCATCAGCCCGGTTACGACCGGCGTTTACTCGTTGGCGCAAACCAGTGTATTTCAGCCACCCTATGGTGAGCTGGGTTATGCCAACAAGTCCGTGGTTGTTTCCGGCGCGACGGTCGTTGATTTGGTGGAAGCGGTTGCCACGGCACACGGTAGCGTGGTGCTTAATGGCGAATGGGGGTTTGCAGACGTGCAAAGCGCGACCATTGATCCTGCTGGCCTGGGCGCAACGCCTGCTGATACCTTGTTTGCGTCCGATAATCTTGATCCTGGCAACGGCCAGTTTGACCTGGTGCTGGCGACCGGCACCTGGGATATCAACCAGTATGGTTTCCGCTTTGTCGAGGTGCTGGCTGGTCGAGACAACACGTTCTCGTTGAATCTTGATTTGCCGGTAGTGACCGGCGTGAATCAGCACACCTTGACGACCGGGCAGTGGCTGAATATGGCGCCACTCGTGCTGGATACCGCCAAGGCCGATGTGGATGTCCAGGTAGAACAGTTGCCGGGACAACCAGCCGTTACCGTCAATACTGTATCCATCAATGGTGGCGCCATGTTGTTGGACCCCAATACAGGGCTGCCTGCCGGAACGGTTTCCGTCAGCGCCACCAGTTCCGGCAACGCTGCCGCTTCAGTGCGGATGTCGATTTATGGCTTGCCGGGCACCTATTCATTGGTTGCCACGGGCCTTGGATCAGATGGCCTGTTGTACCGGGCACCGTTTGTGTTAACCCTTGGCCCGGCAGCACCGCCACCCGGGCCCGGGCCAATGCAGTGTTTTGGCATCAACACCATGAAAGTACAGTTTCATGATGACAAGATATATATCAATGATGCCGTGTTCAGTGTGACTGGTGAAACTCCCGATCTTTCCGCAGAGGATGTGGTGGTGATGATCGATGGCCTGGAATACCGTATCCCGGCGGGCAGTTTCCGCCAGTCAGGCGAAGGTCAGCGCTATCGCTTTCGAACTGCTGAAGCTGAAAAGCCATCAATCAGGATGAGCCTCGATTTCGACAAGATGCGCTGGAGCATCAAGATTCGTGATGACGATGTTGGCCGGGTAGATAACAACGATGGTGTGGATATAGGTCTCGCCATAGGAAGTTACCGCGGAGCAGAATCCATCGTCATGAAAACAAAACATGGCCATGAGGCCGGATTGTGGTACAAGCGGAAACCAAGACTGCGCTGTGGCGATACCAATGACGACGATCATAAAGACGATGATCACGAGCACGATCGTGACAGGGATGATCACAAGGATGATAAGAAAGGGCACAAAGGCAAATACAGTCCGAAGAAGATGAAGTAATATCAATATAGAACGATGTGACAAAAAGGGCCGGAAACGGCCCTATATTTTTTTCCGAAACTGCGCAGATATTTTCAGGTGACCGCAACCGGTTTGCGCGTTATGGTAGAGAGCGGTATGTGATACATGCGCAGGATTACACGGCTGAGCAGTCAGGCAAGATGCCGGAGCGAGTGCGCGCAGCCATGCCAGACCGGTTCAGTGCCGGTATTACGATGGGTTGGAGCGATGTTGCAGATACTTGTGAACCTGGGGTTCGCCACGGGGCATCATCGCGGAACCCGGCCGCAACAATTTTTCAGGACCAGGCAAATCTGGAGGCAGTATGCGTATAAATTATAACCGGTTGTTGATATCAATTTTTCTGTCTGTCGCCGGGGCACTGCCCGCGGCAGCATCCATGGCCGGTGAAGCTGAAACCATTGTGGGTAATATTGTCAAAGCCTATGGCGGTGTTGATGCATTGAAGCGGGTCAAGTCCGTTCACCACATCGGTACAATACAATCCGTTCGTTTGCAAAAGACCGGCACCCTGAGCCGGTTGCTGGTGTTGCCGGGCAAGCTGCGCGTCGAAATAGATTATCCCGGCGGGCCAAAAGAGCAGCGCATTACGACTGAAGCCGGCGCCTGGCGCGACGGTCGCCCGGCCACGGCACCCATGCACAAGGCGATGACCTTGCAGGCTGCCCGGTTTCAGTTACCACTTATCCTCACACGTCACCCGGTCACTATCGTCAGCAAGGACAAGGGCCAGGTGCGATTGAAAGTTGAGTTACCGGATTCCACATCGCTGGAGGTGACGGTTAACCCGGACAACTGGCGCATCGTGCGCTCGGTTGGCCGCATGGCCATGGGGCAGATGAACATGGAATTCGGCGCCGACTACTCGGACTTCCGAATTGTTGATGGCGTGTTGTTCGCCCATCGCGAACAGCTCATGGCAATGGGCCAGCCCACCGGAATCGCTGAAATCAAGAAAATTGAAATCAACCGCAACGAAGCCAAAGACCAGTTCAGCATCTGATCACGCTGTTTTTCGGCATAATAACCGCGCCCCGGCGTCGCGTGGCTTGCCGGGATCGCCAAGGCTGTAACCGGTCAGGCCAGCTTGTCATCAGCAACGTGGTATTTCGGATCTTCCATGACGTTGACTTCCACCAGGTCACCGGCCTTGGTCAGCAGTTGACGGCATTCGGCACTTAAGTGACGAAGATGCAGTTTCTTGCCGAGCTTGATGTAACGTTCAGCCAGCGTGTCGATGGCTTCGATGGCCGAGTGGTCCGCAACTCGCGAGTTCTGAAATTCAATGATCACGTCATCCGGATCGTTTTCCGGTGTAAACAGTTCCAGGAAGCGTTTCACTGAACCAAAGAACAATGGCCCGGACAGTTCGTATACCCGGGAGCCATTCTCGTCATCATAGCCGTAAATGTTGATGTGCTTGGCATGCTCCCAGGCAAAGGCCAGCGCCGCGACGATTACGCCAACGATAACGGCGACCGCCAGGTCGGTGGCAACAGTCACCCCGGACACCAGTATGAGCACGAAGGCATCGGTGCGCGGGATCTTTTTGATAATGCGAAGACTCGACCATTCAAACGTGCCCAGTACCACCATGAACATGACGCCCACCAGTGCTGCCATGGGGATTTGCTTGATGAGGTCGGAGGCAAACAGGATAAAACTTAACAGGAACAGCGCCGCGGCAATGGCAGACAATCTTTTGCGGCCACCGGAATTAACGTTAATCATGCTCTGACCGATCATGGCGCATCCGCCCATGCCGCCGAACATGCCGGTTACCGTGTTGGCGATACCCTGGCCAACACATTCACGATTACCGCGTCCACGAGTATTGGTGACTTCGTCAATCAGGCTTAACGTCAGCAGGGATTCGATCAGGCCGATAGCGGCCAGTATGATGGAATAGGGAAGAATGATCATCAGGGTTTCGCGGTTAAAGGGCACGGCCGGAACGTGAAAAGCAGGCAAGCCACCCTTGATGTCAGCGAGATCACCGACAACGTTGGTATTAATATCAAAACCGATCACCAGGCCTGATACCACCAGTATGGCTGCCAGCGGTGACGGAAATGTCTGGGTGAGCCTGGGCAGAAAGTGAATAATGAGCATGGTCAGCATTACCAGGCCGGCCAATGTCCATAGCGCAGTACCCGTGAGCCACTGGCTGCTGCCATCCGCCAGCTTGACCTGGAAGTGCTGAAGCTGTGCCAGGAAAATCACGATCGCCAGGCCGTTGACAAAGCCCAGCATCACCGGGTACGGCACAATACGAATGAATTTCCCCAGTCGGGCAACGCCGGCCAGGATCTGGATGATGCCGGTCAGCACCACGGCGGCGAACAGGTATTCCACACCATGGTTTGCCACCAGCGTGACCATGACCACCGCCATCGCGCCGGTAGCACCGGAAATCATGCCCGGGCGACCCCCGAAAATAGCGGCCAGCAAGCCCACCATGAACGCAGCGTACAGTCCCACCAGCGGCTTCACGCCGGCAACAAAGGCAAAGGCAACGGCTTCCGGCACCAGCGCCAGGGCTACGGTCAAGCCGGAAAGAATTTCGTTTTGAAAACAGGCGCGATTGGTGCAACCAAGCTGAAACATGGGTTTTCTCGTGACGGGCTGTGAGCGGGCGCGCAGTATATCAGAGAACATCCCTGGAAGGGGCGGCACCGTTCCCGCCTGAACAGCCCCGGCAGCAGACGGTTGACCGCGGATTGAAGAAGAGTCGGGTGTGTACTATATAGGTTAGAATATTAGAGAGAATTGCCCTGTGATACGGGTTTTGATTGTGGCCGAATTGTGACCTGGCAGGAATCGACTCAAAGCGGACATAGAAATAGTATTGGGTATGTCGTATCAAATATTTGGGGTCAGAGTAGAAACTTCAGCCACTTCTCTAGCTAGCTCCTGGCTATTTTTACTCTGATCCCAAAATATTAATACAAAGACGCGCTCTTCTTGGTATACAGGACCTCCTTGTCCGGTAATACAGATAGTCAGTGAAATATGGCAGGCAGAGTAACGTCGTCGAAAGGTGGGATCAAGAAAAACCGTGGTCTGTCCCCGATTACTTCATTTTTTGCTTATCAATTTGCTGCTACAGTTGTATTTGAGGCGACGCTCGCAGCTGCACCTTTGGCGGCGTTGGGGCCTCTATCTGCGGTTGTGCTTGTGACATTTTTATTTGTAGTTCTGGCGACGATAATGTCACTTATCTTAGACTGGATCAAAGAAAAATCGGTAGAACTATTGTGCAAACAATAATGTTTAGGTGGTTTTGATATGGAATACCATTTTAGGATGACAAATAAGTTAACTGTGCTGGTGATTTTTGGTTTGCTGTTGTGTATTTATATTGCTACCAGAGAATATGGTGTTGATGTTGGTCATCTTAAATTAATGCAAAAACATTTCTCACAGATTGGTGTAGTGGTAGGGCCAATTGCGATTCTTGTGCTTTTAGCAAGAAAATCCAAAACTGGAGATTTTGTGATAAACCAGAAAGGAGTTATCGACGAGGCATCTGATGTACGAATAGGATTCATTCCATGGGAGCATATAGAAAGAATCTGTGTATCTCATTCCGCGCCTTATTTTATGAAACATTTCAGGTTATTTC
>JAOUOD010000014.1 GCA_029880545.1 Gammaproteobacteria bacterium | reverse complement strand
AGCCAGGCATAAGACGCGGCACCCGAATGAATAACAAAGGCGCACCCGAAGCCGTAACATAAAGACAATCATCATGGCCAAAGAGAACAGCGAAACCAGCACCATTGAAACCAACAAATTATATCAGCAGGTAAAGGATAGGGCCGACCTGGTTGATTTTATTGAGCGCCGCTGCGGTATATCACCCAAGCGCACAGGCAAGACGGTGCGCTTTAATCCCTGCCCGTTTTGCGGCCACAATGATTGCTTTTCTGTGCTGGGCGATCGGCTGGATGGATACAAGTGCTACTCCTGCGATGCCACCGGCGACGTGTTCACATTCGCGGAGCGCTATGACAACTTGCCCAAGGGCAAGGCGCTGCGCGCCGTGGCCGATGCCTTTGGTGTGACACTACCTGCGCCGAAGGCGCAACAGGATCCGCGCAGTGAGCCGGCCGGGCCTAACCCGCTGCAGGCAGTACTCGAAGCCGCAGTGCTGCACTATCGTGACGTGCTCAGCAAGCGACCGGAGAGCAAGACCTATTTAACCACTGCCAAACCGGATGGCCGCGGTCACAATGACAAAACCATCGACGCGATGGAGATCGGCTTTACCGATGGCAAGCTGGCCGAGGCGCTGCAGAAAAAAGGCATACCGCTGGATCAAATCACCCAGGCTGGTTTGTATGTTGAGCGCCAAAAGGATGGCCAGCCGCCGCAGTGGAAAGATTTTTTTGTGCCGGGTGTATTCATATACCCGCACCGCACTGAGCTCGGTGATATTGGCCACTTCACCATCAAGGACCCGAGAAAGAAAATTGATTACCAGCTGCGCACGGAGAACCGGCTGAACGGCCTGCAATGGGGCAACCAGCGCGCGATACACCATGACACCGTGATCCTGGTTGAGGGTGAGAATGATCTTGCCAGCTTCCTGGATGTGGGCATCCGCAATGTTATGGCTACACTCGGCCAGCTGAGTGAGCAACAGATTCAATGGCTGCTGACGCACTCCAACGGCAAGCATTTTATTATCTGGTTTGACTATGATACCAAGTATGGCACCAATGGCCAGCCGCCGGCCGGCATCAAGTACACACGAAAACTCTACAACCATTTGCTGCGCCAGCCGGATTGCAAGGTATCCGTGGCCAGCGCCTGGATGACGCCAGGCGAAGATCCTGATGACTGGATACAAAAGGACAAGGACACCGCGCCGAAGCGCATCCAGTCGATCATCAAAAAGGCGCATCATCCTTTGCTGTGGGAGCTCAAGGTGCTGCCGCCGGATGTGAGAGATGACGCCAGCGCGACACTAAACCACCTGGAAGAGATCAGCTATTTTGAGCTGCTGGGCCTGGTGGCGGACCTGCAGCGTGATGCCATTGTGCTGGAGATGCAAAAGATCGGTTTCTCGCGCGATGCCGTGCTGGAAAACATCAAAACAGGCTATGGCTTACTCGATCAAATCGAAGACATAGAAGAGAAGTGGAATGTCGGCGCAAACCGGTCAAAGCTGCCTGAGGGGTTTATGCGCGAGGTGGCCAAGTGCATTTGGGATCACTTCAAAAGCCATGGCAAGTTTTTTGTGTCTAATGACATATTACATCTCTTCTACCATCACAAGATCTACAGCATTGGCGGCAATACCGCCTGGGAGGCATTGCTGCACAAAGAGGCGCAGCTGAACAGCACGCAGCAGCTGGCCAAGTTTGTCAACGCTGAGATCAAATCGCTTTGCTATAACCGTGGCGATCGGCTGGAGGCCTTCTCCTGGGTGCACATGCTCGATGATGGCACCGGCCCGACTGTTTATCTGAATCTGAAAGATCCCGCCAACAGGATCATGAAGCTGTCGGCCAACAACACCGAGCTGATGGAAAATGGCACCAATCCGCATGCGGTGCTGCTGGCTGAGTCCAGCCAGATGAAGGAATTTGTTTTTGATTCCGAGGTGAATGTGGCCGCCGGCATGCGCGATCTCAAAGCGTTGTTTTTTGATGTGCTCACCTGCGAACCGGCCCAGCGCTACCTGGTGATGGCATGGACATTGGCTGCCTACCTGCTGCCGATTACTCAGACCCGGCCGCTGATGAAAATGGAAGGCGGCAGCGGCAGCGGCAAGACTACGGCCGCGCGCTTTTGCTCACTGTTGCTTTATGGTGCCGATATGGTCGGCCGGTCCAGTACGGCCGGCGATTATTCGATGGGATCCACTGAGCCGCTGATCATCAAGGACAACCTGGAAACCGATGATATCAACAAGCAATCGCTCAATTTCCTGCTGCTGGCGGCAACAGGGGCGACCAACATCAAGCGCAAACACGGCACGGAGAGCGGCATTACCGCCGAAAAGCTGGCCTGCCTGGTCTGTATCACCGCCATTGAGCCGTTTTCGAAGCCTGAACTGATCAACCGCACCTATATCATCGAATTTTCCAAACGGTTCCAAAACAATGAATTCGTGGAAACCAGCACCAGCATGAAGCTGCTGGGGCGCCGCAACGAAATCATGAGCGCATGGCTGCAGGTGCTGGCAGATGACGTTCTGCCGGATCTGGCGAAGCGTGAGACGTATATAAAGTATATCCGGGAGCAGCATCGGCAATTCTCCAAGGATCGCACATCAGAATTCATGGCTTTGCTGACACTTCTCGCCAAAGCGCTGCTCAAATACATCCCATTGCCTGAGGAGCTGAAAATTGATGCCGGCGACCGTGCGCCGGAGTTTGTGCTGTTGGATGAGTGGATCCGCTACCAGGACACCCATGCGAAACAGAGTGAGCAGGGCACCAACGCCGTGCTGCAGCTGCTGGAAGGCCTGCGCCGTGTGTTCCTGATCGACTTCTCGCGCCAGGCTGAGGCCGCAGATAACAAAGTCTGGTGCAGCATGATGGGCATGGAGGTCGAGCGAGAGGCCATCAAGGATGAGGCGGGCGATAACACCGGCCGCCAGGTGTATTGGTTCCTGGCTTCGACAGGGGAGCTGCTGGCCATGATGCAGCGATACGGACGCGAGTACGGCATCAAGGTGCCATTCCAGAATGCCAAGCAGCTGGGTGTGCGCATCAATAACGAGCTGCACACGATTGAGGCGGCCGGGTGGAAAGTGACCCACCGGAAAGTGATACACGGCACCCGCTATGCAGAATTCAGCTGGCGTGACGAATAAACGCGCCGAAGGCGCAACAGGTCGCGCGCGCTATTTTTCAATGACTTATGAGGGTTTCTTAATTTTTTTGTCATGAAATCGGGAAATAGAGGCGGGTATTTGTTGAAACACTTGCACCCGGAGCACCCTGAGGCAGGTGTTTTATATATAACTTATTGATAAATAATATTTTTTTAATTCTGAATTATGGGTGCAAGTGAGGGTGCAAGTTGGGTGCCCCGGGTGCAAGTTGGGTGCAAGTGGTCAATGTTTCAAATTCACTTCCACCCATTTAAGGCATTGAAATGAAAGAGAAAATTGTAAAAAGTGGAAGTGAAGGGTGCATGAGGTGCAGCAGGTTGCACCCTGTTTTTTATTATCAAATTCAACAGGTTGCGCCATTTGGGTGCCCCGGGTGCAAGTGATGAGCACATTGGTTGACGAATATTTGAGCTGGATGGAATTCAATAACGGCCGCAGTGTGGCGACGTGCGATAAATATGGCCGGTATCTGAACCAGCTCGCCGCTGCTTTAAAAGTGAAAGGCAAAACCCTGCGCATGGCCAATCTGGAGGATCTGCTGCAGTTTGCCGGCATCGATGCTTTCGAACGCAAGATGGCAGCGAGCACCAGGCGCACCATGGTTGCCGCGATCCGTGGTTTTTATGAATGGCTGTATAAGCGCCGCGAGATATCGACCAACCCGGCCGCGGCGATGCCATACCCGAAGGCCGGAAAAAAGCTACCAATCGCGATGAGTTTGTCAGCCCTTGAGCAGATCCTGCGCCAGCCTGACCTGGAAACGTTTATTGGTGTACGAGATCTCACCATCATGATGATCATGGCCGGCTGCGGCCCACGTGTCAGTGGTGTGGTCGGCCTCAATCAGTCGGATCTGATCAGCTACTCAGACCAGGCCGGCCAGCACCTGGTGATCAGATTCAGAGAGAAGGGTAAAAAGGAGCGCCTGGTACCGGCACCGCATGAGACCAGGTTAATACTGCATGCATACCTCAATCACCCTGAGCTTGATGGCATTGATCGATCACTGCCCAATGGTGACCAGGTGCTGTTTGTCAGCACCAGGAACAGGCTGACAGCTGCGCACGAATATCATGGAGAAGCGCGCCGGCTGTCACAGCGCAGCGCCCAGGACAGGATCCAGCACTACGGTGAGGCTGCCGGCATACCGAAAGATCAGATGCACCCGCATGCCCTGCGCCACTTGTTTGGTGCTGAGCTGGCCGAGGAGGATGTGGGTATTGATCTGCGCCAGGTGCTGCTCGGTCACGAGGATCCCAAGACCTCGGTGATATACAGCCACATCGCCCACCGTAAGCTCCGCGCCATCATCGACGCAGCCAATCCACTAGGAAAGATCAACACGCCCACCACTGCACTGCTGGAGGCTCTGAAATGATCAGCGCACACGTGTTTGCGGGTTCATTTGGTGCACGGAACTCCACTTTGCTGAGGCTGAACCATGGCACTTGCTCGGTGTTTGCAGGGTGCTGCGCACTGTCCGGAACTCGCCCTAAATACGGCCAAAAACAAAACACTAACGAATTGCGCCTTATGACAAAAAGCGCAATTCAGCCCATCCACCAACTAACAGGATCAATGAGTTATGAGTGCCATGAATAGTGAAAAGCGCAATTCAAAACACGGAATGACTGACCAGGTGCAGAGGGTGGGGGGTCGGCATGAGTATATGCCCCTCGCCCTGGAGGGGGGTGGGTACCTGGATATATGCAATATTTCAAAACCCGCCTACCGCGGCGCGACCGATCCGCGCCTGGACATACTGCGCAAGCTCGGCCTGAGCGATGCCTGGCTGGCCATCGCCACTATAGTCGGCTTTGATGAATTCATTTTTTCCTGGGCGATCATGGATGATGAAACAGCAACAACAGCATTGAGCGCGATGCCCAGGTTTAGCCGGTTCAAGAAATACGTGCGCGATCAGATGATCATGGATCTCGCCAGCGCAGGAAAATCCCCGGAGGAGATTAGGGCGACAATCAACAAAAAGCTACGTGATACCAGGTCGGTGCGTCACATCAAAAGAATCATAGAAGGTGGTAATAGGTAACAATGAAAACCGCAGTGATATATGCGCGAGTCTCTGACCAGAAGCAGGTGGAAAAGGATGTTTCCCTGCCTGCTCAGCTTGATGCCGGCAGAAAGAAGGCCGAAGAGCTGGAGGCCGATGTTATCAAGGAATTTGTGGATGAGGGTAAATCTGCGTTTTCATCGGCTACTGGCCGGCAGTCTTTCCTTGATGCAATTGAGTACTGCGAGATCATGGAGATCAATTATCTCATTGTATGGTCAAGCTCCCGATTCGCGCGCAACCGGTTCGATGCGGTTATTTATAAAAAGCGCCTGGACGAAAACGGCACAAAGCTGATCTATATAGCGCAGTCTGTTGATCGAGAGACCGATATTGGCCGCATGATGGATGGCTTTTTGGAAATCGTTGATGAGGCAAAATCATTGCAAACCTCAGCCGATACCACACGATCAATGATCTCGAATGCCAGGTCAGGATACTTTAACGGTGGCGCCACACCGTATGGCTTCAAGGCCATGCCTCACCCGGATAATGAGAAAAGAAAAATACTGAAACCACTGCCGGAGGAGGCGGAAGTGGTGCAGCTGATTTTCAAACTGAAAGCAGTGGATCGCCTGGGGGCGCTAGGTATATCTCACTATCTCAACGAGCACGGCTATACGAACAGAGGCCGCAGTTGGCGGAAAAAGGCTGTATTGAACTTATTGCGGAATGATACTGTGATTGGCCGCATTGTTTTTGGCCGTCGCAGCCGGCGTGACAAAAAAAAGCTTCGACCAAGAAGCGAATGGATTATTGTTGATAGCCATGAGCCCATCATACCTCTGAACTTGTGGAGCACAGTGCAATCCATTATGGACAGCGAGACCAAAGAGGATGCCGGCGCAGCAAAATCTAACCGGGCTTTTGCTGGGTTGCTCACATGTAACTGTGGCGCGAGTATCATGGTGCAAACTGCATCAGGCAGATCAGGCGTATATGCTTACTATGTTTGTCGTGCAGCGTACTATGAAAAAAAGCACGTTATGCATCGATTGAAGGTGGATGAAACAGAGCAATGGCTGCTGGATGTTGTGCTGGAGGAGCTGATTACAGAAGACAGGCTGAAAATAATCATCCGGGAGATGGATAAAAGGTGTGGATCCTGGGCCCAGGATGTTGCCAAGCGGCGGCGCAAATTGGTGACAGAGATTGAAAATATCGAACACAAAAACAGTAACCTGTTTTCTCTGCTGGAAGAGTATGGCCGACTGGCTCCCAACCTCGGCGATCTCACCAAGCGCCTGCAGACAAATAATGCGAGACTTAAAAAGCTGGAAATTTCACTAAAAGAGCTTGATGCAGAAAAAGCGCCGGAGACAACGGTTACTCTTGATCATGTTTCTCAGTTGCGTGAGGCCATGCTGGAGCAGCTTACCGGGTCCAAAAAATTAGCCAATGCGTTCATGCGGAAATTTGTAACAAAGATAAAACTGTTTATTGATGGCACAGCCGAATATTCTGAAGATGGTGAAAATCCGGCCGAATTGGAGTACGTGCCGGAGCTGATGCTTGGCTCTACTGTGGTTCATATTGGTGGAAAATGGCTCCCCGGGACGGACTCGAACCGCCGACCAAGAGATTAACAGTCTCCTGCTCTACCAACTGAGCTACCGGGGAATCGGAAAGCGCGCGTATGGTACTGATGCCCCCGCGGGTGGTCAAGCCGTAACACAAAGTTTTACGGGCAATTGGTCAGGATCTCGGCTTCCGACGCGTCTTCGACCCGGATTGTTCCGGTATTGGCCATTACAATTCGTCGGCCAAGGAGATCCGCCCCGGAAAAATCGCACAGCCAGAAGCTGCCGGCCTTGTTGCTTTTGCCGACGGGCAGGTAGCTTACATAGTAGTTGCTGTGTCCCGAGGCTCGCCAGCGCAAGCGTAACCCGGGTGCCAGTGGCTCATGTCGCTGGATGATGTCTTCTCCAGGATCAGCCAGCTTGTTGCCGTTGGTATCGACAAAGGTGACCCAGCCGTACTCCCATTGCGCAGCTCTTTCGCATTCACTCCCTGAGGCGCTCTGACAGAGACTGACGGGCGCATTGCGCGTAATGGCAGCAGACCTGGCCAAACGCAGCGAAGTAATGACGTCGTTGGTCAAGATGCTCAGCTTTTGATTTCGCAGCAGACGGGAGAACCCGGCACTCCCCGAGGCGAGTATCACACTGAGAACGGCGAGCGTGACCAGCAATTCAATCGTGCTAAATCCGATGTGACAGGGTTTCCTGGTGCGAAATTTTGACGTACCAACAAACATGCGCCGCCATTGGCGGGTCTGACAGACTCCATGCATAACAATCCTCCTTGATTGTGTGCTGGCTGTGTAGTTCCGGGCATCCGAGCCCGGGCTCGTGGCGGATTATCCTGATCCGGCCACGTTTGATTTTTGTGCTTAGCGACCGAGCAGGTCGGCTATGCGGTCCAGTGCAGCGTCCAGGTTTTCCATGCTGGTGGCAAAGGACAACCGGAGGTAGCCTTCGGCGCCAAACGCGGAACCGGGCACCAGGGCAACACCGGCCTCGTTCAGAATGTATTCGGCCAGCTCGACATCGCTGTTGACGTTGGGGTTGGCGGCAATGACCTTGCGGAAATCCGGGAAAGCGTAAAAAGTGCCATCAGCCGGCAGGCAGTGTACGCCGTCCAGCGCGTTCAGCCGGGCGACAACGTGGTCATGGCGCTCTTTAAACGCCTTAAGCATGGGCGCGATGCAACCCTGGTCGCCGTTCAACGCCGCCTCGGCCGCGACCTGCGCGATTGATGTCGGATTGGACGTGCTCTGCGACTGGATTTTTTTCATGGCCGCCATGAGCGGCTTGGGACCGGCCGCGTAACCGATGCGCCAGCCAGTCATGGAGTAGGCCTTGGAGACGCCATTAAGGACGATGGTACGGTCCAGCAGGTCCGGGCATACAGTGACGATGTTGCTGAAAGGCTCATCGGTCCAGAGTATGTGCTCATACATGTCATCAGTAGCGATGACGATGTCCGGGTGCTTGCGCAGGACATCGCCGAGGGCGACCAGTTCTGCGCGTGTATAAGCGACACCCGTGGGATTGGATGGGCTGTTGATCACGAACAGCCGGGTTTTTGCCGTAATGGCTGATTCCAGCTGTGCAGGCGTAATTTTAAAATGCTGCTCAATACCGGCCTCAATGATCACCGGCGCCGCATCGGCCAGCAGTACCATATCCGGGTAGGAGACCCAGTAGGGCGCGGGAATAATAACTTCGTCACCTTCATTTAACAGCGCCTGGGCCAGATTGAAAAAACTGTGCTTGCCACCGGCGGATACCAGGACCTGGTCAGCAGCAAAGTCGAGGCCGTTATCACGCTTGAACTTGTTGATAATCGCCTGCTTCAGCTGAGGCGTGCCATCTACCGCCGTGTACTTGGTAAAGCCGTCCTGGATAGCCTTGATGGCAGCGGTTTTGATGTGTTCCGGGGTGTCAAAGTCCGGCTCACCGGCGCCAAGGCCGATAACATCCTTGCCGGCGGCGCGCAGTTCACGTGCACGATTGGTAACAGCCAGGGTGGGCGATGGTTTGATGCGCTGGACGCGATCTGATAAACGACTGATGCTCAACTTTTTGATCTCGCGTGTGATTGCCCGGGCCACCATCCTGTCTTCACCGGGTGCGGTAGGCAGAGTTACTGTTCGGCGCTAATATACCTGTCCTTTGAAAAAACGGGTAGATCATGACCCAAGAATTTTGCCTGACCAGTGACTACCAGCCCTCGGGCGACCAGCCACAGGCGATACGTGAGCTGGTCGCAGGAATGCAATCTGGCGAACAATTTCAGACGCTGCTCGGGGTAACAGGCTCCGGCAAGACCTTTACTGTTGCCAATGTAACGGCCACGCTGCAGCGGCCGACCATTGTGATGGCACCCAACAAAACCCTGGCGGCGCAGCTGTACTCGGAATTGCGGGACTTTTTCCCGGGCAATGCGGTTGAGTATTTCGTTTCCTATTACGACTACTATCAACCTGAGGCGTATGTGCCGTCGTCTGACACCTTCATCGAAAAAGATGCCTCGGTCAATGACCATATCGAGCAAATGCGGTTGTCGGCCACCAAGGCGATACTCGAGAGGCGCGATACGATCATTGTCGCCACGGTGTCAGCCATCTATGGCCTCGGTGACCCGGCCGCCTATCACGGCATGATTCTGCACCTGAAGCAAGGTGACCTGATGGACCAGCGCGCCATACTCAAGCGCCTGGCCGAGTTGCAGTACACGCGCAATGATGTCGAGCTGCGCCGGGGAACGTTCCGGGTGCGCGGCGACGTGATAGATATTTTCCCGGCGGAATCGGAGCGGCTGGCGGTGCGCATCGAGTTATTTGGCGATGAGATCGACAACCTCGCCGAGTTTGATCCGCTTACGGGCGAGATCAATCAACGCATGACCCGTACGACCATCTACCCCAAGAGTCATTATGTGACGCCAAGGGAGAAAGTACTTGCTGCCGTGGAACATATTCGTGATGAACTCAAGGTGCGACTTGCCGAACTCAGGGATAACGACAAGCTGGTAGAGGCCCAACGCCTGGAGCAGCGCGTCCAGTACGACATGGAAATGATGCAGGAACTGGGGTACTGCAACGGTATCGAAAACTACTCGCGTCATTTATCCGGTCGTGCACAGGGCGAAGCACCGCCGACACTGATCGATTATCTTCCTGATGATGCGATCATGGTTATAGATGAGAGTCATGTGACCGTTCCCCAGATCGGCGCCATGTACAAGGGCGACCGGTCACGCAAGGAGACCTTGGTTGAATATGGATTTCGATTGCCATCAGCCCTGGATAACCGCCCTTTGCAATTCGAAGAATTTGAAAAGTTGTTGCCGCAGACAATCTTTGTCTCGGCGACACCGGGGCCCTATGAGCTCGAACACACTCATGGCGTGGTTGTTGAACAACTGGTTCGCCCAACCGGCCTGGTGGACCCGGAAGTGGAGATACGACCGGTGGGCACGCAGGTGGATGACCTGCTTTCCGAGATCCGCAAGCGCGTACAAAAAGATGAACGTGTACTGGTGACCACATTGACCAAGCGCATGGCTGAAGACTTGACTGAATACTATTCAGATAACGGCGTCAGGGTGCGCTACCTGCATTCAGACATTGATACAGTCGAGCGGGTAGAGATTCTGCGCGACTTGCGAGCTGGGGAGTTTGATGTGCTGGTAGGCATCAACCTTTTGCGTGAAGGCCTGGATATTCCCGAGGTTTCATTGGTAGCCATACTGGATGCGGACAAGGAGGGCTTCCTGCGATCGGTCCGTTCTCTTATCCAGACTATCGGGCGCGCGGCGCGCAATCTCAATGGCATGGCCATTCTTTATGCTGATCGCATTACCAACTCCATGCGCCAGGCGCTGGATGAGACCAGTCGCCGCCGGGAAAAACAGGTTGCGCATAACAAGGCTCACGGCATCACGCCAGAAGGAGTCAAAAAAGCTGTGCGCGATATTATTGATGGCGTAACCGCTCCCGCGCCGTCCAAAAAATCCGGTAACCTGCGAACCCGGGTTAAGGTCGCCGAGATGCCTGAAGAATACGAAACCTTAACCCCGGGCAAGCTCGGTAAGGTTCTGGAGCAACTTGAAAAAGAAATGTTCAAACATGCTCAGAACCTGGAGTTTGAAAAAGCTGCAGAAATTCGCGATAAAATCAAATCCCTGGAGATGCGTACGTTTTGTTAGACCTTCCATGCATCCCTTTTCATAAAAAGATTCATTGCATTCTCTGGAATATATTCCTGAAGACCGCCGTCTAATAAAGCGCAAACTATCTTTTACCCGTTACGGCGCCTGAGTTACCGGATAGTTCGTGCCTTTAATGTAGCTAGACGTTTATCTGAAGCATGACTACATTGAAATTAAGGTGCGCGTATAGCTGTATTAGTATGATTATATAAAACATATAAAAAATATATAAATTACGAAAATCGTTAAATAGCCAACACGATGCTTGGGAGCCGAAGATCGGTGGTTTGGGTTTTCAGCGAACACTATTGACTGTCACTGGCATGGTGGAAGAGGAGTCCGAGATGAATGTTTCCTGTATCAAGCAGGCCGTTGTTGCTGCGGTATTGTTCCCGTTAGTTTTATTGTCGTCACCGGTCACAGCGGAAAACGGGTCACTGACCTGGGCCGGCTGCGGTATCTCCAAAAAGGCATTCATGGGCGAATTGGCCAAAGCCTTTGAGCAACGTACCGGGGTAAAAATTGACCTGAAAGGCGGCGGCGCGACCCGGGGTATCCGGGAAGTTTCCAATCGAACCCGTGATGTAGGCGGCGCCTGTCGCCACACCCTGGAAGATCCCAAGACCATGTCCACCAATCCCGAAGAGCGCCGGGTTCGGCTGGATCCCGTGGCGTGGGATGCGTTGGTAGTCCTGGTGCACAAATCCAACCCGGTCAACAATATTACGCTTGCCCAGGTCCGGGATATCTATGATGGCAAGATTAGCAACTGGAAAGAGCTTGGCGGCAATGATGCCGAGATTCAGCTTTTTGTCCGAAAAGGCAAGATTTCCGGTGTTGGCCGCACGGTGCGGGAATTGATTTTCAGTGATTATGAGAAAGAATTCACGAGCCGGGCGACCGTTGTTAAATCATCCGGCCCGCTCGAAAAAGCCATAGAGGGCAATGCGGTCAACGGCATCGCCATCAGCGGCATCAGCAGTGCCCGAAAGCGGGACGTCAAGCTGTTGCAACTGGAAGGCAAGGAGCCCAGCTATGAAAATATCAGGAATGGCCAGTACCTGCTTTACCGGCCGCTGTACCTGGTGACCCACCTGCAGAATCGTGACCCGGACGTACTGCGTTTCATGGAATTCGCCCACAGCGACGAAGCCAAGGACATCATGCGCAAGGCCGGCACCGTCCCGTACGGTGATGCCATCGATCTCTGGCTGAAATATCTCGCCCAGGTGCGCAAGGCCCAGGAGCAGGGGTTGAAGCTGTAAATCTCAGCACAATCTGCAGTCAATTCAACCGGCACTTCGAGAATGTGCATTGGTGCCGGGTTAAATTGAACCTCATTTAGCAGCCGGGCATTCGACTAATGCCAGGTTGACCCATGAAGAATGCTTTGACTAGCCAACCTCGGCACTCAACGTGTAAACTATACAAATATCCGGTAAATACCTAAAGCCGAAAGAGGCATGCCGGGCAAATGGTGTTTGGCTACCCAGTACATACGTTAAGTTTCACGATCGAGGTTCATGTACAAGGGAGGGCTGTATAATTAATCACGCATTGAAATAAGTCATAGATTGAAAAAAATACATTTCTTCTCATTGGTTGATTTACAGGCGCGAATGGCCCTGAAGGCGGAAGCGTCAAGACTTTACCTTAGTTACTTATGGTGGGTCATTGAGCCGCTTCTTTATGTAGCAGTTTTCTACCTGGTATTTAATATATTTCTCCGATCAGGCAGGGAAGATTTTCTGGTGTTTTTGATTGTTGGTAAAATCCCGTTCTTGTGGTTTTCAAAAAGTGTAACGCTGGCTTCAAACAGCATTGTCGAGAACAGGGGCCTGATTAGCCAGATTGATCTACCGAAAACACTATTTCCATATGTTTCCGTTTTTGGGGCCCTGTACAAGGAGTGGGTAGTGTTTCTGGTCATGCTGATGTTGGTTGCGCTCCATGGATATTACCCTGACTTGAGCTGGTTCTGGCTAATTCCTGTATTTGTTGTTCAGTTTCTCTTTATATTATGTTGCGCCCTGATTGGCGCATTCCTGGTAAGTTACGTGGCTGATATCAGGATGATTATTAGCATGGGTATGATGTTTTTAATGTTCACATCGGGAATTTTCTGGGACATTAACGATATTGCAGATCCAAACAAGCGTGCACTTTTGTTTCTCTTTAACCCTGTGGCTTTCTTTATTGATTCATACAGAAAGGTTCTGGTAGACCATGGTGTAATAGACTTAGAGCACCTGCTGGCGATAGGTTTTGCGTCATTGGTCTTGTTGGCATTGCTGCATTTGGTGTTCGGCAGATACAGCAAGCAACTTGCTGCGCGGGTCTTAGCGTTATGAGTGGCACATCAAACCACATAATGACTGTCAACAACTTGAGTATCAAATACACCAATAAGAGAGGATGGTCTACTGTATTTGAGCATATTGCTCTTGATGACATATCATTCCATATCAATCAGTCCGAGGTGCTGGGGGTGATTGGACGCAATGGCTGCGGGAAAAGCACACTTCTTCGTGTTCTCGCAGGCATTGTACCTGCCAGCACAGGAATCGTTCACTGTAACCCGAATATCACGCGCTCGTTGTTAACGCTTGGATTGGGATTCCGCCAGGAGCTATCGGGGCGCGATAATGCACTAATTAGCAGCATGTTGCAGGGCGTCAACAAAAAAGTCGCTCTACAGAAAATGGATGAAATGCATGAATTTACCGAATTAGGAGAATTTTTTGATCAGCCAGTACGGACGTATTCTGCCGGAATGCGAGCCAGGCTGGGTTTCGCACTCGCTATAATAAACAGCGTAGACGTATTGTTTATAGATGAAGTGCTTAGTGTGGGTGATGCGAAATTCCGGGCAAAAGCAGAACAGGTTATGACCAACAAGCTGAATTCCGGTCAAACAGTGGTTTTCGTCTCCCATAATATTGCCCAAGTTAATAAGATTTGTGATCGCATAATATGGATTCGCGATGGGAAAATATATCGCACAGGTGCACCAAAAGAGGTGACAGAAGAATACAGGGAATATATGGCCCAATAACAAGCATAAGGATACTAGTTACGGGCCTTCCATTTTGAAACAGCGTGATCAGCGGAACTCAGGATTACAAGTTTATGCCGAGCAAAATCAAAAATAGAAAAATCTGCAAACCACAAACAAGGATTCTATTTATTCTAGGCATGCATCGCTCAGGCACATCCGCGATGGCCAATATTATGGCGCATCTGGGTGGAGATATTGGCAAGGATATCATGCCGCCAGCAAGTGATAATCCGGCTGGATTCTATGAAAACAATAAAATTGTCTCGCTCAACGATGAAATTCTTCTGCATTCCAATAGAACATGGATGTCAATTGAGGCGGCGGCGGGAAGTTGTAAGACAGAATTCGCTGAGCTGTATTACCAAAGAATATCAAAGCTTCTGAAAACCGAATACTCCAACAAGGACTCGATTCTGATCAAGGATCCCAGGCTATCATTAACATTGCCGGTTTGGAGAAAGCAGCTCGACAATATCAATGTGGATCAAAGTGTAATCATTATGATTCGTCACCCCATGGAGGTGATGGAATCATTGCGGCGGAGAAACAACATACCGCAACATCTTTCCGCTCTTCTCTGGCTTCATTACACGATAGAGGCAGAACGTAACTCCAGGGGTCTGAAGAGATGTTTTGTACGTTATTCCAGTCTTATTGACGACCCTGCGAGTACAATGAAGTATATCGCTTCGTCTCTTGGAATCAATATTGAAGGGAAAGAATTATCCAAGAACTCATATTTTCTGGATAAGTCTAACCGCCATCATGTCCACGAGGATCGAAAGACCGGAAATAGACTCCTGGATATTGCTCTGGATTATTATTTCAATTTGATAGATTGTATTGAAAGAGATGATTTGACATCAATTGACTCGCTATCGGAAGAACTGAACCAGTTTTTGTCGGATTTAATTGAGGATGGCAGACCTTTATTTGCTGACTTGTATGAATTGATTGGCCATATGCAAAATATCGAAGATGAAAAACGATGGAGCCTGTTTAAGCAAGACGAAAGAATAGAGGAGCTTGAGAAAACGCTTGAGGATAAGGACAAAACATTGGCTGAATATGAAACTGTAACAAAAAGTTTGGATAATATTACCAATCAGGTTAACACCCAGTTATCGCTGCAGCAGTCTTCATTAAATCAGCTTACACAGAGGCTGGATGATGTAACAAAGATATTATCTCGACTTGATGGACAATTCGATGGCGTAGTCTCCGGTCTTTCCGAGCGCAATGAGCGAATCGCTAATCTAGAGGTGCAGATCAATAATGCAAAAGGGTATTTTCTGTTTCTGGAACAGGAAGTTTCCAAAAAAAATGGCCACATCGCGCACCTTGAGAAAATCGTACAAAATCCGGTCAGATTTCGAATCATTAAACGTGCGCTAAAAGGCCTAGCTGCTCCAGCAGCGGTATTAGTCGAGTATTCGGCAAGGTTACTCAAATCCATTGTACACGTGTTGCCTATTTCAAAATCGCAGAAGCGTATAATCAAGAATTATTTGGTCTTTAAATTGGGGCCACTTCTTGCTTGGTCTCCGCTCATAAGATCAGTGCTAAATCATTATAAGGCGGCAAATGTCCCTCCGGCCCCACGTGATACGACCAGCTCAGGACAACCACAAGACATAAGCGCGTATATACACAACCTCACGCATGAAATAGAGTTTTCAGTGGACAAATCAGAGTTTGATTTGTCATGCAAGGAACGATTGAACGCATTCGTTCAAAGTACTTCAACCATGGTTTTTCCTGCTGTTAGGAAGCCCGAGATATCTGTAGTTTTGATATTATACAATAGAGCCGAGCTAACATTGACATGCCTGCAATCACTATTGCTGGATAATCTGGACAATATCGAGATCGTAGTTGTTGACAATAATTCAACAGACAAGACAAGCGATATTCTAAAGACTGTACAGAATATCACCTATGTACGTAATACCGAAAACCTTGGCTTTGTCAAAGCAGTAAACCAAGGCGCTCAAATCGCGCAAGGTGAATATCTATTGCTTCTGAACAATGACACCATTGTCGTGCCAGGTGCAATGCGCCGACTTCTGAACGTCTTAAAGTTCAATGAAAACGCTGGAGCAGTCGGTGGCCGTATTATTAATCTCAATGGAAAGCTTCAGGAGGCCGGCAACTATATCTTCTCCGACGGGGGATGTAATGGATATGGCCGCGGAAGTTCGCCATATGATCCCGAATACATGTTCATGCGAGAGGTAGATTATTGCTCGGGCGCCTTCCTTATGACAAGCGCAAAGCTCTTCAGTGATATGGGGGGGTTCGATGAGGAATACTCGCCGGCTTACTACGAAGAAACAGACTATTGCGTGAGGTTAAGGAAGTCGGGGAAGAGTGTAATTTACGTACCAGATGCGCCAATACTTCACTATGAGTTTGCAAGTTCTGGCTCAATGGATAAAGCTTTGGAATTGCAAATAAGAAATAGAGAAAAATTTTTCCGGAAGCACAGTGACTTTCTTTCATCAAAACCGGAAGGTGTGACGCATAATAGATATGTTTCTCGATTTGCCAGACACGATAAACCATCAGTCATTTATCTGGATGATCGTGTTCCTCATAAATATTTCGGCTCCGGATTCCCGAGATCAAACAGCATTCTTTCCGCGATGGCGGATTTGGGCTGCCTGGTCACCTTGTGCCCCATTCGTTTCCCGTTTGAGGAGCAGAGCTGGGATGCTGTCTATTCTGACATTGACAGAAGAATAGAGGTGTTGAGGGGCTGCGGCGTAGAAGATCTAAAGAATGTACTGATTGAAAGAAAGGGTTCATACGATATCCTGTTTGTTAGCAGGCCTCACAACATGGAACTCGTCAATGAGTTGTATGAAGCTGGGGTCATCGATCAACAAGCCAAACTGATTTATGATGCGGAGGCGCTCTTCTCTCTGCGGGATATTTCCTTCAAGGAATTACAAGGAAAATCCCTATCATTAAACCGAAAGAAGCAGATGGTAAATAACGAGCTGGCAATTGCAAAGTATGCCGACAGAATTGTTACCGTCTCTCCTCCAGAGAGCAAAGTATACCAGGATCACGGTTTCAGGGATGTCCATATACTTGCACATAAAGCGGTGGTGCGCGCTACACCGGAATCATTGAAAAACAGAAAGGATATATTATTTGTTGGGGGAATACATGCATGTGAATCTCCCAATGCCGACTCATTGATTTGGTTTATCGAGAATATTTTTCCAAAAATTCGAAAATTCTTTCCAGACGTAAAGTTGAACATTGCCGGTATCTGTGACTGCGAAAAACTTTATGAACAAAAAAATAGCGATATTATATTTCACGGCAGGGTGGATGATCTTTGGTCGCTATATTCAACAGCAAGAGTTTTTATTGCCCCAACTCGTTATGCGGCGGGTATTCCGATGAAGGTGCACCATGCCGCCAGCTATGGACTACCAGTAGTAACCACCACATTGATTCTTGATCAACTTGGCTGGATAAATCGTCAGGATATATTGGCATCTAAAATTGACAATCCGGAAGGATTCGCGGAGATGTGTATAGAAATTTATCAAAACGATCTCTTGTGGAAAAAGATTAGAGAAAACGCGCTGGCAAGAATTCGTAACGAATGTTCAGAAGATCGCTTTACTGATAGCGTGAAGCAAGTTGTTGAAAATCGCTTTAAATAGGATTCGTCCATACGGCAATTCGGTTTTGCAAAATATTGTTTATCGATAAATATTTAATACGAGAGTTATAATGAAACGTATAATAACCTTCGGCACGTTTGACATGTTTCACCCTGGCCATATTAACATACTTCGCCGTGCAAAGGAGCTTGGCGATTGGCTGATTGTAGGTGTGTCTTCCGATGACCTGAATTACCGAAAGGGAAAAATTAGTATCATGCCCCTTTCTCACCGACTGGAAATAGTGCGCAATCTTAAGTTTGTTGATGAAATATTTGTAGAGGAATCGCTTGAGTTAAAGGATGCCTACATAGAACAATACAGGGCTGATGTCCTTGTTATGGGAGATGACTGGAAAGGAAAATTCGATTTTGTTGGTTGCCAAACTGTATACTTGCCGCGCACCCAGGGTGTATCAACTACCGAGATTAAACTTGGCCTGCTTGAAAGTATAAAAACCTATCGTCTGCTATTTGCAGACTGTTATATACAAAAACACCTGCACTGCGCCCAGCCGTACATGGAATATCTTGACAAGGTTAAAGTCACCTGTCACGCGGTTACGACAAAAGACGAATATCCTGACGAAAAGTTCGATGCGATAGTGGTATTTAACAAAGCGGATGAAAGGCTTAGGCATACCTATAGAGAAACGCCAATCATTCTTATCGATCATGGCGCCAGTAATCTAAAATGGTTTTTGGGCTCATTTGAACGCTATTTGTCATGCGATTACTTCCTTACTGCCGGACCACACCATAAAGAATCGATGGAAAGCTTTTTCGGTCCTGATAACAATATAAAGGCTTCTGCTTTTATTAAGTCTAATCTTCTTTTCAGTAGCCCGTCCATGACTAGAAAATCATTTTGTGCCAGATATAATCTAGATGAAAATAAGAATATTGTGTTGTTTGCACCAACGTGGTTTACCGAGTTCAACGATGATACGAGATTGGTGTTAGATGAGATAGAAAAATGTGATAACCATATAGTCTGTCAGCATGTAGAAAAGGCACAACTTGACGGCGAGACTAAATTAAATATCGTATCAAATGATAATAATATAATCGTGGAGATCATGAAGCATGCAGATATTGTTATATCTGATACGTCATCAATTCTCTACGAGGCTGCGGCATTGGGGAAACATATTATACAGGTGTTGCTAAAGTCATACCCTGATAATCCATCTAAAGACTACGAGTATCCTGTATCAGCAGGATCAGCGCGTTTCTTTGTTTGCGGATTACCAGCTCGCCCATCGCAAATTGGCTGGGCAATAAAGAATGTTTCCAATTACAGCGATGCTCTTTCCTATTCCCAAAAGAAGATTCTCAAAGGAACTGTAATAGCCAGAGATTCTTATAGAAGAATAACCGAGCAGTTGATTACATGTATAAATGAATTTGGGTCTACTTCACAAAAAAACAGAAACGAGCACGATAGATCTAAGTATCAAAAAAATCTAATGAGGGTTGGCGCAGCTAATGTTATCGCTCATGCAGGTGGAATCGTAGACGGAGATGGCTACACGAACAGCAAGGAATCCATAATCAAATCGTGTCGGAGTAACGCGCTAATTGAGCTGGATATAGTGAGTTGCAGTGATGGACTGGTTGTGGCGCATGATGAAACAGAAGAAAAATATGGGCTTAGTCAAAAATTTAGCGACGTTACCACTGATACATTTCTTCAATCCAGGTTTAATGGTAAATACACGCCTATGTCATTTCGCCAATTATGTGCTTTTATATGTGACAAAGATGTTTATATAGTACTGGATATAAAGGACGTAGGCGACAAATATTGCAAAGGGGTTGATGATATACACGCCGTCGCAGCTGAATATAACGTTCAAGGCAGACTTATACCGCAGGTCTACTGCTATGAAGATTTTGAGCATGTTATCAAGTACGACTTTTATGGTTCGATGGTGAGCTTGTGGAAGTATTTTGACAAAGATCCGTTTAGTGCGAAGTCGCTGGAAAATCTCGAACGAATTTTTGATGCTGACCCGTACCACCCGATCGGTATTTCCCTGCGGTACAAGAATTGCGTAACCGGAAATGTTAATACGAAAAATTCTGATATATACAAACTGTTGTCATTTGGTGTGAAGATATTTATACATGGTCAAGACAGACTAATAGAAGAAGAGCTGCTGCGTAATAATTTTGGATTATTTTCGCATCACAGTCTTTGTGAAACTCGAGACCTGATACCTTCAGATTTCAAGTGGAAGGAATATTTGTATTTAAATCGCGATTTGATCAAGGCTGGCATAACAGAGGAGCATGACGTTAAGCTGCACTGGCTAAATCATGGGCACAAGGAAAATCGAAAATATCGTTTTGACATTCCAAACGACTTCGACTGGAAAATGTATCTACGAATTAACTCATGCTTGCAGCAATCTGGCCTGTCGGAAGAATACGAGCTAAAAGCTCATTGGACCAAGTTCCCTGGCCAGTTGAGGTATAAATAAGGCAGAGGAGTGTCTGTATGTGGATAAAGGGGGCGTGAGTGTATTATGAATTTATTGTCAATTGATCAAGGAACTACCGGTACAACGGTAATTTTATTCGACGACCAAGGAGATATCAAGGCGCGCGCATATCGTGAAATTCGACAACATTATCCACAACCAGGATGGGTTGAGCATGATCCGTACAATATATGGGACTCAGTCGTATCAGGCATTGAAGAGGTAATGGATTCTACTTCAGGATCGGTCGCTGCGATAGGTATTACAAATCAGCGAGAAACTACTATATTGTGGGATCGCGTTACAGGCCAACCGTACCATAATGCCATCGTTTGGCAATGCCGCAGAACAAGCAACATATGTGCAGATCTGAAAGGTTCAGCGAATTTTGTGAAAGAAAGAACCGGGTTACCGCTAGATGCCTATTTTAGTGCCACCAAAATTCGATGGCTTCTCGATAATGTTAAAGTTGATATTGAAAGAGCCTTGGTTGGAACGGTAGACGCCTGGCTGCTTTGGAAGTTGACCGGTGGCGCTATTCATGCAACAGACCACACCAATGCTTCTCGAACACTCCTTTACAACCTTGAAACGGGAAGCTGGGATCCGGAGTTGCTCGAAATATTCAACATACCTGGATGTATTTTGCCGTCAATTTATAATTCAATCTACGAGTACGGTTCAGTAAGCACGATACCTGCGGTAAACGGGGTCCCTATTCTCGCTATAGCCGGGGATCAGCAAGCATCTCTTTTTGGAAACGGCTGCCTAGCTGAAGGCAGTGTCAAAAACACATACGGTACCGGCTGCTTCCTAATGATGAACACCGGAAAAAAACGTATCACATCGGACCATGGCCTAATAACAACAGTCGCTGTTTCCCAAACTGGTGAGCGCTGTTTTGCGCTTGAGGGCTCGATATTTTCTGCGGGCTCAGTGATTCAATGGCTGCGCGATGGTATGCAATTGATAGGGGATGCGTCGGACAGCGAGGCCATGGCGCGGGCCGTAAGTTCAAACGAAGGCGTGTATATTGTGCCAGCTTTCACCGGCCTTGGTGCACCTTACTGGGATATGAACTGTCGAGCTGCTATTGTTGGTTTGAGTTTTGGTACCGATAAAAGATATATTGTAAGGGCTGCATTGGAGTCTGTGGTATATCAAAGTGTAGATGTTTTGCGAATTATGGAAATTGACTCCGGTTTGCCAATATCAGGTATAAAGGTGGACGGAGGCATGACTAAAAATGAATTTGTTTTACAGTTTCAGGCGGACATGCTCGATACAGAAGTTCATCGCCCACGACATATAGAATCGACTGCATTTGGTATTGGGTTTATGGCTGGCCTTGGAGCGGGTGTCTGGTTATCAATTGATGAACTGTCGTCTATTCAAAAACTGGACAAAACATTCGTACCCCGTATTAGCGAGAATGACAGGTCAAAACTATTGGCTGGCTGGCATGACGCGGTTAATAAGGCGCGGCACATGCCCCAGGACATTATTCGCGAAGGCATGACCGGCTTTTAGATATTTCTGCCGGATATATACATAGGTTGCGAGATCGTTATGCGTGCAGAAGACGTGTCAGTCATAATAGTAAACTGGAATAGTAACGATCTTTTAAAGAGGTGTCTTGAGCATCTATCGATACAAACATTAAAACCACGCAGGGTAATTATCGTTGATAATGGCAGCGTCCCGTCGGTACCATCGGAATATTCTCAATACCCCGGAATTGCTGTGACTGCTTGCCTGCTGGGCACAAACACCGGTTTTGCGCACGCAAATAATTTCATTATAAGCGATACAGAGGCGAGATATGTTGCTTTGCTGAACCCCGACGCATTCCCAGATCCTGGCTGGCTGGGTGCACTGATAGAGGCGGCGGACATGCATTCTGATATTGCCGCATTTGGGTCTCGGCAGCTAGTTTATAGCGATTTGCGCCAGATCGACGGGATTGGGGATGTATACCATATGTCCGGTCTTGTTTGGCGCGATGGCTTTTTGGACGATTTTGACAGCTCTGACCCCGAGCATACTTGCCCACACGAAATATTCTCCGCCTGTGCCGGGGCCGCGCTATATCGAACCGAAGTGCTCCGGGAAATGGGCGGGTTCGATGAGGATTTTTTCTGTTATGTCGAAGATGTCGACCTGGGATTCCGTCTGAGGCTGGCAGGGCACAAGGCCATGTATGTACCGGATGCGGTGGTTCATCATGTTGGCTCAGCCACTACCGGCGGCCGTCATAGTGACTTTGCCATCTATCACGGTCATCGTAACCTGGTCTGGGCATACGTGAAAAATATGCCCGGCATCCTGTTTTGGTTGTTCCTGCCTCTTCACATCGCCCTCAACTTGGTTATAATGTTGATCTATATACTAAAAGGGAAGGGTGGAGTGATACTCCGGGCAAAGCGGGATGCGCTGAAAGGTCTACCCGGTGTGCTCAAAAAGCGGTCGCTCATACAGAAAAATCGCCGAGCTTCTATTGCTGATATCTGGGCGGTGCTGGATAAACGACTATACCCCTCCCGCAAAACGATTCACCCAAGACGCACGCAAAACAGCAAAATGAGATAGTAAATAGCGCATAACAAGGAGTGCGTCATGGATACTCCACGCATAGACTCAAAGCCGTCAGCCAGGTTGAATACAGGCAAGGTCGTCAATCTGCTGGATCACAAGCCAATCAAGGCAAAGCTTGTAGATATACCGGTTCTCGTGGCAGGGTTGGCTAAAACCGGGCGCTTGCCCGTTACAACTGTTATCGTGAATTACAACTCGGGCGATCTGCTGCAGCAAAGTGTAGCGGCGTGTGTGGACGATTCTCAAGATGTTGTTGTAGTTGATAATGGTTCTACGGATTGCAGTACCGACCCGATAAAAAGCACATATTTTGGGAAGGATTATGTTTCGGTAGTCGACAACCGTAACAATCACGGATTTGCCAGTGGCTGCAATCGTGGCAACATCGAAGCGACCAGCCCCTATGTTTTGTTCCTAAATCCCGATTGCATGTTGGCTGCTGGCTCACTAAAAAAGCTCGTTGATGCCCTGGAGGCAAACCCGGGTGCAGCCATGGCCGGGGGGCGCCTGATGAATCCGGATGGCACGGAACAGGCTGGTGGTCGAAGGGCGATACCTACTCCGTGGCGCTCATTCGTTCGGGCATTTGGTTTGACGCGTTTTTCAAAACGCTGGCCCAGACTCTTTTATGATTTTTACCTTCACACACAACCGCTTCCGACACATCCGGTAGAGGTCGAAGCCATTTCCGGGGCGATGATGCTCGTCAGAAAAAGCGTGCTGGAGGAAATCGGCGGATGGGACGAAAACTATTTCCTGCATTGTGAGGACCTTGATATCTGCATGAGGTTGCGTCAAAAAGGCTGGAAAATCCTGTTTGTGCCCGACGCCCCGGCAAAACATTTTCAGGGCTCTTGTGGCCGTTCGCGTCCTTTATTCGTCGAATGGCACAAACACAAGGGCATGATGAGGTTTTACCGCAAGTTCTTTCGTCATCAATACCCCGGCGCATTTATGTGGCTGGTGAGCTGCGGTGTCTGGTTGCGGTTTGGGATGGTCGCAACCTGCCAGCTAGCCAGGCGCATCCGCCACGGTGGCAGGATTGGCAGCACCTGATCTCAGGCTGGGCATACTCGGGGCAACAAGCCTGGTCGGTACAAAACTGCTGAGTCGTTTGGCTTCAACAGGTCAGCAGGAGACCCGGGAGGTTCATGCCTTCAGTCGGCAGGCAGGTCGATCGAGTAAGTCTGAAGTCTGGCACCAGCTCGGGCAAGCGGATTCGAGCCCCGGCAAACCCGTTATACCTTTCTGGCTTTCTCTCGCGCCCATTTGGGTGCTCCCCGACTATTTTGACTTTTTGTTAACGAAAGGTGCCCGGCGCATAGTTGCGCTTTCTTCTACCAGCCGATTTACCAAGGCTGACGCAAAAGACCCCGCTGATCGTCAACTTGCTAACAAGCTCGCAGCAGCGGAGGAAGAACTGGCCAGTTGGGCGGAGTCCAACGGCATCGACTGGATAATTCTCCGGCCGACCATGATTTATGGCGGTGGCCATGATCAGAATATTTCCAGGATAGCCCGCCTGATTCACCGATTTGGTTTCTTTCCTGTTTTTGGTCCGGCGCAAGGCAGGCGACAGCCAGTCCATGTTGATGACGTAGCCAAGGCATGTCTCGCGGCACTGGAAACGAGCAGTACGAAGAATATGGCGATGAATATTTCCGGGGCAGAAGTGCTCAGTTATACAGAAATGGTGTCACGCGTGTTCCGGGCAATGAATCGATCACCGCGTATCGTTCGGATTCCGGCGGTGGTATTCAAGGCTGCCTTGGTCGTGTCCGGACTGATTCCCGGGTTTCGCAAGCTGTCTTTCGGCATGATTGAGCGGATGAACCAGGACCTGGTTTTTGACCACCAGCAGGCAAGTGAAGCGCTGGATTTTACGCCCAGAAAATTTGTATTGGGGCGGGATGACTTGCCCCGTTGAAACGGACCGTATTTGATTGGGTTGGCACGATTTAAGGCTTTGATTGAACCAGCGATTATGATAATTTCCGCGCCTCGACAGGCGCGTAGCTCAGCTGGTTAGAGCACCACCTTGACATGGTGGGGGTCGGTGGTTCGAGTCCACTCGTGCCTACCATTCGCTAGAACGGCGAATCCGGAGGCTCTGTTGAATTTGCTCCCGAATTCGCCGTTTTTATTTCATTGCCCACACGCGGCCTTTGGTAGGGGTCGCCACTGACTGAGGGAGCAGAGATGCCGGTTGTATCCTTACCAGATGGTTCCAAGCGCGAATTTTCCAACCCCGTAACCGTAGCCGATGTTGCAGCAGATATCGGCCCAGGGCTGGCCAGTGCCGCGCTGGCCGGTCGTGTTGACGGTAAACTGGTCGATACCTCGTATACCATTGATCGCGATGTTGAGCTGGGCATTGTTACCGACCGGGACGAAGACGGCCTGGACGTGATTCGCCATTCCACGGCTCATTTGCTCGCTCAGGCGGTCAAAGAGCTATTCCCGAAAGCGCAAGTCACAATTGGTCCGGTGATCGACAACGGCTTCTACTACGATTTCGCCTACGAGCGACCTTTTACCGAAGAAGATCTGGTTGTTATCGAGAACAAGATGACCGAACTGGCCAAAAACGGTGATGAAGTCAGCCGTTCAGTCATGCTGCGCGACGACGCGGTGACGTTCTTCAAGGGAATGGGTGAGGATTACAAGGCCGAGATTATCGGCAGCATACCCGGTAACGAGGAGATCTCGCTGTACAAGCAGGGCGAATTTATCGACCTCTGTCGCGGCCCTCATGTTCCCAATACCGGCAAGCTCAAGGCCTTCAAGCTGATGAAAGTCGCCGGCGCCTACTGGCGCGGGGATTCACGCAATGAAATGCTGCAGCGTGTTTACGGCACGGCCTGGACCAACAAGAAAGATCTCAAGGCATACCTGCATCGGCTCGAGGAAGCGGAAAAGCGTGACCATCGCAAGCTGGGTCGCCAGCTTGACCTGTTTCATACCCAGGATGAAGCGCCGGGCATGGTGTTCTGGCACGACAAAGGCTGGACTATCTGGCAACAAATTGAACAGTACATACGCGCCACCTTGCGCAATCACGGATACCAGGAAGTCAAAACCCCGCAAATGGTCGATCGCAGCCTGTGGGAAAAATCCGGTCACTGGGACAAATTTGGTGACATGATGTTCACCACGCATTCGGAGGCCCGTGACTACGCGGTCAAGCCGATGAATTGCCCTTGCCACGTACAGATTTACAACCAGGGCCTGAAGAGTTACCGGGACCTGCCGCTACGCATGGCAGAATTCGGCTCCTGCCACCGTAATGAACCGTCAGGAACCCTGCACGGCATCATGCGCGTGCGCAACTTCACCCAGGATGACGCGCATATTTTCTGTACCGAGAACCAGATCCAGGACGAGGTGTCTGATTTCATTGATCTGTTGACCAAGGTCTATGCGGATTTCGGCTTCAATCAGCTTGAAACCAAGCTGTCCACGCGTCCTGAAAATCGCGTCGGTTCCGATGAAATCTGGGACAAGGCGGAACAGGCGCTGGAAGATTCACTTAACTCCAAGGGTCTTGAATGGGAACTGCAACCGGGCGAGGGCGCGTTTTACGGACCAAAAATTGAATTCTCCCTGCGCGACAGCCTGGAGCGGGTCTGGCAATGCGGCACCATTCAGGTGGATTTCTCCATGCCGGGACGGCTCGATGCGCACTATGTCGCGGAGGATGGCAGCCGCCAGGTTCCGGTCATGTTGCACCGGGCAATCCTGGGTTCATTGGAGCGGTTTATCGGTATATTGATCGAGGAACATGCCGGCGCCATGCCGGCCTGGTTGGCACCCACACAAGTGGTGGTGATGAATATTACTGACGACCAGGCCGAATATTGTGAAAAACTGGAAAAAAGTTTGAAAAATAAAGGCTTCCGAGCACATTCGGACTTGAGAAACGAAAAAATCGGCTTTAAAATCCGCGAGCACACATTGCAGCGCATCCCGTACCTGCTGGTAGCGGGCAACCGGGAAGCGCAAGACGGTACCGTTGCCGTGCGCACGCGAACCGGTGAGGATCTGGGTGTTATGACCCTGGACGAATTCAGTCTACGCCTCACCAACGAAGTCGCGGGCCGCGGCGTTTAATTTTTCAGGAGATAATTCGTATCGCAGCAAAAAAAGAGACGCGCCTTAACCGGGAAATTCAGGCCCCGGAGGTGCGGTTAATCGGAGCAGACGGCGACCAGATTGGCGTCGTGACTATCGCAGAAGCCCTGGACAAGGCCGAAGAAGCGGGCCTGGATTTGGTGGAAATTTCACCCAATGCGGAACCGCCGGTATGCCGGATCATGGATTTTGGCAAATACCAGTATGAAGCGAGCAAAGCGCAACATGCGGCCAAGAAAAAGCAGAAACAGATACAAGTCAAAGAAGTGAAGTTTCGACCTGGCACCGATATAGGTGATTACAACGTCAAACTTCGAAATCTGATTCGCTTTCTTGAAAAGGGCGACAAGGCAAAAGTCACGATGCGGTTTAGAGGCCGTGAAATGGCGCACCAGGAACTGGGGCTTGAAATGCTTAAACGGGTCGAAGCCGACCTGGCGGAGTACGCATCCGTAGAGCAGTTTCCCAGGCTGGAAGGTCGCCAGATGGTGATGGTGCTGCAACCCAAGGCAGTTATCAGCAAGTAATCAGATTTTGAATTGCAGTCGGCAAGACTGAGGAGTTTGACAATGCCAAAGATCAAAACCAATCGCGGTGCCGCGAAGCGCTTCAAGAAAACTGCCAGTGGCGGTTTTCGTCGCAGTTCTTCCCATATGCGCCACATCCTGACCAAGAAGAGCACCAAGCGCAAGCGTCACTTGCGTGGCGGTGACATGGTTCATAAAGCAGACACCGGCCTCGTTCGCCGCATGTTGCCGTACGTATAAGGAGACAGAACAATGCCACGAGTCAAACGCGGTGTCATTGCACACGCTCGTCACAAGAAAGTAATTGATCGCGCCAAGGGTTACCGCGGTGCGCGCAAGAATGTTTATCGTGTAGCCAAGCAGGCTGTGGATAAGGCCGGCCAGTACGCCTACCGCGATCGCCGCCAGAAAAAACGCCAGTTCCGCGCACTGTGGATTGCCCGTATCAATGCCGCGGCACGCATGAATGGCCTGAGCTACAGCCGTCTTATGGATGGCCTGAAGAAATCTGATATCGAGATTGATCGCAAGGTTCTTGCCGATATCGCTGTTCACGATATGGATGCGTTTACTGCTTTGGCTGAACAGGCCAAGGCCGGACTCGCAAACTGATCGTCAAGACGAATTTCTAGCTTTATTCGTCGAGCTATCAGCAACGGGAAAGGTCGTTGACCTTTCCCGTTTTGTTTTGCCAATTGATAAAATAAAACGCTGAGAAAAACCAAACACCATGACTGAGAATCTGCAACAAACCCTGGATCGCATGCTGGAGCAGGCGCTTGCGGAAACTGACAACGCAACCAGTCCTGACGAAGTCGAGGTCTTGCGTGTCACTTACCTGGGCAAGAAAGGCAAGCTGACCGAGCAACTGAAACAACTGGGCAGTTTGCCGCCGGAAGAGCGGCCAAAGGTGGGGCAGTGGGTCAACCAGGCCAAGGCAACACTCCAGGATCGAATTGCTGCACGCAAGCAGATGCTGGAAGTACAACTGCGCCAGGCCAGTTTGGTAAGTGAGCAGATAGATGTCAGCCTTCCGGGTCGTGGAAACAGTCGTGGCGGCCTGCACCCGGTGACACAAACGCTTGAGCGCCTGGAACAACTGTTTGCCCGCCTGGGCTTCGAAGTCGCAGATGGCCCGGAGATTGAAGACGATTATCATAACTTCGAAGCGCTCAATATTCCCGCCGATCATCCAGCTCGCGCCATGCACGACACGTTCTACTTCAAAAACGGCAACGTGCTGCGCACCCATACGTCGCCTGTGCAGATACGGTACATGGAAAACAACAAGCCGCCGCTCAGGATCATCGCCCCCGGCCGCGTCTATCGTTGTGACTCCGACGTCACCCACACACCGATGTTCCACCAGATTGAGGGATTACTGGTGGATGACAATGTCAGCTTTGCCAATCTGAAAGGCATCCTGGCCGAGTTTCTGCGCCAGTTCTTTGAAGCCGATCTCAAGGTTCGTTTCAGGCCATCATTTTTTCCGTTTACCGAGCCATCTGCCGAGGCGGATATCAGTTGCGTGATCTGCTCTGGCAAGGGTTGTCGTGTTTGCGGCAATACTGGCTGGATTGAGGTGCTGGGCTGCGGCATGGTGCATCCCAATGTGCTGAAGTGCGGTGGCATTGACCCGGAAAAATACACCGGTTTTGCGTTTGGTCTTGGCGTCGAGCGACTGACCATGCTGCGTTATGGCGTCAATGACCTGCGCCTGTTTTTCGAAAATGATCTTCGTTTCCTGCGCCAGTTCAACGGCTGAAGCGGGAAGTAATAGCGGAAATAAACTATGCGTATAAGTGAATCCTGGTTGCGTGAGTGGGTCGATCCCGAACTGAAGACGCAGGGCATCGCCGACTGCCTGACTATGGCCGGTCTTGAAGTGGATGGTATAGAACCCGTTAGTCCCGACCTGGTCAACATAGTTGTTGGCCAGATTGTCAAAGCCGGGCCACACCCGGAAGCTGACAGGTTACAGGTTTGCCAGGTATTGGTCGGGAACAAGAAGCAGCTGCAGATTGTTTGCGGTGCTGCCAACGCACGCGAAGGACTGAAAGCACCTGTTGCACTGGTTGGCGCAGTGTTGCCTGGCGGCATGGAAATCAAAACCGCCACGCTTCGCGGCGTAGACTCTTTCGGCATGCTTTGTTCGGCAAAGGAGCTTGGTCTGTCAGAGCAATCTGATGGGCTGATGGAATTACATGGTGACATGAAGCCCGGTCAGTCATTGTTCAAGGCGCTTGCTCTTGACGACAAGGCAATAGAAATTGATCTTACGCCAAACCGCGGTGATTGCCTTAGCGTTGCCGGCATCGCTCGTGAATTGTCAGCATTGACAGCCACGCGACTGACACCGGTCAAGATTACTCCGGTCAAGGCTGCCAGCAAGACGCGAATCAACATCAGCCTGGAGGCGGGATCAGACTGCCCGCACTACGTCGGCCGGGTTATCGAAGATATCGATCCAGCCGCGGTAACACCCATGTGGATGCAGGAGCGATTGCGCCGTAGCGGATTGCGCAGCCTGGGTCCGTGCATTGATGTCACCAACTACATACTGCTGGAGCTTGGCCAGCCCATGCATGCATTTGATCTGGGTCGACTGAACGGCAACATCCACGTCAAACACTGTCAGAAAAAAACAAGACTGGAACTGCTTGATGGCAGTACACGCGACATCGAAACCGGCAGCTTGCTGATCGCAGATGACAAAGGCCCGGTAGCGCTTGCCGGTATTATGGGAGGCGCCCAGTCTGCCGTGTCGGACGATACCACCAATATTTTCCTCGAGAGCGCATATTTTGCGCCTTCGGCCATAGCGGGCCGGGCTCGCAGCCTTGGCTTGCAAACAGATTCATCGCACAGGTTCGAACGCGGTGTCGATCCACAGTTACAAAAGGATGCGCTTGAACGCGCCACCGCGTTACTGGTTGACATCGTCGGCGGTAAACCCGGTCCAGTGATTGAAAAAAAGCTGGCAAAACATCTGCCCAGGGCCATGGCTATTGTTGTTCGTCACAAGCGGGTTGAATCGGTTCTGGGCATCAAGCTGGCATCTGGTCGCATTCAATCCTACCTGAAGCGACTGGGCATGACTGTCAAGGCAATCAACGGCGGCTGGAAGGTCACGGCACCGAGCTATCGATTTGATATCGCCCGGGAAGAAGATTTGATCGAAGAGGTGGCGCGACTGTACGGATACCACAATATCCCGGAAACCATGCCGCAGGGCATCCTGGATATGGCGCCGGTCCCGGAAACACAGGTCAGCACACATGACGTGGCCAGGCTATTGACCAGCCGGGATTACCAGGAAGTCGTTACCTACAGCTTTGTCGATCCGGAAATGCAGCAACGCCTGAATCCCGAGGTGCAGGCTATACCATTAGCCAATCCTATTGCTTCCGATTTGGCTGTCATGCGCACCAACCTGTGGCCAGGGCTGCTAAAGGTCGTTGAGCACAACCTCAATCGTCAGCAGTATCGGATCCGGATATTCGAAACTGGCCACCGTTTCCTCAAAAAGGGTAAGGGCAGCCTGGAAGAGCAAATGCTGGCTATGGCCCTTACCGGTCCCGCATCCACCCCGAGTTGGGCTGAGAAACCTCGGCAGATGGACTTTTTTGATCTAAAAGGGGATTTGGAAGCAGTTCTGGGCCTGAGTGGGTTAAATGGTGAAGATTTCGAGTTCCAGGCCACCAGCCACCCGGCCTTGCACCCGGGGCAGTGCGCCCAGATTAGCCGAAACGGCAAAAATATTGGCTGGATTGGCGCGCTGCATCCGGAAATTTCTGCAAAATCTGATTTTGATCAGGCCGTTTACTTGGCGGAGGTTGCGATTTCCGCAATACAGGGTGATAAAATCGCCAAATTTCGAGAAATTTCGCGATTCCCTGCCATAGATCGCGATTTGGCCGTAGTTCTGCCCGTTGAAACTCCGGCGAGCGAGGTTTTGAAATTAGTTCGTGCTGCAGCAGGTAATTGGCTCACAGACCTCCAGCTTTTTGACGACTATCGTGGCGAAGGTATTGATTCGGGAAGAAAAAGTCTTGGTTTGGGCTTGACCTTACAGGACTCTTCGCGCACTCTTAAAGAGGTAGAGATTGAGGGTGTCATCGAAAACATCCTCGGGGTGCTGCGTCGGGAACTCGGCGCCGAACTACGATAAGAACTTCACCTCGGCATTAACAACAGGGTAGGAATATGGCACTGACAAAGGCTGATTTGGCAGAGAGCCTGTATAACGAACTTGGGCTGAATAAACGCGAAGCCAAGGAGTTTGTGGAGCTGTTTTTTGAAAAGATTCGTGCCTCACTGGAAGACGGTGAGGCCGTCAAGCTGTCAGGATTTGGCAATTTTGGTCTGCGCAACAAGAATTCACGGCCGGGACGAAATCCAAAAACCGGGGAAGAAATTCCGATTTCAGCAAGACGGGTTGTAACTTTTCGTGCAAGTCATAAACTGAAAGAGAGGGTGGAGCAAAATGCCCACCTGCTGAGTCCGGATACAGAGAAAGTCGAAGCCAGCGCGGGATAAAAATAAAAAGTGATGCTAGATCCAGGCGATAACCATGAACTCCCCCCGATTCCGGGCAAACGCTATTTCACCATAGGCGAAGTCAGCGAATTGTGCGCCGTAAAACCGCACGTTCTGCGTTACTGGGAGCAGGAATTTCCACAACTGAAACCGGTAAAACGTCGCGGCAATCGCCGTTATTACCAGCGTCATGATGTCGTGTTGATTCGCCAAATTAGAGAACTTTTATACGTTGATGGGTTCACAATTAGTGGCGCGCGCAACCAGCTGATTACCGATGACCCAGAACTGATGCTTTCAGCTCATTCCGATACGATTCGTTCGTTAATAGACGAACTCGAGGATGTGTTGGCCGTTCTAAAATCGGCAGAAGACCAGGCCTCATCAACCCATCACGTCTGAGCAGATTTTTTTCCTCGCAAGCCAGCTGTCGGGCTACCATCACATTGCACATGGCGGTATTATCCGGCCGCCGTTTGGGCATCAACAAAACGAGCATTCGGGGCGTAGCGCAGCCTGGTAGCGCACTGCAATGGGGTTGCAGTGGTCGGAGGTTCAAATCCTCTCGCCCCGACCAATCTCTCAAATATTATTTACTTTAAAAAACAATACGATATTGACTATATTTAAAGTTAATTATTATTTCTTAACCGGGCATACAAACCACTTTGCTAATCAACCAGGATTGACCGTGTACCGCTTTGGGAATAGCACGCAGTCTTGTATGTTCTGTTTATGCTGATACTTTTGAGCAATGATGATGGTTATCAATCCCCGGGCATTCAATGCCTGGTTGCCGCACTTCATCGGTACGGCGAGGTTTGGGTGGTGGCGCCGGACCGGGACAGGAGCGCGGCAAGCAATTCGTTAACCTTGACCCGGCCATTACGGGCAAAGCAAACCGGCGAACACAGTTTCCATGTTGATGGCACACCTACCGATTGTGTTCATCTCGCGATTACAGGTTTGCTGGCCGCCGAGCCGGATATCGTCATTTCCGGCATCAACTCCGGCCCCAATATGGGAGACGACGTACTTTACTCCGGCACGGTCGCGGCGGCGATGGAGGGGCGCTTCCTGGGGTTGCCCGCCATCGCAGTATCTATGGGCAATTTCGACCCGAAGCATTACCAGACAGCGGCACGTGTTGTCTGTGATGTACTTGACCGGATACCTGGCAGCCCGATACCTGCCGATACCATTCTGAATATCAATGTCCCTGATCTTCCATATGAACAGCTCGCCGGCTGGCAGGCGACACGCCTGGGGCATCGGCATAAGGCTGAACCGGTGGTTCGCGCACAGGATCCGCACGGCAACCCTGTATACTGGGTTGGCCCGCCAGGCGCTGAAGCGGATGCAGGCTCGGGAACGGATTTTCATGCGGTGCGAAACGGCTTTGTATCCATTACACCGCTACACGTGGACCTGACCCGACATTCTGCTATGGATGCCGTGAACCACCTTGTTGCCGGGACTGATGAATGATGAACCGCGAAGGCATCGGGATGACGTCAGCGCGCACCCGGGAACGGCTGGTGCAGCGCCTTCAGTCAGAAGGGATAAAAAATCTCCTGGTTCTCGATTCCATCAGGAATACACCTCGCCATCTGTTCGTGGATGAAGCACTGGCCAGTCGGGCATACGAAGATTCCGCGCTGCCAATAGGCCATGGACAAACCATTTCGCAGCCCTATATTGTCGCGCGCATGACTGAAGCTCTGCTCGAATCCGGTCCGCTGAACAAGGTTCTCGAAGTGGGTACCGGTTGTGGCTACCAGGCCTGTGTATTGTCACCGCTGGTTCAGCAGGTTTTTACCGTTGAGCGTCTGGAGCCACTCCATTTTGCGGCCCGAAAACGATTTCAACAGCTCAACTACACAAACGTGAAGGCAACCCTGTCTGATGGAGGCTGGGGTTGGCAGGACAATGCGCCCTATGACGGTATCCTGGTGGCAGCTGCCGCAACCGAGACACCGGTGTCTTTGCTACAACAACTGGCGCCGGGCGGGCGGATGGTGATTCCGGTTGGACGACAAGGCGAGCCTCAGGATCTGCTGCTGTATACGCGGTTGGAAGAAGATTTTGATTGCAGATTGCTCGAGAAGGTCAATTTTGTTCCCCTGATAACCGGGCACAGGGCTGACAGGGAGTGATTGAATTGTTGCCGATCAGGATCAGGGTGCTGGTATGGGCAACAATTTTTGTCGCCGGATGCGCAGGCCCTAATCGGGCACCAATAGAAAACAAAGGGCAATCTTTGCGCGAACCGGCCAACCCGACCCGGGAAGTTGTACCGGGAGACACCCTGTACAGCATTGCCTGGGAAACCGGTCGTGACTATCGAGACCTCGCCTCCTGGAACGGAATTGGTAATGATTACCTGATCAAACCCGGGCAAAAAATCACTCTAGGCCCGCCCGGTGACACACCTCGACCTGACTCCGGGCGCAACCCGGAAACCGCCAGCGGCCAGTATAAAGTAGTCAAGGGTGATACGGTCTACAGTATCGCCAGACACCACGGACTGTCAGTGACCCGGTTGACTGGATTGAACAAGCTACACAAACCGTACCGCATTTATCCCGGTCAGACGCTAGACGTGACTGGCAGCATGACCGATGTATCGTCACACCAGGCTCGGGCCCCAAAACCCAAATCGGCTGAATCACGGCAATCCAGCCCGGAAACCGTGCGCTCAAAACCTTATCGAGGACGCTGGTCATGGCCTACAGCTGGCACAGTGATCGGTCGATACTCCGGGAAAGCGCAACGCAAAGGCATCGAAATTGCCGGGAAAAAAGCACAGGCGATTGTCTCTGCGGCCCCGGGAACCGTGGTGTATCGGGGCAGCGGGTTGCGTGGTTATGGCAATCTCATTATTGTGAAACATGACGATGATTATCTAAGTGCTTATGCGCATTGCGAAAATATTTACGTCAAAGAAGGTGATGTGATACAAAGCAGACAGAAAATCGCGGGCATGGGCGACTCGGGAACCAACCGGGTCAAGCTGCATTTTGAAATCCGTTACAAGGGAAAATCGGTAGATCCTTTGAAATTTCTGCCGCGACGTTAGCCGGAATCGGGATAGAATCAATGACCAGGAAGTCCAAAGAGGGGAAGCCTGTGACAGAGCCGGTAGCAGAGTCTGGTATCGATGACGTCGACGTAATCGGTGACGAGCTTGAAGACGATGATACTGCAGCCGAGACAGCCGAAACTGATGATTCGGAATCCGGTTCAGACAGCGAAGTCGACAAAAGATTCTTCGAGGCCGACGACACCGGGGTTCAGGCCGACGCCACGCGTCTGTATCTCAAGGAAATCGGCTTTTCTCCACTCCTGTCCGCTGAAGAAGAGGTGTATTACGCCCGGCTCGCGCTGAAAGGCGATGACGCCGCACGCAAGAGGATGATCGAAAGCAACCTCAGGCTGGTGGTCAAAATTGCGCGGCGATACATGAACCGCGGGCTGGCTTTGCTGGACCTTATAGAAGAAGGGAATCTGGGACTGATTCGTGCCGTGGAAAAATTCGATCCTGAGCGTGGTTTCCGATTCTCGACCTACGCCACCTGGTGGATTCGTCAAACCATCGAACGCGGCATCATGAACCAGACGCGCACCATCCGGTTGCCGGTTCATGTACTTAAAGAAATCAACATTTATCAGCGCGCGGCGCGCCACCTGGCGCAAAAACTGGATCATGAACCGACGCCGGAAGATGTGGCCAGTCTGCTGGACAAGCCTCTTGATGATGTTAAACGCATGATGGGACTGAATGAGCGCGTGACATCAGTCGATGCGCCTCTTGATAATGATCCTGACCGTTCGCTGCTGGACGCCATTCCTGATGACCGGGTCCAGGAGCCTGATGAGGCGATGCAGAGTGATACCTTGCAGGAACAGCTTCAGACCTGGCTGGCCGAACTGAGCGACAAACAGCGGGAAGTTGTGGAGCGACGGTTTGGTCTTAGTGGCCGGGAAATTTCAACTCTTGAGGAAGTGGGTGCCGATATTGGTGTAACCCGTGAGCGCGTTCGCCAGATCCAGGTAGAAGCGCTCAAACGGTTGCGCGTCATTCTGGAAAAATCCGGTTACACTGTGGACGCGTTATTCTAATTCGCCGTTGAGGCTTCCCCGCGAACCGTTCAATCCAGGTAACCCGGTGTCGTCTGCCAGCCTGAATCCGGTCTCTTTCAATCGCGTATTGCCGGCAAAATTATGCCCAGCACTACTCGCCGATCTTCTGAAACCAGAACGTTAAAAGTCCGACATGCAGCCGCATTGTTCATGATTTCGTAGCCTGTTCCAGTATCAATCAATGGTCTGAGGCACTCCATGGCCGGAAACTCAAGCCTGGTGCCGGTACCGATCAGGACGATTTCCGGCGAAAATTCCAGTAGTTCGGTCATATGGGCGGCAGCGAGCGCAGTTACGGAAGTCGGGTTCCAGGCGGACATGTTGTCTGCAGTCAGGATAATACTGCTTCGGCACGACTCATCGCGAACGACAATGTGGTCATCAAAAATAGCGCTGATGACATTCTGGTGTTTCCTGGTACCGTCGAGGCGTAGTTTCATGATGGTGTCCGTTATGCCGTGTTGCCGGCAGGCCTGCAAGCCCTTTTTTGCAGTGGCTAATTGACTTTCGCGCATCCTACCGGCTATGTTTCGACCGCAAACCCGGCAGCTCGCCGGGATATCTTTCTTACACCCCGGACCGCAGGTCTGGCTTATGGTACCGCGAACAAAATGGATGAATTTGCGCGCATAAAGCGCCTTCCCCCCTACGTCTTTAACATCGTCACCGATCTTAAGGCCGCAGCGAGAAAGCGAGGCGAGGATATTATTGATTTTGGCATGGGTAATCCAGACCAGCCAACACCACAGCACATTGTCGACAAGCTGATTGAGGTTGCGCAGCGCGGCGATACCCATCGCTATTCAGTGTCGCGCGGAATTCCACGACTTCGCCGGGCGATCTGTGGCTGGTACAAAAATCGCTACGATGTGGACCTGGATCCGGATTCCGAGGCCATTGTCACCATTGGTTCCAAGGAGGGGCTCGCGCACCTGGCGCTGGCCACCGTCGAGCAGGGTGATGCCATCCTGGTTCCAAACCCGGCATACCCGATACACCCGTACGGCTTTGTTATAGCTGGCGCGGATATACGTCATGTACCGCTTGTGCCCGGCGGCGACTTTTTCCATGAGCTGGAAACTGCCATCAAGAATTCCTGGCCCAAGCCCAAAATGCTGGTGCTGAATTTCCCGGCCAACCCGACCGGGCAATGTGTAGAACTGGATTTCTTCGAGAAAGTGGTCGAGATCGCCCGCGAACATAATATCTGGGTAGTACATGACCTGGCCTACGCCGACATCGTTTTCGACGGATACAAGGCGCCGTCGATCATGCAGGTGAAAGGTGCCAAGGATATTGCTGTAGAGTTTTTCTCGTTGTCAAAGAGTTACAATATGCCCGGCTGGCGCGTAGGCTTCATGGTCGGCAACCCGGTACTGGTGTCGGCGCTGGCACGCATGAAATCATATCTCGACTACGGCATGTTCACGCCAATCCAGGTGGCGGCAATTACCGCGCTTGAGGGCCCTCAGGATTGTGTAGAAGAAATCCGGCAGATGTACGAATCGCGCCGTGATGTCTTGTGCAATGGCCTGTTTGCCGCCGGCTGGGCGGTTGAAAAACCGAAAGCAACAATGTTTGTCTGGGCCAGAATTCCCGAGCAATATCGTGAAGCCGGGTCACTGGAATTTTCCAAGAAATTGCTGACCGAGGCCCAGGTGGCTGTTTCACCGGGTGTCGGTTTTGGTGAATACGGTGATGAATACGTACGCTTTGGCCTGATTGAAAACGAGCATCGAACAAGACAGGCGATTCGCTCAATACGCAAATTGCTGAAGCAAGGTTAATCCAAGGAGCAGAAGTTGAAACCCGTTAATATAGGTATATTGGGCCTGGGCACGGTTGGCTGCGGAACGGTAAATGTGCTGGCACGCAACGCCAAGGAAATTACGCGCCGTGCCGGACGTGATATCAAGGTTACCCATGCCGCGGCCCGCAGTCTCAACAAGGAACGTAACTGCAATACCTCCACCATAACGCTGACTGAAAACCCGGCAGATGTGGTGAACAACCCGGATATTGACGTTGTCGTAGAGCTGATTGGCGGTTACGAACTGGCTTATGATCTTGTCATGCAGGCAATAGGAAATGGCAAACATGTCGTCACCGCCAACAAGGCACTGATTGCCGTACACGGCAACGAAATTTTCAAGGCGGCGCAGGAAAAGGGTGTTATGGTGGCCTTTGAAGCCGCTGTCGCCGGAGGTATACCCATCATCAAGGCAATACGTGAAGGCCTTGCGGGCAACCAGATTGAGTGGCTTGCGGGCATTATCAACGGTACCGGCAACTTTATCCTGACTGAAATGCGTGACAAGGGTCGTGATTTTGATGACGTACTCAAGGAAGCTCAGGCGCTTGGTTATGCCGAAGCTGACCCGACTTTCGACGTTGAAGGCATCGATGCAGCTCACAAGCTGACCATACTGGCCGCCATTGCGTTTGGTATACCACTGCAGTTTGACAAGACTTTTACAGAAGGCATTACCCGGCTAACCCGCGATGATGTCGCTTATGCCGAAGAACTGGGCTACCGCATCAAGCATCTTGGCATTGCCAGGAAGGCAGAGAATGGCGTCGAACTCCGTGTTCACCCGACCCTTATCCCTGAGCGGCGATTGCTGGCCAACGTTGACGGCGTCATGAACGCTGTACTGGTAAAGGGTGATGCCGTTGGCCCAACACTGTATTATGGTGCTGGTGCCGGTTCCGATCCCACTGCATCAGCTGTAGTTGCTGACATAGTCGATGTTGTCAGGACACTGACCACAGACCCGACCAACCGGGTGCCGCACCTGGCATTCCAGCCGGACGCACTGGTAGACCTGCCGATTCTCGCCATGGAATCTGTATACAGCAGCTATTACCTGCGTATGCAGGCCATGGACAAACCCGGGGTGCTGGCAGATATCACCCGTATTCTGAGCGAGCTCAATATCAGTATTGAGGCGATTATCCAGAAAGAGCCGGGCGAAACCGACACCACCGTGCCCATTATTATCCTGACTCACCGCACTCTGGAAAAAGACATGAATACCGCGATTGCACAAATCGAAGCACTTGAAGCAATTGATGGCGACATTATGCGCATTCGTATGGAACAACTGAACAAAGACTGGAACTGAGTTATGCCTTTTCGCAGCCGATATACCGGACTAATAGACGCCTACCGTGACCGCCTGCCGGTGCACGACGATACTCGTATTATCAGCCTCGGGGAAGGCAATACGCCGCTGATCAGGCTGAACAACATTCCTCGCCTTGTTGGCAAGAACGTGGATATCTATATCAAGTACGAAGGACTCAATCCAACCGGGTCATTCAAGGATCGCGGTATGACCATGGCGGTAACCAAGGCAGTAGAAGAGGGCAGCAAGGCGATTATTTGTGCGTCTACCGGCAATACCTCTGCTGCAGCTGCTGCCTATGCCGCGCGCGCTGGCATTACTGCATTTGTATTGATCCCTGAGGGCAAGATTGCCATGGGCAAGCTTGCCCAGGCGATGATGCATGGTTCCGTTGTTATCCAGATTCAGGGCAACTTCGATGACGGCATGCGCCTGGTAAAGGAAGTTGCTTCAGAAGCACCGGTAACCATTGTTAACTCCATCAATCCGTATCGCTTGCAGGGCCAGAAGACGGCAGCATTTGAAATATGTGAAGAACTTGGCGCCGCGCCGGATTATCATTGCCTGCCCGTGGGCAATGCCGGAAACATTACGGCGCACTGGATGGGTTACACTGAATACGCAGACCACGGAATTGTGAATAATCGCCCGGTCATGGTCGGCTACCAGGCTGCCGGAGCTGCGCCGTTTATCAAGGGTGAAATGATCGATAACCCGGACACCATTGCGACAGCCATACGGATCGGACACCCGCAATCCTGGGACAAGGCCTGGGAAGCGCAAAAGCAGTCAGGCGGATGGTTCGACAAGTGTGACGACGAAGAAATCCTCGCTGCCCAGAAATTGCTGGCAGAAAATGAAGGTATTTTCTGTGAACCGGCGTCAGCAACATCGGTGGCCGGTGCGCTGCGCGACATAAAGGCTGGAAAGATACCTGAAGGCAAGCGCATTGTCTGCACCTTGACCGGTCATGGACTGAAGGATCCGGATACGGCTATCAAACAAAGCACGTCACCGGTAGTCCAGGTCAAGGCTGAATTGGCGGAAGTCAAAAAGGCCATTCTGGACAACATGACAACGGATAACTAGGGCCAGCCGCAGTTGGCCATTCTGCGTATATTCGAAAGCTTGTTGTTAATCGTGGGTGACTGATACAGAATAACCGGGACTGATCGTTTCAAGGGAAAGGATTTTCCATGGCAGCTGCGGCTATACTCGGTGTTCTTGGAGTATTATTCGGGTTAATTGCGCTTATTGTTGGCGCATTTCGTGCCCATATCGCGTGGGGCGTGTTGTTCCTGCTTTTGGCGCCGATAGTTGCCCCGATCTTCTGCATGCGCCACTGGCGCCTCGCGCGTGGTGGCCTGGCGCTGATCGTTGTTGGCCTTGGCGCCATCGTTTATTCCTCTTATACGGAAGGTTATTGGCCTCCGCACAAATACCTGGTCAGTCTCACCAAGCCCGAGAATATGGGGCCCACGGCCAAGTTGCTGTATTCCGGTATCACCGGAAAACCGTCTGCAAGAGGTGTGCCTTCTGCAGCTGCTGACACGAAAGGCAGTGATGCGACACCTGCAGCGCAGGCGATAGAGGCGGGAAAGTCAGTCAGCGAAGCTGGCACACAAACACCCGGGGCTGCTGAAGCGACAGCGGAGAACAAAACAATAATTTCTCCTGCAGACAGTCAGCCTGAGCCAGTGACAGACACCAGGGAGTCAACAACAGAAACCCGGCGGCCAGCCCGGTCGGAGCCGGAGCCGGATAAATCCTACAAGGAGTTTTCGCTTGAAGACTTGCCGGCATATTTCGGTTTCTATGTTCGCATCACCGACATTGATAACAACGTCCATGAAGCCTTGCTGAAAGACCAGGAAGGATCGTTGCTGGTACTGGAAAAGGAATTCGCTGCTGGCGGCCGGGTTGAGTTCCGGCTCGAGCAACGCAACATTGTCAAAATTGAAGCGCTTCGCTAGCAGCGCATCATCCGTTTACTTTCCAACCTGCTCCAGGTAGTCAGTTATGGTTTTAACCAGCTCCGCTTCCTTGCCAACGAGGAAGTGATTGGCGCCGGCAATTCTGGCGACCCTGTAATGCTTGTTGCCCGCATCTTTTGCAGACTGGGCTTTTAGCTTCATCGTTTGCAGTACGTCGGGCAAATCTTCGCTGCCGGTAATTTCCAGAACCGGTTTCTTGATTTTTTTCAGGGAACTCACAAAATCCAGGTTTTCATCTTTGAATGAGAGACCGGAAGCACCAATGGCAATGAGAGCCTTGACCTCGGTTCCGGAATGGCGAGCGACGAAATACCCTCCCATAGTCGCACCAAGGCTATGGCCAACAATGACAATGGATTTCATGCCCCGGGCCTTAAGGAACTCAATACCGGCATCAATGCGCGGCGAGACTTCGGGAAAGAGTGGCTTATACGCACTGATTTCAGCGTCGTTGGCCAGTATGGGCATTTGCAGGGACAACGTGTGCCAACCCGCCTCTGAAACACCGACTCGAATCGGCTGGACCACGTCAGTCCAATTCGGATGTACACCAACACCGTGCAACATAATAACACCTGTAGTCTTGCCTGAATCTGCCGGCTCGGTATGAATGCCGAGAAACTTGTGCCCGTTTGCCTCAAGCCAAACCGCATCGCCAGTCATGATCGAATCTACAACCTGGTCTGCCCAGCGCTTTTCCTTGTCATAGTCTGAAGCCAGGACGCTGATCGCAGACAACATTGATGCGGCCAGAAAAAGGGTTCGGAAAATTGAAGTTTTCATAGGGTCCTCACCGTAAGGAGTGCGAATAGTCAGGGTTTTGATTCGTTCAGGCCAAACACCGGTTTTCACTGTAAATTCTCTGGTCAACAAACACAAGTTTCCCGCATCCAGCGTCGGTACGATCTACGTCAAGACCTGCTCAAATGCAATTATCCACAGATTTCTTCCTGGCCAAGATAATGACAAGTTCGTTGGCGAAATATTCCTTGGCTGTAGCCCGATATCGCGCGATTCCCGGGTATTGCAGTAGCAAAACAGCAGGCGCATGCCTGGCCCGATGCGCAACACACGGCTGGACGATTCCTCGCGAGACCGGAATCAACTCCTGTACAATGAACATATACCAGGAATCACTGGTACAATTGCGCCGGTTACCAACTTGCCAGAAACTGAACTGTAGCTTTTGTCACTCGCCATGCGAATCGGAATATTTGTTAGTGGACTGATTGTCGGTACGACAACAGCTGAAACGGATGACTCGGCGCTCTCTGCGCTGCTGTCACGTGCCGATATTTCCGGTGCCCGTCTTCCAGATACTGCCGAATCAGCACTGCTGTCAGCCATCGGTCTTGGAAAGGCCGGCGCCGGTCCCTGCCGGGCGCTGGCGTTAAACCAGGTGGATAGCGAAGCCGGCTGTTTTTGTCTTGATCCCGTGCATCTGGCTCCAAGCCTGGACAAGCTGGTGCTGGATCACCCGGGGCGACTCCAGTTATCCCGGGCTGAAGCGGAAATGCTGGTGAATGAGCTGAACACATATTTTTCCCAAGATTCTGTGCACATCCAGATCCTGGATGCCGGGCGCTGGCTATTGACGACGCCAGGGCGACAGCATATCAGCACCGTGCCAACTGAGCAGGCCATGGGTGTTGACACCCTGGCGTTTATGCCAACCGGACCGGATGCGCTTTACTGGCATAAATTGATTACCGAGATGCAAACAGTCATGCACATGTCACCGGTAAACCAGCAACGGGAAGACATCGGCCTGAACCCGGCAAACAGTGTCTGGCTGTGGGGGGAGGGCGAACGACCCGATGTATCCGGGATTCCCTGGCAGCGGTTTTTTTCCGAAGACGACTCGATCCGCGGCATTGGCAAATCTGCAGCTATCCCGGTTTCAGGTTTGCCATCAAGCTGGACTGACTGCCGGGATGCCAGTGAACACAATTCATTTGTTGTGCTTTCGCCGGACCTGATCCAGGCTCACTTCGGTCCTATGGATGGCATCCGCAATTATCGGCAGGTAATACTCGATAACTGGATTTTACCAATACTGAAAGACATAAAGACCGGTCACATTCAGTCTTTGGCGATTTACACCGAGGCGGTTCAGCCTGTTCATTTTTCTCGTACAAGCCTCAAGCGCTGGTGGCGAAGAAAGCGGCCATTGCACAGCTACTGGCAACGCAGCGATGACCGGAAAGCCGGTGCATGACCAACATCAAACGACGAACACCGGAACAGCATACGCTGCCTGATGACCTTCACCCCCTGTTGCGCCGAATCTATGCGGCACGCAACGTCACCGACCCGACACAGCTGGATATGTCACTGCAGTCATTACCAGGTCACGATCAACTCAAGGGCATGGCGCAGGCCGCGAAGCGCATCGCCGACGCTATAGAGGCGGGTGACAAGATACTGGTAGTCGGAGATTTCGACGCCGATGGCGCGACCAGCTGCGCTGTTGCCGTGCGAGGACTGAGAGCGCTGGGTGCCGGCCAGGTGGATTTTCTGGTGCCAAACCGTTTCGAGTTTGGCTATGGCCTGACACCCGCGATAGTTGGTCTTGCAGCTAAATACTCGCCCGACCTGATTATTACTGTTGATAATGGTATTGCAAGTATCAACGGCGTGAACGCAGCCAACGATGCCGGCATCCCGGTTGTTGTTACAGACCATCATTTGCCAGGCGATCAATTACCGGACGCCGCGGCAATAGTTAATCCGAATCAACCCGGCTGCTCCTTTCCGGGCAAGTCCCTCGCCGGTGTAGGTGTACTCTTTTATGTGCTCCTGGGAGTGCGTCACGAGCTCCGTACACGCGGGTGTTTCGATGCATCTGCGCAACCCAATCTGGCTATGCTGCTCGATCTTGTCGCGCTAGGAACCGTAGCCGATGTAGTCCCCCTGGATCGTATAAACCGTGTACTGGTCTCCCAGGGACTGGCGCGTATACGCGCCGGACAATGCTGCCCCGGTATTCACTCCCTGGCCTTAATCGCCGGACGCCCCATGCATCGACTGAACACATCCGATCTCGGATTTTTTCTCGGCCCGCGACTGAATGCAGCGGGGCGAATTGATGACATGAGTCTTGGTATACGCTGCCTGCTGACTGACTCAGCAGCCGAGGCCAGGCAACTGGCAGAAACACTGGACAAGCTCAATCTTGAACGACGCCAGATTCAGCAGTCCATGCAGGACGATGCTGACAAGGCGTTAAAGGAATGTACCGACGGATACGAACATCGAAAAAGCATTTGCCTCTATCAACCGCATTGGCATCAGGGTGTAGTTGGACTGGTCGCTTCGCGATTAAAGGAACGCTTTCATCGGCCTGTCATCGCATTTGCGCCCGGTGATTCCGGCGAACTCAAAGGCTCAGGGCGCTCTATCGAAGGATTTCATATTCGTGACGCCCTGGACAGGGTGGCAACACGCTATCCCGGGCTGCTCCACAAATTCGGTGGTCATGCCATGGCGGCAGGACTGAGTCTTGACGTGAAGCACCTTGAATCCTTTGTGGATGCGTTTGAAGAGACTGCCGGTGTACTGCTGGATGCTGACAGCCTGGTGGGTTCAATGTATACGGACGGCGAGCTGGAACCCGAGCATTTCAACCTGGAGGTTGCCGAACTACTGGCCCGGAGTGGCCCATGGGGCCAGGGATTTCCCGAGCCTGCGTTTGAAGGGGAATTTTCAGTCACGTCGAAACGGCTGGTCGGAGACAACCACCTTAAGCTGGTACTGCAGCCCATCAAAGGCGGTGTGGATATCGAAGCCATAGCATTTGGCATGGCCCCGGACGGCGTTGTGCCGGACCTGAGGCGCGTTTACGCTGTATTCCGCCTCGAGGTAAATGACTTTCGCAACAGGATAGTTGCACAGCTTCGAATCGAACACCTGGAACCGGCGCCATCAAGTTTCGGGCCAACGGTCGAAATTCCCTGAATTCACATGTGTAATTCCCGGCCCATGGTATTATAATTGTGACCACGGAAAGATTTTCCGTAACCCGTTATGTACGATAAAAATAGAATTATTGGCACACCAGACAATGTGTTTACCAAGGGGAAATTTTATGAAAATCCAGGCGACAACCCTGCTTACCATGCTGATCGCAATTGCCGCATTGGCCGGTTGTTCCAGCGATACTGCAGATGATCTGTGTGACGGCCCGTTGGCCATCAGCAATAGCCCGGATATTACCGGCGGCCCGACATTAAGCGCCAGCTCGGTGGCAGGCGGCACCACGGTCACGGTGACAGTTCCTGTTGATGCCGAAACAGTTTCCGTCATGGTCGGATTTGCTGAAACCGGCACCACCAGCATGGTTGGCACAGCCATGGGCGCCGACGTCGGTGGCGCAGTTTCCGTAAGCATCGACGTGCCCGCGCCAACTGTTGTCACACCAAAAACCTACTACCCGGTCATCCTGTTGTGTTCCGCCGACCTGGTATCTGTTATCGCGGACAGTACCACCTGCTCGCCGGGTACCGGGTACGTAGAAGACACCACCGACATCATCAGTCTGAGCAATTATGTTCGGGCAAATTATAACGGCACATCAGTTGATCTCAGCAACCTCGCCAACTCCTGCGTCAGCATGCCAATACTGTCGGTGAACTAGCGCGTTTATTGCTCGGTGACAAGCCCGGCCACGGCCGGGCTTTTGCTTTTAGTTCAGATAATTACCCCGGATAGACCACCAAGGCGTTGTTCAGTATACTCGGCGCGGACTCAGGGTCCCGGCGATCGGGAACAAGGTCGGGAACCCCGGAATAACGGTCGAGGTTACCGAGACAAGCAACAAGCAGGAACACAGGTAATGCAAACAAGCAAATTCTTGGCAGTGGCGCTGGCGGCATCCCTTTTGAGCGGATGTGCCGATGAAAACGTCGATGACTTGTGCGCCACAGCACTTTCGACAAACTATTTTCCGGATCTGACTGGATCCGCAGGTTTCGCAATCGAGGGCGCCACCCCCACTGACCGGGTTCCCGTCAGTTCAGTTGCGCCAGGATCGGTACTGTATATTTCGGTACAGGTTGATGGTGACACCGAATCTGTGTTTATCGATCTCGCTCCAGTAGGCTCAACAGTAGGTGTTGGCGCAATGGTGGGCCAGAATGCCTATGACCGGTACCAGGACCATTCGCCAGAGACAATTGAAGTCGCCTACACGGTTCCGGCGGTTCTGCCAGCAGGCCAGTACTACCCCGTCATAGCCCTTTGTGGTGATTCTGTCGAGAATGTCGCCATTGCTCCAGGCTATTGCCATCCGAGCGGTGGATTTGTTGAAGATACATCAAATATTATTGCGCAAGATAACTATGCACGGGTGATTTTTGCTTCTGACTCACAGACGTTTATTGACCCGGCAGTGGACGCGACCAGCGCACAGAACTCCTGCGTATTGATTACCTCGATCACCGTCTCTCCCTGAGACAGTACCGGTTAGCACGCCCCTCGCGCCCGATCACGGAATATTCCGGATCGGGCGTTTTGTTTGTTATTGCGATGATTTGACAGGTACACTACGAACCGATGAAACAGAATATTTCTACACTGGAGGCCTTTGTCGGCAACACGCCGCTGGTTCGGCTGCAACGACTGCCCGGGGCCAGCAGCAACACGTTGCTGGCAAAACTTGAGGGTAACAACCCGGCCGGCTCGGTCAAGGATCGCCCGGCGCTAAGCATGATTCGGCACGCCGAAGCGCGGGGCGAAATCCAGCCCGGCGATACACTCATCGAAGCAACCAGCGGCAACACCGGCATCGCCCTGGCCATGGCTGCAGCCATCAAGGGCTACAACATGAAGCTGATCATGCCCGAGCATATGAGTGTTGAAAGGCGCGCCGTCATGAAAGCGTTTGGTGCCGAGATTATTCTGGTATCCGAACAAGCCGGGATGGAAGGTGCCCGCGACCTGGCCCTGGAAATGGAAACTGAAGGCAAGGGCAGGGTGCTGGATCAATTTTCCAACCCTGACAACCCGCGGGCGCATTACGAGACTACCGGCCCTGAATTATGGCGCGATACTAACGGCACCCTGACTCACTTCGTCAGCAGCATGGGTACGACCGGCACCATCATGGGTACCGCAACCTACCTGCGAGAACAAAGCACCAAGGTACAAATTGTCGGTGTGCAACCGGAAGACGGCAGCCAAATCCCCGGTATTCGCCGTTGGCCCGAAGAATATTTGCCAAAGATATATGATGCCAGCATTGTCGACAGGATCATTGATGTCTCCCAGGAAGAGGCCGAACAAATGACCCGTCGATTGGCGAAAGAGGAGGGGATATTTTGCGGTATCTCTTCTGGCGGCGCCATGGCGGCCGCGCTGAAATTATCCGAGTCGATAGAAGATGCTGTTATTGCCGTCATTATTTGTGACCGGGGTGATCGCTATTTGTCGACAGGTGTATTCCCGGAATAACAGGCAACAAGTACGAGAAACGGTAGAGTCATGGATACTGGATCAGCACTGGAAAACTTCAAACTTGACGGCATGATGCGTTACAGCGTGTTTGTGCCAAGATTGTACAATTTCTGCAAATCACTGGGCATGGAAACCGGCAAGATTATGCCATCGCGCGCATTTTGCTCGGACGAAAACCAGGGTTACCCGGTGATTCTGATCGCCAAGCATTTTGGTACCTTTCCGTTCAATCATGGACAGGTTGGCGGCATTGTCGCCACCGACCGGCATGGACCGCATGCCCATCATGGTGATGCCATGGTTATAATACAGGCATGCCATGTCGGCTATGACCCGGAAACCAAAAGCTTTGGTGTGTACAGGCGATTGCAGACCAGTGATAACTGTAACTCAACGTCTTGCGGAAAAGTTGACCTGACCTTGCAGTGGTACCGGAACGAATACGACTTTGCTCATGAGAATATTTTTATTGGCAAAACCGGTAACCGGATCACACTGACCATCGACAACCAGTTGCTGAGGGACGACAGGCATGAAGGCCTGTTCCTGAGGCTGAACAGGCTGTTGGCCATGACAGATGGCGGACTGTCTGCACCGGTATCCGCGCAAAGCACTTCCCGAACCTATTTTGCCAGCGACGACATTGCGTCATCCCTGGCTGGCCTGGAAATCGCTGAAGGTTCCGCCATTTCTGTTGGTTCACGTTTGACAGCCCAGTATTTCTACTATCGCAAGGACATCGCTCCGGATATAGAAGGGCGCGATCACCTCGAGGCAAATCTTCTTAACAGCATGCCACGAATCGTCACATCACGATCGCCCTTGCTGGCCGCCGCGCAAATCAATTCGCAGATCGAGTTCGATCGTACATTCAGAACCATAGCCAAGAACCATGACTACGCGGGCAAGTTCCTGGTATTTATCTCCGGCATTCATATCGATATTTCACCAAAACCAGGGCAACTGTTTCCTTTAACCAAGTATGTGCCCTGGGCAGCCTATGTACAGAAGCCGGATGGTTCACACCATATACTGGAGCAAGCCGAATTGCTTGCCGAATTACGAAAGCAGTCCACGGACAACCCGGACCAGATCCAGCTGGACCAGGCCATTCACGTCATGGAAGATGCGCAGGAAGTGCGGGTGGAGTACTGACTGTAATGAATGTTTTCGTTTTTGATATCGAAACCGTTCCGGATTTTGAACTTGGACGGAAACTCTACGATCTTGACCCGGTTCTGAAAGATGCGGATGTGGCCAGCATCATGTTTCAGAAACGCCGCGAAGAAACCGGCGAATCGGAATTTCTCCGTCATCACATGCATCGCATTGTTGCGATTTCCGCGGTATTCCGCCACGGCGACAGCGTAAAGGTCTGGAGTCTCGGTGATCCGGATTCGGACGAAAAGGAACTGGTGCGGCGCTTCTTTGACGGGATTGATCGCTATACACCGACGCTCGTGTCATGGAACGGTAGCGGCTTTGATTTACCGGTACTGCATTACCGTGCTTTAAAGCACGGCGTTGTCGCTGGACGCTACTGGGATACAGGTGAAGATGACCGTGATTTCAAATGGAACAACTACATCAGCCGTTATCATCAACGCCATACGGACCTGATGGACGTACTGGCCGCCTACCAGGCGCGAGCCAATGCGCCGCTTGACCAGATCGCGTTGATGCTCGGGCTTCCGGGAAAAATGGGAATGAGCGGTTCCAAGGTATGCGACCAGTTCATTGATGGCAACATCATTGATATCCGCAACTATTGTGAAACAGACGTGCTTAACACATACCTCGTGTACCTGCGCTGGTTGCTGACCAAGGGTCAACTGACAGAAGCCGCGTGGCAACAGGAAATCGACCTGGTCAGGGTCGAGTTACGCAATTCCGGCACAGCCCATTTGCTGGAATTCCTCGAAGCCTGGGAACAAGGTTGAACAACCTGCCATGGCAAGACGCAGAAGCAGGGTCCGCAGACCGGCCGAGCCGGTAGAAGTCAGCATCACCGAGCTGGAACATGATGGCCGCGGAGTCGGGCGCATCCAGGGCAACGATAATGAGACAAATAACGGCAAGGTGGTGTTTGTTGATGGCGCCTTGCCCGGCGAAACCGTCATTGCTCAACCGGTTCACGATCGCAGCAAATTTTCCAGCGCTGTTACCATTGAGGTCTTGGCCGCGGCTCCCGAGCGCATACAGCCGGCGTGTGAATACTTTGAACTGTGTGGTGGTTGCAGCCTGCAACACATGGCTCATGACGCACAGATTTCTGCCAAGCAAAAACTGCTCGCCAGTCAATTTGAACAACTCGGATTTTGTCAGCCCGAAACCTGGCTGGAGCCAGTAACCGGTCCGCAATGGCATTACCGACGCAAGGCAAGGCTGGGTGCGCGTTTCGTCCCGAAAAAGGGTGGTATGCTAATTGGTTTCCGTGAAAAACGGTCCAGCTATCTAACCGGCCTGCAGAAATGCCTTGTGCTGGACCAACGGTTTTCCGGCGCATTGCCGAAGATGCACGAACTGGTCAGCAGCCTGAGCACGCCTGATCGTATTCCGCAAATTGAGGTGGCGGCAGGCGACAATGAAGCAGTAATTGTTGTTCGCCACCTCGAACCGCTGAATGACAACGATCTCACACTGCTACGCGCATTTGGCAAGCAGACCGGGTTGCAGGTCTGGCTGCAACCAAAGGGGCCGGACAGCATTCACTGCCTTTATCCAGCGGTGCCTGCGCCGTTAAACTATCGCCTGGAGAAGTTCGACCTGGAGATGCGCTTCAGGGCGACCGACTTTACCCAGGTCAACGCCGACATCAATAACTCGATGATCGACCTTGCCATCGACATGCTTGAGCTTGACCAGGACGACAATGTTCTCGACCTGTTTTGTGGTCTGGGCAACTTTACTCTGCCGATTGCGCGCAAGGCAGGCAAGGTGCTGGGCATCGAAGCTGACGAATATCTTGTTGCTGCTGCACGCGAAAATGCCGACCGCAACGGGATTTTCAATGCCGAGTTTCGCGCCGGTAATCTGTATGAAGAAGTGCAGCCACCTGCATGGCACGGATTCCGTTTCAGCAAGTTGTTGCTGGACCCGCCGCGATCAGGGGCCATGGAGCCAATCAAGGAACTGCCTGATGCCAGGTCAGGACCGGAACGCATTGTCTATGTCTCGTGCAACCCGGCAACACTTGCCCGGGACGCCAACGTCCTGGTCAACAGGAAAGGTTACCGAATGGCGCAGGCAGGCATCATGGATATGTTTCCTCATACCAGTCATGTAGAGTCCATTGCCTTGTTTCTTCGACCATGAAACATTTCCTGCCATGAACCAAACTGAAACCGGAACATATCGGATTGTCGTGGATACCTCGAAGCAGGAGCTGCACCTGTTCGCGGATGGTCAACGCATGAAAACCTATGCCATTTCAACCGGCAAAAACGGTATTGGCGAACTCAGCGGCAGTGAAAAGACGCCCCGGGGACAACATTATATTCGCGCCAAGATCGGTGCAGGCAAGCCTGCCAACACCGTTTTTGTCGGCCGTCGTGATACCGGCGAGGTGTTTTCCGAGACCCTGCGCGAAACTCACCCGGATCGTGACTGGATCCTGACCCGGATTATGTGGCTGTGCGGTTGTGAACCGGGTTTCAATCGCGGAGGCAATGTCGATACCATGCGCCGCTATATCTACATCCATGGCTCGCCCGATGCCGACGAGATGGGTAAACCTGGATCCCATGGCTGCATCAAGATGAAAAACCAAGATGTTGTCGAACTGTTTGACCTGGTACCTGCAGGCACCACGGTAACCATAGACGAGGGAAGCTAGAATGGCATTGGGTCCGGTAATGATGGATCTGCGCGGCACGCAGTTGCAGGAAGACGAGCGCGACATGTTGCGCCACCCGCTGACCGGGGGGCTGATTTTTTTCAGCAGGAACTTCGAATCAGCCCAGCAAATAGAGGAGCTGGCCAAGGAAATTCATGCGCTACAGAAGCGGCGCCTGCTCATATGCGTCGACCATGAAGGCGGCCGGGTACAGCGGTTCCGCGAGGGGTTTACCGTTCTGCCACCCATGCGCCGTTTTGGCGAGATATATGGTGAAAATCGCAAGCGCGCCAAGCGTCTGGCCGAAATGGCAGGCTGGCTCATGGCAACGGAATTGAACGCCGTGGGTATTGATTTCAGTTTCGCGCCCGTACTTGACCTGGATTTCGGCGTCAGCGAAGTCATTGGCGACCGGAGTTTTCATCGGGATCCGGACGTGGTCAGCGACCTGGCTCACTCACTGATTATCGGCATGAAAAAGGGCGGCATGGCCGCTACCGGCAAGCATTTCCCCGGCCACGGTGCCGTGGCTGCCGATTCACACGTGGCTCTGCCCGTTGACGAACGCTCCCTGGCCGATATTCGCATGGACGACCTGGTACCGTTTGAACGCCTGGTCGAGTACGGCCTGGCAGGAATCATGCCGGCGCATGTGCGTTACCCTCGCGTTGACGAGGCGCCGGCCGGGTTTTCCCGGGTCTGGCTGCAGCAGATCTTGCGTAAAGAGCTGAACTTCCAAGGGGTCATATTCAGTGATGACCTGACAATGGAGGGTGCCACCGTGGCCGGCGATATAGTCGCCCGGGCCGAGGTCGCCATCGATGCCGGTTGCGACATGGCTCTTGTGTGCAATAACAGCAACGAAGTCGCACGGTTGCTCGATGGCTACAGGCGGGAACCTGAACCAACCAGCATGCTTAGACTGGCTCGCATGCACGGAAAGCCTGTGCTGGCACGGACGGCGCTTGCCGGGGACCCTCGCTGGCAGGAATCCACTGAAGCCATCAGCCGGCTTGTTTAATGCTTTTACCGCGACGACTTTGGGGATAAAATTTGGCCCTTGCCCGCAATGCGGCAACCCGCAATCCAGAGAAAGAGGTAGTAACGAATTGCCAAAGATCAAACCCATCGGGAAAATGAAGCTCGAGAGCTTTAATAATCTCACCAAGACCCTGAGTTTCAATATCTACGATATTGCCTATACGCGTACCGAGGCGGAACAAAAGTCCTACATAGCCTATATCGATGAAGAATATAATGCCGAGCGCCTGACCAACATTCTGAAAGAGGTCGCGGATATAATAGGCGCCAATATTCTCAATATCGCCCACCAGGACTATGAGCCCGAAGGCGCCAGCGTCACCATGCTAATCTCTGAAGAACCGATTACCGAAGAACCGGAAAATCCCGAAGCGCCCGGTCCACTGCCGGACACCGTTGTCGCCCACCTGGACAAGAGTCACCTGACGGTACACACCTACCCTGAAAGCCACCCGGTTAATGGCATCAGCACTTTCCGCGTCGATATTGATGTATCAACCTGCGGCAAGATTTCGCCACTACGCGCGCTGAACTTTCTTATCCACAGCTTTGACTCGGACATTGTTATTTGTGACTACCGCGTTCGTGGTTTTACGCGTGATATCAAGGGCACCAAGCATTACATCGACCACAAGATCAATTCCATTCAGAACTTCATGGACAAGCAGACTCTTGAGCGCTACCAGGCAGTTGATGTGAATGTGTACCAGGAGAACATGTTCCATACCAAGATGATGCTCAAGGATATCGATCTGGATAACTACTTTTTCAATTTCCATCCTGATGACCTGTCCACGCAGGAGCGAAGCAAGGCCTCCAAGAATCTCAAGCGAGAAATGCTGGAAATCTTCTACGGCAGCAACATGCCGCGTTAGGCAACGAGAAGTCCAACCTGTTTTTCCGGTTAGCACTAAGCCCGGGATATGCCATCCTGACATATCCCGGTCTATCTCGCCCTTCACCCCAAGACCCCGCTGCTCGCAGCAAAAGCAGTAAATTTGTAAATTTTTAATACAATTCGCAATTTGTGCCAGCCAGGCACCATCATTCCTCCGACTTTGGCGATACCATAAAGGCGTTGACAGAGTATTCTGCATAAACCGAAAACTGTTAAATACCTGGTTTATCAACCAGGATCAGGGTGTCTGAATGGCTGGACATAAAGCGCTGTACAAACGTAATTTCCTGCTGATAGCTGTCTTTTCCCTCGCTGTACTGCTGCTGGAGTCGATGACGTCAATTTTCTTGTATCAAACGGCATTCCAGAAGCAGCGCGACCAGTTGTTGGCACTGGTTAAAAGCCAGGCCACCTTGATCGAGGCGGTAGCCCGGTTTGATGCCAGCTTCAGCGCAAGTGACCATGAAAAGGGGGCAACAGGCGCCACCCTTAGCCAGGTAAACGAGGCCCACCGAAATTACAGCGGGTTCGGTGAAACCGGGGAGTTTCTGCTGGCGAGACTGGAAAACGACAACATTGTTTTTGTCGAAAGAACCCGCCACAAGTCATCCCAATACCCGGACAGGATCCCTGTTTCAGAAAAGAGCGGGGCTGGTGCAACGTTACCAATGCCTGTTGAATACGCGCTATCAGGCAAATCAGGCACGGTTGTCGCATACGATTACCGTAACAAGGAGGTGCTTGCCGCCTACACCTACATACCCCAGCTCGGCTATGGCCTTGTAGCAAAAATTGATATGGACGAGGTCAGGCGGCCTTATATCCGGATGACGCTGTACGGGTTCGGCATTGCATTGCTTGTCATTGCCATAGCCTCGGCCTTGCTGTTTCGCATTAACAAGCCGATGATAAAACGCATTATCGACAATGAAAACTACAACCGCATGCTATTTGACTCGTCACCTTCGGGACTGGCTCTGTTTAACGAGCAGGACAGATTGATTGACGCAAACACTGCCATATTTGGAATTCTCGGTTATGACGCCAGTGACCAGCTGCAACTGAATCATGGCGATCTGTTTCCTTCCGGGTCCCCGGTTCTCGATTCTTCAGTATTCGCTTCAAAAAGTGGTTATGAGAAGGCTTTGTATCGAAAAGATGGCACAAAAGTCTTTGTCAGGGTATCAGCACGCTATATTGAGGTGAACGGCAGAAAGCTCCTGCTTGCAAGTATGGAGGATATCAGTCAGCGAAGACTTGCCGAGCAACAGGCTCACGAATCCGGAGAAATACTTCGCACCATTCTCGACTCCACGGGTGAAGGCATATACGGAGTAGATATGAACGGGATTTGCATTTTCGCGAACAATTCCTGCGCAACCCTGCTTGGATACCCGGATGCCAATTCAATTATTGGAAAAAACATGCATTCTCTGGTTCACAGCGCCGTCAACAAGGACAGGGAAGACATGCAGGACGAATGTATCATCTGCAAAGCTTCCCGCTCCGACGAAGAATCCTTGTCTGTCAACGGTATATTTCGACGCCGCAGTGGAGAATCGTTCCATGCCGAGTGCTGGTCTCAGCCAATGTTTCAGGACGGAAAGATCATCGGCACGGTCATTACATTCAACGACATTACTGAACGTAATATTGTGGAACGGGCATTGCGTAACAGCGAGGCACGATTGAACGAAGCCCAAAGGCTGGCCAAGGTGGGCGCATGGGAGCTTGATCTGACCAACAATAGGCTGGAATGGTCTGACGAGATATTTCGAATTTTTGAAGTTGACAAGGCACGTTTCGATGCTTCCTATGAAGCGTTTCTCAACACTATACATCCCGATGATCGGGACATGGTCAACCAGGCTTATACTGACTCCCTGGCCAATAAAGCACCATATGAAATAACGCATCGCCTCAAAATGAGTGATGGCAGGATCAAGCACGTCCGTGAGACATGCGAATCATTCTTTGATGTTGACGGGAAGCCAGTGAGATCCGTGGGCACAGTCCAGGATATAACCGAACAGGTACGCGCCGAAAAACAGATTGAAAACATGTTCAGACTGTCTTATGACATGGTTGGTTTGGGAAACATGAATGGCCGCCTGACCAAGATCAATCCGTCATTCCGGAGAACATTTGGCTACGATGACAAGGAAATTCTTGAAAGAAGGTTCATCAGCTTCATACATCCGGATGATGTTGCCTCAGTCAAGGAAGTTACGCAAAATTTAAGAAAAGGAAAACTCCAGCATCTCATTACAAACAGGTGCATTTGCAAGAATGGAGAGTATCGCTGGATAGAGTGGAACATTCATACCAGTCTTCAGGACAATCTGTTCTACCTTACTGGTCGAGACATTACCGACAGGAAGAAAACGGAACAGGAGCTGGACAAGTACCGCCATCATCTTGAAGATCTTGTCGATGAGCGCACAAACGAATTGAAACTGGTTCACGAAGAACTGGTGAAAAACGAGCGCCTAGCCACTCTCGGCCGCCTTACTGCAACCGTATCTCATGAGCTTCGCAATCCATTGGGCGCCATTAAGCCTTCCATCTACGTAATACGCAAGAAATGCGCTCATGGTGATGAACGATTGTTGCAGGCCATAGACCGGGTTGACCGCAACATCAGCCGATGTGATCACATTATAGACGAGCTGCTGGATTTCACCCGGCACATGACCCTGAGCCTGCAACCCGTAGCGCTGGACAACTGGCTGGGCTACATAATTGATGAAATGCAGATTCCGGAATCAATACCCGTCAATACCCAATACGATCTTGATGGATACCTGGCGGATATAGATCAGAACCGGCTGCAGCGCGCGGTAATCAATGTTGTAGAGAATGCGTGCCAGGCCATACAGGAAATGTCCGAGATAATCGGGCTAGGCTATGTACCGAAGCTGGGGATTGCAACAGCATTGCGTAACGACCGAATAGAAATTACCGTAACCGACAACGGCAATGGCATACCGGCCACTAACATGGAAAGGATATTTGAGCCGTTGTTTTCAACCAAGGGTTTTGGTGTCGGACTGGGCATGCCTACGGTCAAGCAAATCATGACGCAACACAAGGGCGATATTGTCATACACAGCGCGGAAGGAAAGGGCACAACTGTAGTCTTATGGCTGCCTGTACGACAGGGTCACACTGTCGCAGCCTGACACCAAAACAGAAAAAGGGCGACCGTAGCCGCCCTTTTACATGCCGTCAGGCGCGTTCCATGTAGTCGCCAGTATCGGTATTAACCTTTACCTTGTCACCGGTGTTCACAAATGCGGGCACAGTCACAGTGATGCCGGTTTCCAGCCTGGCAGGTTTGCCGGATCCGGAAGCCGTCTGACCCTTGATGGCCGCTTCTGTTTCCACGACTTCCAGGACGACGGAAGCGGGCAGATCCAGTCCGATGGGAGTGTCGCCGTGAAAAGTCACCACGGCGACAGTATTGGGCAACATGTAGCCCATTTGCGCCTCCAGATCCTCTACCGGAATCGCTACCTGTTCGTAGCTGGCGTTGTCCATAAATATCAGGCTTTCTCCATCCTGGTACAGGTACTGCATTTCCCGTGCTTCAACATGGGCCTTCTCAACCTTGTCTTCAGAGCGGAAACGCTCATGCAATTTGGAGCCGCTGGCAATATCTTTCATCTCCACCTGCATAAAAGCGCCGCCTTTGCCGGGCTTGACGTGCTGAATCTTGGCTACACGCCACAGCTTTCCGTTATGCTCAATGAGATTGCCCGGGCGAATATCAAATGCTGAGATTTTCATTAGTGTTTGTCTTCCGCTTTCGCTTGTGTAAAAAAGAGCGCTGATTTTATTGTTTGGATCGGAATTTGAAAAGCTCGCTGGTCGCCTGGATTCCAAAATCCAGGGCGCGGCCGGTGGCGGCGCCGACAACGCAAAAACCGTGCGGCTGAGATGAGACATATTGTCGGAATAATGTTCCTATATAACAATGTGTTATAGACTATATTTAATGTAAGATATCAAATAATCATGGCAAAACAATCCACTTTTAATCCCGCCTGTCGCCAATGCCCGCGACTGGACAAGTTTCTGACGGGTATCCGCCAGGATTACCCGAACTACCATGCCGCACCCGTGCCCCCATTTGGCGACCCCAAGGCCCGACTCCTGATTGTCGGCCTGGCGCCGGGCATGCATGGCGCCAATCGCACCGGCCGACCTTTTACCGGTGATTATGCCGGGATCCTGCTGTACCAGACGCTACACAAGTTCGGCTACGGGAACCTGCCCGAATCCATTGCCGCAGATGACGACCTGGTATTGACCGGTTGCAGGATTACCAACGCGGTCAAGTGCCTGCCGCCGGCCAATAAACCGACTACGGAAGAAGAGAAAACCTGTAACCCGTATTTCAAAGCCGAACTGGCGACGCTGCCAAAAAATGCGGTGCTGCTGACCCTGGGCAATATCGCTCACAAGGCGGTGTTGCGTGCGCTTGATCTGAAGCAGTCACAATTCCGGTTCGCCCATAACGCCGTACACAAGCTGGAGCAGCTGACACTGGTGAACTCCTACCATTGCAGTCGCTACAACACGCAGACACGGCGACTGACCGAAAAGATGTTCCACGATGTTTTTAGCAACATTGACAAAATCCTGAAGCAGAATGGTTGAAGCAGGGGATATCAACGCACTAAGAGAGATGGCCAAAATCATGCCGGCCTTGCCGGGCGTTTATCGCATGATCGGGGCTGATGAGGTCATTCTCTATGTAGGCAAGGCGCGCAACCTGCGTAACCGGGTGAGCAGCTATTTTCGCGCCAGCGGCCTGAGCAATCGCATCCAGTCCATGGTATCGCAAGTTGTCGATATCGAGATCACGGTTACCCATTCCGAAAACGAAGCCCTGATCCTCGAAAACAACCTGATCAAGTCGCTCAATCCGCGCTACAACGTATTGCTTCGTGACGACAAGAGTTATCCCTATATCTATCTGTCGGATCACGTGTTCCCCGAGCTGCGATACCATCGCGGTGCCAGGAAAGGCAAAGGCCGGTATTTTGGCCCATACCCGTCATCGTCATCAGCCCGGGAAAGCCTGCACCTGCTGCAGAAGCTGTTCCGTGTACGTCAGTGCCGGGATTCCTATTTCAGCAACCGGTCGCGACCGTGCCTGCAGTACCAGATCAAACGGTGCCGGGCACCCTGTGTCGGCCTGGTTACCGACAAGGATTATGCCGACGATGTGCGCCACACTACCATGTTCCTGGAAGGCAAAAGTCGCGAGGTGAACGACGAGATACTCCAGCACATGGAGCAGGCATCGGCAAACCTCGAGTTTGAACAGGCTGCGGTGTTTCGCGACCAGTTGGCGGCACTGACGCGGGTGCAGGAACAACAATTTGTCGGCACCGATAGCCGCGACACCGATATTCTCGCGGTTGCCGTTGAAGGCGGCCTGGCGTGCGTCAGCGCCAGCTTTGTTCGTGGCGGCCGTAATCTCGGCAGCAAGGCGTTCTTCCCGAAGTTCTCTGTTGCCGATGACAGCCAGGATCTGCCTGCCGACATCCTCGAGGCGTTTGTATCGCAGTTCTACCAGCAAAAGCAGGTGCCGACACGGATTATGATCAGCATAAACGTGTCAGACCCTGACCTGCTTGCCGAGGCGTTGGGCCAGCAAAGCGGGCACAAGGTTCAACTACTCGTCCCGGAACGTGGTGACGGTCGTCGCTGGATGCAAATGGCCCAGATCAATGCTGAAGATGCCTTGCGTCGGCGCCTGGCCACGCACGCCAGCCTGCGCATTCAGTTTGAACAGCTCACCGATGCCCTGGCGTTATCTGCCACGCCCGAGCGCATTGAATGTTTCGATATCAGTCACACCAACGGCACTGAAACCGTGGCGTCCTGTGTCGTATTTGGTCCTGAAGGCCCACTCAAGTCAGATTACAGGCGCTTCAATATCAAGGACATTCAACCCGGCGACGACTACGCGGCGATGCGACAAGCGCTTTCACGTCGTTATACGCGGGCCATGGACGGTGAGCATCCCGTTCCGGACCTGCTCTTGATCGATGGCGGCAAGGGACAGCTCGGCGTTGCCGCCGAAATCCTGGAAGAGTTGCAGGTGGTGGACGTTACCCTGGTAGGCGTGGCCAAGGGTCGGGAGCGTATTCCCGGCAAGGAGCGGCTGTTCTTGTGGCCCGCCAAGGACGCCACTATACTGCCGCCTCACTCTCCGGCTCTGCACCTGATTCAGCAGGTACGGGACGAGGCCCACCGCTTCGCCATTACCGGTCACCGGGCGAGGAGGGCGCGTAGCCGCAAGCAGTCTTCGCTGGAACAGATTCCCGGTGTCGGTGACAAGCGTCGCCAGGCCCTGTTAAAACACTTTGGCGGCCTGCAGGAAGTTGCCCGCGCGGGAGTGAACGAACTGGCCAAGGTGCCTGGTATCAGCCAGGAACTGGCCCAAAAGATTTTTGATGCCTTGCACGCCTGACTGCCGTCAAGCCGGCTGTACGTTCGCGCATCACAACAAAAACTGGGTGTAGACCAACGTGCTGCTAAACATTCCAAATATCCTGACGCTGGCCCGCATTGCCGCGATCCCGTTATTCGTGATCGCCTATTACATGCCCCAATCCTGGGCCAATGACGCAGCGGCCGGCCTGTTTATCATGGCGGCGGTAACAGACTGGCTTGATGGCTACCTGGCACGCAAATGGAACCAGGTTTCGCCATTTGGTGCGTTTCTCGATCCCGTCGCGGATAAACTGATGGTGGCTGCAGCACTGATACTGCTGGTTGCAGACCCCCAGAACCAGGCCATTTCCATCAGCCCTATGGCACTAAGTGTCGTCACTATCGTCATCCTGGGGCGTGAAATCACCATTTCCGCGCTCAGGGAATGGATGGCGGAACTGGGCAAACGCTCCAGTGTCGCCGTGTCGTTTGTGGGCAAACTGAAAACTACTGCGCAAATGGCCGCAATTCCGGTCATGTTGGTGGGCGACCTGACCTGGTTCGGTCATCCATGCTTTCGTACCGGGGAAGTTTTGTTGTATATTGCCGCCGCGTTGACGCTATGGTCCATGCTTGCCTACCTCAAAGCCGCCTGGCCGGTTCTGAAAGGGCAGTCGTAAACCGCAGCAAACGTGCTTGACAGTCAGGCGTGAATGCTTAGAATACGCGCCTTCGCGGGAATAGCTCAGTTGGTAGAGCACAACCTTGCCAAGGTTGGGGTCGCGAGTTCGAATCTCGTTTCCCGCTCCAGATTCGGAAATAGGGGAGGCTTTCCGCTTCCCCTATTTTTTTGAGTATACTTGTGAAAACACAGGGCACCCTGGCCGGGTAGCAAAGCGGTTATGCACTGGATTGCAAATCCATGTAGGTCGGTTCGACTCCGGCCCCGGCCTCCAACTCTTTCCGACCCCGACTTGCACGGGGTCCAGTCCAGAACACCGTCCGGGTCGGGCAATCGATGCCATTTCACCCGGGTTTTACTGGAACCGGCCAATCAGGCCCGGGTGGCGAAACTGGTAGACGCAAGGGACTTAAAATCCCTCGGTGGCAACACCGTGCCGGTTCGATTCCGGCCCCGGGCACCAATTAAAACAATCACTTACAGAACTTCTCAAAATCAGCCCAGGTTGGGCAAAATCTCGTGTAGACGTGGTGTAGACAACTATTTTTTGCATTAAATGCCATGGCTACCTATATCTGATATATAGCTAACTCGGCTTTATGTGTATGCATGTACGTCACTTTTATTCAGCTCATCCTGCATAATACTTTATGAGCTCAGTTTCCAGGTAAATTTATGTCTTGGTCCTGCTTTACTGAAATAATCGATATAGTTTCAAAAATTGCGACAACAATATTCGCAGGACTTGGTACATGGATAGCGTATCAAACATTACTAAGAACGCCAGTACAGGAAACAGAACCAGCGGGAGCAGAAGCAAAAGGTAAAGAGACAGCTATTCCTTCTGAATTATTGGTTTTCTCGACATCCACACAAACAACAAAACTTAAAGTAACTGATATGGGCTTGGAGTGTTATCTTGATGACAGACGGCCTGGAAAACAAAGCGGTCATCAATGGACACTAACGAAAGATCAGGCGAAAGAAATATTATCTTCTGGTGACTTCAGGATATACCCGGGATATAAGCTATACAGCGGTGTATTTTCAATAGGTCATAGAAAAAATTGGCTATATTCAAAAAAGCTGTTTCCTGAACCAGGCATTCTTGAGGCTGGGCTAGAAAAGATACTAAAAAGAGCAAGCATGTAATATAACTTCTATACACCATAGGGGATAGCTGACATTGATTAATAGAATTAAAATCCACGGCTACCGTATCTACGAGAGATTAGATTTCGAACCAAATTCAAAACTAAACCTGATCGTTGGTCCAAACGAGAGTGGTAAGTCTACTTTAATGGAGGCGATCACACTAGCTCTGACGGGTCGAATCGACGGGCGTAGAGTCTCTGAAGTACTAAATCCATATTTATTCAATACTGCAATAGTAGAGAATTTCGTAAAGAAACGAATTAATGGCGAGCATGCCGCTTTTCCAGAAATACGAATTGAATTGTTTTTCGATAATCGAGACGAATTGCAACAATTATGCGGGGCAATAAACAGTGAGGTACCGACTTTAGCGTGCCCAGGAATTGCTATGCGAATCATACCTAATCCTGATTATGCTGAAGATCTTGCGAAATGGGTCGAAAGCCCGTCAGAAATTCTTCCAATCGAATACTACATGGATGATTGGCGTACGTTTGCTGATAAGAAAATCACGAGTCGGCCTCGACAGTTATCAACTGCCATAATTGACTCCAGGACTGTGAGAACCACAATTGGAGTAGATTATCACCTACGAGACATTCTTGGAGAACATCTTGACCCGCCTGAGCGGGCCTCTATCTCACTTGCATATCGTGAAGTAAAGGCTTCAATGTCAAGTAACACACTCAAGTCTGTTAACGAACGTATTGGAAAACTTCATGCATCACTGCATGATAGACCGATCTCACTTGCAATGGATCAGAGCTCTAGAACTTCATGGGAAGCCTCAGTAACGCCACATGTAGACAAAGTTCCATTTTCAATGTCTGGGCAAGGACAGCAAGCAGCCATAAAAATATCTCTCGCCATGAATAAGCATTCTGACAGAGCCAATTTCGTCATGGTAGAAGAGCCAGAGAATCATCTAACTCATACAAGTCTTGCTACTTTATTGGCACGCATGCAGTCGCTTTCTGGTGAGCAGCAGCAAATATTTATTACAACTCACAGTTCATTTGTTCTAAATAGACTGGGACTTGATTCACTTCTATTAATGGCAATAAACGAAGTGAATAAATTGCCCGAGCTCAAACCAGATACTGTCTCATATTTCCAAAAATTACCTGGTTACGACACGCTTCGTTTAGTATTGGCCGATAAAATTGTGCTAGTTGAAGGCCCATCAGACGAAATAATTTTTGAAAGAATATTTCACGACATTTATAAGAAGAAACCAATGGAGTGTGGAATTGATGTTTTAAGTATGCGGGGTCTATCACATAAGCGCTGTTTAGAACTTTGTGCATCGCTTAATAAAACGGTTGCAGTTTTACGAGACAATGATGGCTTTAACCCAGATGAGTTGCGAACTCCAGTAAAAGAATGGCTGGCCAAAGAAAAACGCGAACTTTTCATTGGAGATGTAGAGCATGGAACAACGCTTGAGCCGCAACTAGCTAACTTTAATGCTGAAAGTGATCTGCGGGAGATATTGGGTATAGAAGAGCATGCTGACCTTGATAAGTGGATGAAGCGTGAGAAGACTGAATGTGCTATCCGCATAGCATCTTCGAATAAAACAATATCTCCACCTGATTATATGAAATCTGCAGCTGAGTTTATCCATGGCAAATAAATTGACTCTTGCGGTTGCTGGCTCACGTAAGACTCAAGGAATAGTAGAGCATTGTGCATCGCTACCACAAAACAAGCGTGCATTAGTAGTAACCTACACTCAGAATAATCAGGCAGAACTACTTGAAAGGCTCTCTGTTTATGCTGGAGACCACCCTGGTATTCAAGTAGTTGGTTGGTTTACGTTTTTAATGCGAGATTTTGCTCGGCCGTTCATACCTTTTAAGTTTCCTGGAAAAAGAGTAGAGGGATTCAACTTTGAGGGATATCCTAATCGCTTTGCAAAAGGAGAAAGGCGTTTTTTAGATTCAAAACACTTTGTGTATGCATGTGAGATAGGTCGCTTAGCACATGAGCTAATCTATGAAAGTAAAGGAGCACTTATTCATCGCCTTGAGTGCATTTATGATGAAGTATTGATTGATGAGGCGCAGGATTTAAGTGCGCATGATTGGGAAATAATTGACGTATTATTAAGGTCGTCATTAGATATACATATGGTTGGCGATATTAGGCAGTCGGTTCTAGCGACAAACCCACGAAGCAATAAGAATAAGAAGTATTCCTACGCTGAGGCAATCAACTGGTTTCGTGATCGAGAGAAAAGTGGCTTGTTGGAGATTATAGAAAATAACACCACATGGCGCTGCAATCCGGGTATCGCGGCTTTCTCAGATACGATATTTGACTCAACATGGACCTTTCCAACAACAGAGTCACAGAATAACATAATCACTGGTCATGATGGTGTATTTCTTGTGCACCCTGATCACGTTAACGAATATATTGCAATGTTTTATCCACAATGCCTGCGTCACAGTGCAAGCTCTGGAAAAGCATTTGATCTAGATTATATGAACTTTAAAGTTTCGAAGGGCTCTACACATGAGCGTGTTCTTATTATACCAACAGCTGGTATTGCTAAATTTATTCAGTCTGGAGAACAGCTAGAACCTGTACCGGCAGCAAGTTTTTATGTTGCGGTTACACGCGCGGCTCAAAGTGTAGCAATAGTTATAAATAATGGTGGAATATCATCATTGCCTTTTTGGCATCCAAAATAATACTTGGAGTATCATTAAGAACCAAAAGGGTCGGACTCGATTGATAAGAACCAAAAGGGTCGGACTCGATTGATATTGGCTAGAATTAATGCTTGTAGTGAATCACTAAAAAACGATCAGTGAGAATTTGTTCAAAACACCATGAATCAAAGACAAAGAACATTAGTAGCTTCGTGGTGGTTTGTTTTGGCGCTCCTATTTGGGGGAACACTATTTTATGAATGGGTGATATCAAACTGGAGTTGGCTATTTATTATATTACTAGCACCCTCGCTATTGATCAGAAGCCTATTGGGTGACGAAGCATATGGGTACGGCGAGCCAGGTGTAACGCTTGGAGAATACATAAAGAAATATCCAATATTTCAGCTATGGATAGCGATATGGCTTTTATGTACAGCTTTTATTCTCTATTATTTTGGCACTCGGGAACAAAGGATTGATGAGCACTCTGGCTTAATATTGATTCTATTCTTTGTGCCCCTATTTGGTCCAATTGTTGTCGCATCCGAGTACCAACGATTTGTACGACTAGGAAGTCCGAATAGTGGTGAACAAAAATATTAAGAGGTGGCAGAACATAGTTTTCGCGGGAGGATATCATGATCAGAGCGCTTTTTGTTTTCACCATGTTACTCGGCACATCCATTGTGCATGCATTTAATTGGAGTGTAAATGAGTACATAGAAAAATGCTCTATTGTCCACCAAAAGAATATTCAGCCAGAACAAATGGAAGTTGTTGGATACTGCATGGGCGTCCTTAAGGGTGCCATGAGCGGGATTTTCGTTACCAGAGCCATTGACACTGGAGAATTCATTTCGCCCTCATGCATATCGTCAGCGGAAGGCAAAAATACTTTTTGGGAAATGCAGAAGAATGTTCTGGCGATCATGCAGCTAAACGATAAGAAGCTGAAAGCTTCAAGCGAGCCAGATACGGCAAACGCTGCTGTAGTTAATGCATTATTTAGTCTATATCCATGCTTACTGAAAAGGCCAAATCAAGACGATCAATCTATATATTTGGAGAAAAAGAACGAGCTAGGCGAATGAAACACAGAATTCAGGCTAGCTGACAACTTTTTATTATTCGATTCTGATCTACCAGAACGGGATAAGGAAATATCTTTGAACAGGGCTTTTATTGTTTTTCTCTATATATCTCTCCTGACTGAGATTCTATTGGCGTTATTATTTATCGCAGCCGCGGGAAATGTCAGTTTCACTCTAATTTTTCCTCCAGACACTATAGAGACACCCAAAGAGGAGTTAAGGCGTCTATTTTATCTTCCCTTCATATTGCTTGGTCTGAGCGGCGGTTTTGCCTGGCTTGCATTCAAAACAACGCGCAAGATTCAAATTGAGAAGGGCGCAAGGAGAAGAGATTCAGCATCTTTTTATTGGCAAACGGACCAATGGAAAATCATTAGCATCACGCTGGTGTATTTGGTTTCATTATATCTCGTACTCGTCAATTTTTGGTAATGAAACACTCATACTTAAGCATGGCTTCACCATTAAGACGATAATATGGTGGATTTAGAATTCAGTTATTACCTAAAACAATGAACCTAGCGCAGAAAGAATGTTTTCGCACTGATAGACCATTATGAAATATTTATGGTCCTGAATAGATTGAAGTAATCAGAAATATCGGATTTCCTTTATGAAGGGTGAGGGCCAAATATTTTTGGAGTTATTGGCGCCTGATTCCAGCCAGGGCTCAATTCGGCTGGAATCGACCCAAAGCAGTCATTCGTTGTTGACGCGAAATACGAGATGAAGCATGAAATATAAATGTCGTGATTGCGGTTATACCAGTAAAAATGGTGATCCACTCACGTCAAAATGCGGAAACTGCGGATCAATATATATTTTTGCAGCAGAAGAAGGCGATACAGGGAAGCAAGCTAAGATAGCAGACAAGTGGAGAGCGAAATACGAGAGAAGCAATAAAATTATCAACGCTATCGGAGCAATAGTCGTAGGACTGCTTTTATATGGAGTGTTAGACACCTATCAGAATTGCGTAGACATGAATGACACCAACTGTCCAAGATATGGACGAATGCTGCTGGGCTTTGTAAAGTTTGTAGCCATGTTTTTCAGATAAAGGGAACATCATATTTTCATTATGCCATCGTGTCCTAATTGTAAATCTTGGCTAAAACCAGGACTGAGCCATGAAAACAGTACGTTCGTCTGTGATAGCTGTGGGGTGACTTTATGCGAGGATGAAGATGGTGCCAACTTAAGAAAGTTACGATTCGTTCTTGCGTTGCTTATCTTTCCATTCATCGCCTTATTCGTTGGGTTTGGAAATATTGTATTTTATGCAATAGCATTACCAATTGTATTTTTGAGCTACCTAGGCGTGTCAAAATACAAGACTGTTGATGATGGCCTTAAATGGGGCTCTGACAAACACATTGATATATAGATGACCACTTTGGGGAGATGTATCATGTGGCAGAAATCGACCCAAATAGGACAGTTTGTGGCTGTCCTGGATGGGTATACGGATATCAGACACAAGGAGGGGGGGGTCAGGGAGCCGACAAATTTTCAACAGTATACTCATGCGACCAAGATGTGTTTCAATAGTTATTCAGGTTGTAGGCGGTTGATTAATTTCCACTAACGACCCAAAGCGGGCATATAGATTTTGATATATGGATACAATAAAACTACCAGTTAGAGATATCTTTTTTCAGGTGGTATCGGTGCCTTTTCAGAACCCTGTTGCTTTTTTAAAGGTAGGCGCACCAGCAGTAATTAGTGGCACGATACTGATTTCTTACCATCATTTCTTCTCTTTTTCCTACTTGCTTGGTGCTGATAATGTTCTAGGCATGTTTGTATTAGCACTATTATGGTTCATTTTTACATTGTCTCTTCTTATGGCAATAGTCGGATGCCACAGAATTTTCATTCTTGGTAAAGATTATGTAAAAGACAGAAAATATATTCATTGGACGGGGAATGAGCTTGAATATGGTGCGTGGTGGATTTTGTTTATAGTTTTAGCAGCGATATTGTACCTACCATTTGCATTGATTTCTTTTTCTATTGATGAAGCAGTTATTGAACAAGAAAATATGTTAAATACAATAATCGGTTATCCCGCTATTATTCCAATATACTACATTATATCGCGCTGGTCTTTAGTATTGCCTTCATGTGCAATTGGAATTGGTCAACAAACTCCAGCGTGGTCATGGCGCTTATCAAGGGGAAATGGCTGGAGGTTAACATTACTGGTTAGTCTTCCCCCGATTATTACAGAACTAATTCTAGACCTATTTCCTGATAGTTTCTCAACTTTGAATTTATTGCTAATTGGGGCAACCTGGCTATTGCTTGGTATAATCGAGATTGGCCTTTTGTCACGCAGCTATTCTTTTCTAGTAGGCGAAAGAGAAGATAATAGTCATGTAGCTGTATAAGCCATGGATTAATGTCCGCTACTGGCCGATAGCGGACATATATGGGCTGGAGCGGCATGTTAAATTGCGTACAGTTATTGACAGAACTCCAAGGGAAGCGGCCGTTCTTTAAACAGACCGGTTTCAAACTGCTGCGTACAGCCCCTTTTAAAAGGACTTTCTTTTAACTGCACCTGGGCTCGGGACCGAATTGTCCAGGTGTGAGGTCGGGTCTCAAAGGTCTCGCTTTTAAAAGAAACCCCGAATACCGATTCCCCGACAGGATCCCCATAAAAGCCCTCAGCGTCGCTGTGTAGCTTAGCCAGTGAAATAGGGTGGTGTTTTCTCAATGCATCTGGGCCACCCATTAAAAGCACGAACTTGGCCCAATCGCCCTGGTCTGCAGCGTCCCGGGCCCGATCCAAAAGGGAGGGGTCCTTGTCGGATTCCTGGTCCTGCTTTGTTCTGGGGATGCGTCGCAGTTCACGCCATATGCCAACAGGTGGCCCACCAATCTGCTGAAATTGCCGGATACCCCAGGTTTTAGCCCAGGCATTAACACGCTCAGCACCTTTAACAGGGTCTTCTCCGTAAACTCCATGATCCAGATGAGCGCCGTCTATGTTCTTTGAAATGTACTTGGCAATATAACCGGTTGCCGTTCCTTTGCGCCTGTCGATCTCAACGGCTTTGAACCGATGCTCCTGCGCGCCTGGCTCGTCCGGGCTGTCCTGCAATGCGTAATGCCTGAGAATTCCTCGGACCGCTTCCCGGTGTTCAGACGCCATGAATAGCAGTAAATGCCAGTGGGGCGTGGCATCGTGGTGCGGTTCGGCGACCCGAAAGCCGTAAATGGGGATGCCTTGGCGCTTTAGCTTGGCCCGGATCCGTGCCCAGACCCGGCACAAGTATCGGTTCGCGTCCCGGGGGTTGGAGCCATCATGGTTCCGGTTACATACAGGCTTTAACCTTGCTGGACCGGTACCCGTTCCAGAACAGAACCGGTACCTATGCATGCGTCCCGGGGCTGTTAATGTGTAAAACTCTGCGATGTGACGGAGTGAATCAGCGAGTAATTCAAACCCGGCCATCCTGGCCATTAGCTCAGCCCGGCGAATCTTTGGGTTTGATGTTGAAAGCTCGGCCAGCTCTTCCAGTGTGTAGCACTGATCCAGTTCGTTGACGGCTTCCATCGATGCCAGCAGATCCCGATTATGGGCGTTTTGCTGCCGGCATCGGTAAACGGTTTCATCACTGGCGTAGATTTGCTTGTGAGCATGCACGAGGCCAAGCCGAATCGCGTGACCCTCGACCAGTTGCGCTCGTGTGGCCCGCAGTGCCCGGCGCCACCACTTCTCACAGGCAAGCCGACGAACCAGGCTTCTCAATACCCGGTTACGGTCAGGGAGCGGGGGACTAATGCCTTTCTCGGCTGCGTAAGCTATCTGCATGCTATAGGCGTGAACCAGGTCCCGGGATTGACGCCAAAATCCCCGGCACATCTGCGAGCATTGCCGCGCATAGGACCGGATATAATCATCATCTCCAGCGAGCAAGATATTGTGAGATCGGAAGTCGTTTCCGATATCCAGCATATACAGGTTCGCAGTCTGTCGCCCTTTGGTTTTAAAAAGGCGCTCATACTCCCGGGCGATATCCTCCCGGAACCTTGCCGGAGACCTGGTCAGAGCTCGCTCAATAAAGCCCACATCCCCTGGACCGCCCAGAGGGCGACCGAGCAGGGGAACCGGTATCGTCCGGGTTCCCTGGATCTGCCTGGGAATCGGGCGGGGGTTTAGATCGCTATATATCGGCCCCTCATCCATGCGATCCCCCGGCCTTGAGATCGCAAGTATTCATGCGGACCTGGCCCGCAATATATTTGTCCAGAGCTTCCTGAGTGTAGCGAACTGACCGGGAGCCGATCCGGACAAACGGGATCCGAGCACCAGCCCAGCGATCACGCTCCAAAAAGGCTTTGCTTACGCCCAGATATTGGGCTGCTTGTTGGGTATTGAGTAGTCTTGTTTCCATGTGTATTTCCTCATGCAGTTTCGAACATGAGGAAATATATAAATGTCTTTGAGGGCGATTGGAATGACGCCGCTACTAGAGGTATACCCGCGCTAGTACGGGTACATTTAGGCGAGCATGATAACTATTTCAGATTAAATTGTTTCTTGTATATCCCAATCCATTTCTCGAGACGTTTTTCCGGGTCATCTGTGCTTATTAGGTCTTTTAGATCGTCCGGGACAGTCTTCCATATTTTTATAGCAGCTTGTCTGACACTTATATTCTTATGCCTTTCCAGCCATTCACTTATGACATAGCCCCTTAAAGGCTTATAGTTCTCTGCCCGTTTTTTTCCTCCTCGGCTCGGACCACTTGTCAATTTATCTAATCTGTCAATATGTTCTATCATATCCTCGGTATATTGCAGTCCTTCTGCAATAGCGATTGCATCAGTTGCTTCAGACAGGAGTATTCCACAGGAATCAATCGCATCAAGTTCGTGACCGATGTCTTGCTCTTCAGATGAGACTTGAGAAATATTCCAATGTGCCTCAGCAATCTTTGCCAGCGCGATTACTGCGAGCATCTCCGGCCATGTCGGATGCTTTAGGGATTCTTCACTAACAAGATCGTATTCACCAATTATCATGTGAACAAAATCATACGCCACTGAATATTGCGCATCACCCTCTAAGTAATGTTTATGCAACTCATAATCTGGTTGACCATCATTCTCTAGCGCTTCCATCTTCCAGGGACCGCATTCGTCATACATTGCTTCGAGAATATCGTAAGCATTAAGTATGAATTCTTTGTTTCGACTCATCAGAACAGTGCGAGCTCTCTTTGCAACAAACCCGAAATGATCTTCAAAATAATCGGGCATCGGACCTGATTTCGGATCGAAGTAATCAAATATTTCATACAACAACATACAAATACTCCTTGGCTCCCAGATAACCACTTGAGCCAATTTCAAACCCCCAATTGCCGCTTCTGAAGCTAGATCGAAGGTCAATTGAAGCTATTTTGAAGGTCAATTGAAGGTATTTTGAAGCTACTTTGAAGGTATTCCACGGTTGTTTTACTGTTTAGTTGCTTCAATATCACGAATAAACTTCACATTATCCTTGTCAGACTTTGATAGTTTCACGTTCTTATTTGTAGCACTGTAACCCGGAAACAATTCTGTGAAGTAAGCCCGCAATTCTTCAGTTTTAAACGCATAGTTATGCCGGGCAAAGATGGCATTCCTCAGTTTCTGTAACTGCTCTTTATTGAAGAAATTCAGTTGTTCTTTTGTGTTGTTTCCCTCATACCGAAGTATTACTCCCGGGTCTTCATAGAGCGCATTAGTCAACGTATTAAAATTATGGCCCTCAATAGAATATTTTCTGGTACCCGATAGCTCGTATAGCGCCTCTGCCATTTTCCGTTGCTCGTCAAAATGTGAGTGAATATCGAGGGGCATAAAACCATTTTTTGCTCTCTTTGCGACATAGACGGCTTCATGGTGGCCTTGTTTATACGCGTATTTTATGGGTGGCCACCCGTCAAACAAGTTGCTTATAAATAGCGTTTCAATCTTCGCGCCGTGTCCAATTAATATTCTCGCCATTTCCGCCTTTCCTGTCCTGATAGCAATATCAAGAGGCGTCCACAAACGATAATCTTTGGCATTGATATCCGCGCCGTTCTTGAGAAACAGGCGCACCAGTTTGGCGTCTCCTTTGTGGACGGCGGCAGTAACAGGTGGATCGACTTCTATATTTTTCGGATCTCTTTTCGCGCGCACATCCAGGCCGCCATCTATTAAGAGTTTCGCTATCTGGTATGCATTCTTCTTTGTGCCCGACATGGCATACGCTAGCGTGGTATTGCCAGCGTTAGTGCTGTGATTTACATCCGCACCTGCTGAAACAAGTGCTTTTATGATTCCTGGATTCCCTTTACGGGCCGCGTAGATGATTGCCGAACCGCCTTTTTCGGTTGTGAAGTTTATGTCTATCTTTCCTGAATCCAGTATCTTTGCTACTGCTTCATAATCGTCTTTTTCGATCGCATTGATTAATGAATTCCTGGTGACCGCTTTATCAAGCTCACTATCAAATACAGATTCATAGCCAGCTTGAGAAGTTGCTATTGGAAAGCAAAAAAACAGTGTAACGAGTAGCCGAATGGGGGCTTTTAGCATGCTTTTGTTTCCTCGCTGTTCTTGTCATTGCAATGCTCAACAATAAAGTCCGTTATCCGTTGCATCGGCTCACGCAACCGGTCCACGTTCGAGACGATATATCCGGCCGTGACGTCGTTCGGATCCTTGTGATTCAGCAACCTTTTCAGCGCATAACCCGCGATATCCAAGCTTTCGGCAATGGTGATAAAGGTCCGGCGCAGGTCATGGAGGGTAAACGGCACCCCGGACAGCTCCGACACCCGGCTGACGGCGGTCCTGGGCTCAATCATATGGCCCCGGGCGGTATTGCTGGGGAATACAAATATCGACGTTGCGCCGTCATGGCGTCGTTTCAGCAGGTCGAACAAATAATCCGACAAGGGCAGGGTATGGATCTGCTTGTTTTTGGTTTCCTTGATCGTGAACGTTCTGTCTTTAAAGTCGAGATCATTCCATTTCAGCCCGGCGGCTTCGGACCGGCGCAGCCCGGTGAACAGCAGGAACCGCAAATAGTCCTGGGTGGTCTGGTTGTTGAGCTGTTCCGTGGCCGCATACCAGTCGCCCAGCTGGTGGGCCTTGATCAAGGTCTGACGCGGTTTGACCTCGTACCAGCCCCGATTCTGGCTGATCCGATCGATTGGGTTCACCGTAATAATGGGGTTGCCGTTCTCGTCCTCGTACTTGGCCTGGGCGTGGTTAAAGATGGCACGCAGCAGGCGCATGGCATTGTTCGCGCGGGCAGGGGAGCGCTGCCCCAATTCCCGATGACGCAGTTCCACCATATCCTTGGTGATATTGGCCAGCGCCCGATTCTGCCAGTCTTTAAACGGTCCTTCGATCGAGCGCGTGTAATCGTGAATCGTTAGCGGTTTGAGGTCCTTGCGGGTCTGCAGGTAGCTGTCAAAGGCTTCCTTGAGCGTTACACCCCGGGCCCGCTTGGCCTGCTTCTCCTTGATCGGGTCCTTGCCAGTGGCGACTTCACCCAGGAGCTTCTGGGCCTCGATGCGGGCTTGCTCCACCGTGAGGTGGCCGTACCGGCCCAGGGTGATGCGTTTGACCTTTCCGGCGATGCGTTTCTCGACAATAAAGGACTTGGCCCCGCCCGAAGTAATTCGCAGCCCAAAGCCGGGGAGCGCGCTGTCCCGAAAAAACCTTTGCGTCTTCTTGCCACCAGGCCCTGGGGCTGGTGTAGACAGCGTGTCGACAAAACTTTTGTTGAGTCGTTTGGTGGCCAATTTGGATCCTTCGCGTCTTGGTGTAGACACAGTGTAGACACTTGAGGTCCAACTCTAGCGAATAACCACTAATTTTGTCAAACAATAGCGCAAGGGAAAGGAGACTATCTTATTGTTTTTAAAGGAAGTTAAAAAAACTGCTAACAGGCGAAAATTAAGACACAAATAGCTTAAAATCCCTCGGTGGAAACACCGTGCCGGTTCGATTCCGGCCCCGGGCACCAATATTCTTATAAAGATTTTCTGGATGCCCGGAATGATTCAGCCGGACCAAATGACCGCGCAGCAGGGCGGGCTTACATCTGCGCGCCGGAGCTACGCAGTAAGTCTACGGCCCGCGTATAGCCCTTTTGCGTTGCAAAATTCAACGCAGTCTTGCCGTCCTTGTCCTTCGCATGAATATCGGCACCACGGTCAATCAGCAGCTGAATAATATCGCCGAACCCCTTGTATGAAGCGAACATAAGCGGCGTCTGACCGGAAGGTGTTCGAATATTGACGTTAACGCCCTGGTCCAGAATGGCCTTGACGGTAGACAGGCGACCTTTTGAAATTGCGCCGTATAACGCCGAGCCACCAGGACCACGATCCGTCTGGCTGCGAGTCTGTTCAAGCCCCGTTGGCAGTTTGAACGCATGGTTGGCCAGGGACACGATGACCATCGCAACCAGCGCAAACAACATAACGTTCTGATTCACGTTCATTTCACTGGCCATATGCTCGGGAAGATTGGCGCCCACCGCCAATACGACAACAACCAGAACAAGGGCAAATTTCAGGTACTTGATCAGCGAAACACCGACAATTCCCATCAATGCCGCGAGCAGGTAACGTTTGTCAAAGTTGATTTCGAATGTATCGGGCAGGTTTGCAGCGACACTCATCAGTGTCACCATGAGTACCATGCCGATATCGCCAAGCCTGGATCCGGTTTGAGCAGAATTGTGAATTTTCTTTGTAGCCATTGATCGGGTCATCCTGTCCTGTTGTAGTTGTAACTTCTTCCCATGACCGTGCGAGGTGAGACCCATGATACCACCCCGATATCACGAACCGCGTAGTTATCTTTTTCTATATTGATAATAAAGAACCTGACATTTGTCAAAATACCAATTGAAAAATAACGTAACTTTTTACGTGTGAAACTAATTTGACATAATATACATTATGCGCAGTTGCACCTGGCCATGGAACGAACCGCAGGCGCTAGGATACCCGATAAATTGAATAATATCCGTAGCTTGCTGTAGGATGTTCATGTATTCAGCGTGCCCGTATGC
>JAOUOD010000013.1 GCA_029880545.1 Gammaproteobacteria bacterium | reverse complement strand
GCCTGTCAGAGCAAGGCACCTGGCTGAGCCGACAGGAGTTATGCGAATCCTTCAAGGCGCGTTATCCCGGTCATATTCATGAGCATGGCTGCAGCTTTGAAGACCGGGAGCATGATGTGGCGGGGCCTTGAATAGTGTGCCGGGTTCGGTACCGGGAATCAAAATAAAACAAAAAGAGTTCAGTAGGGTCTGATTCTTTTGATCCATATCCTTTTAATGCTTCAATTGGAAGTCAACCATGAGTGGTGCACCAGGATTCAGCTATGAATCACGTTATTACCGATTTTCGATCATTAGCAACATCAGCCATATCGTCGACGACGACAGTTTTTTCACGGAGGAGGAGAGTGCCTATCGGCGCAACCTGGGTCCTTCGGTTCCGTGGATAAATCAGATAGTCGATGAATTTCGCCGTTCCGGGAGTTTGTGCCTGGATGATCTTGACTATGCTGAACCCGAGTATGCGCATAAATTTGAATACAGCCCTGGAAAAGGATGGCGTCTATATGGCAGGAGCGCCGAGCAAACCCGGATATTGATCGATCAGCAGATTGAAAAGGGATGCTTTGCGCCGGCGCGTATCACTCTTTGTTCCCGTGATTGCGCGGCTTCCATCAATGACAGGTTTGAACTGGAATTCATTCTTTCATCCGCGAATGGTGCAATCAGTATTGATGCGATTGGTGTTCAGCTTGACAGGTTTGCTGATCGGGTAGCCGAGCTTGTGCTGGACAGGCATAGTGTCGAAACACCAGGGGCTTTTGATGTTCAGGACATCGAGCATGATCCTTTTGATCAATCTGCGGATGAGACTGGCGACATCGCCTCGGCGGTACACAGCATCAGCACTCGGGATGATTTTGTCGACCAGGAAGAACAATTCAGTGTTTCAGGGCACCATTTCTCCGACGAGCATGAATTTCATGCGCTTCGGGTATATTTTTATGACCGGGCGATTGATGCCAGGTATGAACGTGAAATTCTTGAACGAAGAGCAATCGTGGCAAAGGAAATACAGGAGCAGATTCGGATCGCCATGAAAGCATTCAGGAAGGAGCATGAGCATGGGCATTTTCTCAGGCCATTTGCCCGGAATGCGTCGCCACCACAAAATGCGAAAGACCAGCGTAACGATGATGTCCTGGATAAAATGACTATTCCATTCAATAGCCCATCGTGCGTACCAGGAAAGTATCTGTCTGTGATGGTCCCCGGTGATGCTGATCGGGACCGGATAGCTGATGCAATCAGGGCCTGTATAGGCAGCCTGCCTTCGTTGCAGCGATGAGGCTATCAACCGGGGTCGGTGGGCCGTAAGGATCTGGTCGGACTGGCTCGTCGGCGGACGAATTACCAAAAACCTAAAGTAAACAAAAAGGGTCAGACCAGAGTGAGCTTGGCCTGCTCACCATTGTCTTTAGTCGAGTTGGACCGTGTCGGTTGACCGGGCATGGATCGCATGCGAGCAAGACAGCTGTGGAACGGGCGATGACAGTGTTTGATTCTCGAGCCAGGTTTTGTGTCAGTATTACTTCATCGTGCTTGAATATAGTCATTGCCTTTTCCGGCCAAAAAACTGCCAATGCTTTTGCCGAATGCCGCGCAAGCGCGGTCTGATAAAGTGAGAGCACTCAGGTCAACGGGAATAACAAGGGGCAGCGGAAAAGCGATAACGTGTTTGTTCAGGGCGAAAGAATTGGCTTCCAGGACTCCCACCCTTTCCTGGTCAGATGTTCGCAAGATTTCGGCATGAACCACTGCTGAGGCTGGTTTGTGTATATCGAATTGTGGGCCGACAGTAACGCAACTACCGGGCATTGGGTTATTTATATCGTTGTCGAGTAATACTTTGACTCGCATGGAAATAATGTAATCTGAAACACCGGTGTGAGTGTTGTTGGAGACTGGCGGCCAGCCAGGAAGTATTCTTCCATCCAGCAAGACCGCACCCGGAAGAGATTCCAGGATATTGTGTTTGATGCATTTTGTGAACCGTATCCTGGACTTGTCCATTTCCTCCGGATCAGTGCACAACTCCTTGTCGTGGTGCATGCAATGCTGGAATTCAAGATAATCTAATTGTATTAAATGACCCAATGACGCATGGGTCTGTTGAACGCGTTTACCGGTAACCCCAATCTTATCAGAGCCGGGAAACACGTAGTAGTTTTTGAACAATTCAGGGTAATCAATAGTGGACTGAATGGTACAGACTTCACTCCATGGTTCTTTTGGGGTGAACAGTATCATAAGCAGGGGTTTCGGCAGGGGTTTCCCCAGTCTTCTGTAAACTGGCGCCGGTGAACCGTCTTCGAACAAGTGATAAATATCGCCCTGGTCGAACCACTTGTTATTAAAATCGTAGTTACCCGCCCACTCCGTAACCCGAGTCATTTCACCATACTGAAACCTTGCCCTCACCGTCCAGAAATAACTGTTGCAGTAACCAAGCTGTGTATCGAGCAGGATATACGGGTCATTGAGCCCATCGGTCTCTACCAGTTTTTCCGCATAGCATTTCTTCGCACGGTTTGAACAAGGCTCGCACCATTCACGGTAAAGCTTGAAATCGTAGGCGACATTGCTGATTTGTCCGGCAATGCCGGTACTGCCGGTTCTTTCCAGCATTTGTTCGAGAGATTCCCACTGGAGACGAGGTGCTGGCGTATCGGAGCGATAGACAAGCCCGTCACCATGTGTCGGCCTGAGCGCATGATCCGGGAGCCATAGTTCGCCGGTGTTACGACATCGTGGCTTGCCGGTTGGAATTTTGTGCGGGTGCCAAATAAGAAAAATATCATCGATAAGCCAATGAAGAGTTTTGTATATACTATCGTCAACTTCGAATCGAATGTCTTTCTGAAATGATGAAATGGTTTTTTATGGAGACATGCAGGCATGCAATACAGGATACCAGGAAGTATACTGGTGAACCATGTCGTTATTGCTCATAAGGGAGGACTTGATTTTGTACCTTACCGTATATTTGCAATCTGTATATAACTCGTTTCGCACAGAATTATTGCGTCCCAGGTAAATTTCTTCCAGAGACAAGACAAGGAAATCGTTTCCTGATGTTGTTTCGGAATCGCTGATTTTTATACCGTACTTGTTGCTGTATTTCACTAGTGTGTTCTTCACGCCAGGGACAATTTTGTCACGAGTAATTATTTTGACTGAATCCGCCAGTTTGCTCGTGACTTCGTTGATTACCACTGTTGTATCGACTAATACGGTGGTTCCGATTTCGTTCCAGGAGTTATCGAACTTGAGTGAGATATTATTGAATTGGTGTTTTTTGCTGTAGTTTGATCCATGATTCCGGAATTCGCTTGCTGCATCCAGCCGATCATATGAATGCCGGCATCCTGTGGCAGCAAGTGCCAGGAAGAGCAAAAGTGCAGACTTTGTTAGGCGATTGAATTTGCGCATATCTCATCAAACCGAAATAACCAAATGGGTCAGGCTCTATTGTAATTCTGCTAAGCGCTGTTGTTTTTAGTCGCTCTGATACTGTCCGCTGTTGTGTTGAAAACGAATCCGCATCGTGATCGCAGAATTCCTATTTGTCTATAATTCCCATCATCTTGCCAATGCACGGCAGTTTGTTCCATGGCCAGCGCCCATCCGGATCTTCTTGTGAACAATATGCGTATCTTGATCGAAAGCTTTTCTCGAGCTGTAATCGAAGTCCGGAAAAATTGTCATCTTTGATATGTTTGATATATTGGTCAGCTTCAATACCAGGTTCCTCCGCAGTGCCAATTCTTGTTTTCCATATTCTCTTGTTGGATTCAATATCATATATCAATATGTAATATACGAGTTCGAATCTTGAATATCCTCCCCAGGTCACTATTTGAGGATGAATCCATGTTATCCAGACCAGGAATTTAATATCCTTCGACAGCAAGGCCTGCCGGCTGCCCGGATCCAGTTCCACCGGTTTGGAATTGTCATAGGTCGACCAGCATGACTGGTTAACCTCGCATGATTCATTGAGATAGGAAACCTGGTAAAAATAGTCATATAGTTTCTTTTCTGTATCCAGGAACGTGGCCATTTGTTCTGCGTCAAAAACATCATGTATTGATACAACATCGAGACCGTACCCGGAAAGCGACGCAGTATGCATGGCGGTAATATCCTTGCTGCTGGTCACCCAGCTGGATTCATAACTGGTGTCGTAAAATGGCGTGAGAGAGAAGGGGGATGGGACACTATTTATACGCCGGAAAATCTTTTTTGAATCGTAAAACGAAACAGCAATTTTCGTCCTCTTGATTTCCTCAAGGTGTTGATCGCCGATTTTCTCGGTTTGCGTAACACAACCTGGCAATACTAATAACATCATCAATATAAAGAATCTATGCATATACATGACCCTCTATAAACGCGTCAACCCATGGCATCGCGGCTAGTATTCCTGCCAGGTAGCCAATGTTTATATTATAATATGCTGATATTAGAAACGCCCGGCAGAGTCCTATTGAACAAATATTTTATAGCAAGTTACGTTGATTTAAATCAACGAAATCACCAATGAAGATGATTGCAAAGACCCGAAAGTTATCGGGCGTAAAGAGTGAAGGTGCGAAACTGAAAATGAATTATCCTGCCCGCGCCAGCTATGTTGTCGATTTCGACAACGGGTATTAATTAGTGTGGCGAGATGTAATATTTGTTCTCCGGCAGCTCATACCATTTCATCAATTCACTGGCATCCACATACCAGGGCGCGCGACTACCGAAGAATATGTTCTGCACCGGCCGGGTTCCGGGGTCATCGTCGAGCGTGCCGGCCGGGATAATCAGGGCGCGACCGCTTTTGTTGATCCACGGTGTCGATGAGCCACATGTCTTGCAGAAGCCGGTGGCGAAGTGTTTGGCATCCGGAAGTTCATAGCGACCAACCTGGTCTTCACCACTTAGCCATTCGAATTGATCCGGCTTGATGATGATATTGGCGGCATGTGCCGAGCCGGTAAACTTCCGGCAGCGTGAACAATGACAATACTGGAATGCCAACGGTTCCCCTTTATATTGATAGCGTACGTTGCCACATAAACAACTGCCGTTAATGGTTTTGTCGGCCATGCTTCCTCCTGCTGTTATTGTCCGGGCCAGATAAATTCCAGTCGTATACCACCCGGTATGACACACATCATGTGTTGTGCCGGGCCTTCGCGTAGCAGCTCTGGCGCAAATTCAATGTTGGCGTCGGTATGTTGTTTCAGTAATGCGTGTATTTCCTGCAGCCTGTCCAGGCTGGCGACCTTGAGCGCGAAGTGATGCAGGCCGACGTTGTGCCTGCGATCAAAGGGAATCGTTGGCGCATTGTCCTGTGCCTGCCACAGGGTCAGCATAATGCTGCCGTCGCTGATAAAAATGGCCGGGTAGTCCGGGCGTCGACGCAGCTCGGTAAAGCCCAGTGTGCCGGTGAAAAACGTCGCCGTTTGTTCCACGTCGGGCACGGTCAGTCCCAGGTGGTGAATGCCTTCGGTCAATGCGGTCACATGTTACTCCCTTGCAGTTGAATTCCCTGGGCGATGAAAAACCCGGTGCCAATTCAAGCATTTATTGATCGGGCTTGCCATCACCGGGCAGCTGTATATACTTACAGTACTACTGTATGGATATATAGCTACCGTGAAACTGACCGATCGCCAACAGGAAATCCTCGACCTGATTCGCCGCTACCTGGACGAATACGGCCATCCGCCGACGCGTGCCGATATTTGCGAGGCGCTGGGATTCAGTTCGCCCAACGCGGCCGAGTCCCACCTGCGGGCACTGGAAAAAAAGGGTGCTATCGAGATTGCGCCCGGCACCTCGCGTGGTATTCGCCTGTTAAACGAGGTGGCCGGTTTGCCGGTGGTGGGTCGCGTGGCCGCCGGCGCGCCGATCCTGGCCGAGCAGAATATCGAGGATCATTACCATCTGGACCCGGCATTGTTTTCACCGCGTGCCCACTACCTGTTGCGGGTGCGCGGCATGAGCATGCGCGATATTGGCATTCTCAATAATGATCTGCTGGTGGTGCATCGCACGCCCGAGGCGCGCAGTGGTGAAGTGGTGGTGGCGCGCATCAATGACGAGGTAACGGTCAAGCGTTACCGGCGTCGTGGCAGCAAGGTGACACTGTTGCCGGAGAATGACGGGTTTGATCCCATCGAGGTGGACTTGCGTCGTGACGAGTTTGCCATCGAAGGCCTGGCCGTGGGCGTGTTGCGTAATGGTCAGCGTTTATGAGTCTCGATACCGTGTTACAGCGCGCCGATATCTGGCGTGGCAGCAGTGTTGCCCCTGCGCAGGCAGTGGTGGCAACGGGCTTCGCCCGGCTTGACGGTGTATTGCCCGGCAGCGGCTGGCCGCTGGGCGTGCTAACCGAAATTCTGTATCACGACCAGGGCGCGGGCAGTGTCAGCCTGGTATTGCCGGCACTGGCAGCCATCACCGCTGCTGCGCGACCGGTGTTGTGGATCAATACACCGCACATACCTTATGCGCCGACATTGCAGCAGGCCGGGTGTGTGCTGGAGCACGTGTGGCGGGTTCATCCCCGAAAGGCGGTCGACGGGTTGTGGGCAGCCGAGCAGGCATTGCGCAGTAATGCCTGCGGAGCTGTACTGTTATGGCTGAACGGGGATGAACCCAAAGCCTTGCGCCGCCTGCAACTGGCGGCCGAGGCATCACAATCATTGTTGTTTGTGTTTCGACCGGAGACCTGGCGTCGCTCCACGTCACCGGCGGCATTGCGCATTCATGCGCGTTTTAGCAACAGGCAGATGCTTGTTGATTTGATCAAGCGTCGCGGTAACAGGTTGCCGGCCCCGGTTGTGCTGGGCGATGCCCGGATGGGCAATGGCCCGCATTATGCGGGCATGTTGAAAACCGCTGTACCGAAATCACTCTTTCACCAGGGAGCATGAAATGAATAAACAGTTTATCGGGGCAAATCCTGTATTGCCGGTGAGCAGTGTTGTTGAAACAGCGGCGTTCTACGAGAACAGGCTGGGCTTTAACGTCAATATTGTCTGGCAGGATCCCGCCTATGGCGTGGTCAGTCGTGGCAACGCGGTGATTGAGTTTGGCGAAGGTCGCAAGGAGTTTGCCGGTACCGGTGTTTGTATTATCCGGGTGGAAGATGCCGATGCCGTTTACGAAGAGTGGCAGTCAAGAAATATCGAATTTGTTGGCGACTTTGCCGAGCGTGACTACGGCAGCAAGGATTTTCGTGTCAGGGACAACAACGGCAACCTGCTGATTGTTGGCCATGCGCTGCATAACAGGGACGAGTTGATCAGGCGACGGAACTGTGTGTAATCAACCGCCGATCCGGCAAACCGGGTTTGCCTGGTAGTCATGAGCCACGCGGCCGTGGCCATTGGCGATGGCTGGCATCAATGACCAAGCCGGTGTTCCCGGTGAACTGCATATTTTTATTATCACTATATCGCCCGGTTGTTCTGGATAACGCTGATGATCTGGCTGGCACTGCACTTTCCGCACCTGGCGCTCGAGGGATTCACCCGGGCGCAGCCCAACAGGATTGCGGCCGCAATCCACGAGACCCGCAAGGGCAGGCAGGTTATTGTCGATTGCAACCGGCTGGCGCAGCAGGCAGGTGTGCGCCGTGATCACAGTGTTGCCACGGCGCTGGCCATGTGCGCCGATCTGCAAACCTGGGCATACGATGCAGCGCGTGAACAAAAGCAACTTCAGGCGCTGGCCGATTTCTGTTATCGCTACAGTTCACAGTTGAGCCTGGAGCTACCGGCGACATTATTTATCGAGGTGGCCGGCAGCGAGCGCCTGTTTCATTCCTTGCCTGCACTGCGCAACACCATTCATCATGAAATCCACGAGCTGGGTTACAGCGTTACCAGCGCCATGGCACCGACGCCACTGGCAGCCTTGTGGCTGGCCATGACCGGCAACCCGGTGATTCTTGAGCAGCGCCGCTTCGTTGTGCCGGTACTGGGAAAGCTGTCGGTGCAGCAATTGCCCGTTGCCGAAAGCCATAAACAAAAACTGGCGCGACTGGGTATACGCACCCTGGCCGAATGTTTTGTATTGCCGCGTGACGGCATGTTGCGTCGCTTTGGCAAGTCCTGGCTGGAACAGCTGGACCGGTTGCGCGGGCTGGCGCCGGACCCCAGGAAAATGTATCGACCCGCTGCGCGCTTTTGCTCGGAACTTGAACTGCCTGCCGAAACCGTGGATGTGCAGGCCTTGTTATTTGGTTTGCGACGCCTGTTGCTGGAACTGCAGGGCGTGTTGACTGCACATGATGCCATGGTGCAACAACTTGTATTAATCCTGGTGTCAGAAGACGCACCGAAGCAATCCGTGGAATTGTCCTCCTTGCGCATGGTGCGCCAGGCTGATCAATGGCTGGCGCTGTTTCGTGAGCGGCTTGAGCGCGTCAACCTGGCGGCGCCGGTACGTGAACTGATCCTGCAGGCCGACAGCTTCCTGCAGCAGGGCGCCATGACTACAGACATGTTTGCCGAGTCATCCAGTGTGGATGCCTGGCCACGTTTCGTGGACAGGCTGGTGGCGCGACTGGGTGCTGATGTCATGCACCGGCTGCATTGCGTGGCCGATCATCGACCGGAACATGCCTGTGCCAGCCAGGCAACCAGGCGCCTGGACAATACCGCAGTATCAGCAGCAAGACCGTTGTGGCTGTTGCTATCGCCATTGCCATTAACAACGCATGATGGTGTGCCGCAGTTTCATGGGCGCTTATTGTTGTCAGCAGCCGAGCGCATTGAAAGTGGCTGGTGGGACGGGAACGATGTGGCGCGCGATTACCATGTCGGCTGCAACCATGATGGCGAGTGCTACTGGCTTTATCGTGATCTGCGCAGCGACAACCAGTGGTACCTGCACGGCATTTTTGGCTGAGTACTGTGTCATGTCGCGTGTACCCGATTATGCTGAACTTTATTGCCTGTCCAATTTCAGTTTCCTGCGTGGCGCATCCCACCCGGAAGAACTGGTGGCACAGGCATCGGCACTGGGTTACAAGGCGCTGGCCATTACCGATGAATGTTCACTGGCCGGCGTTGTGCGCGCCCATGTTGCTGCCCGTGATAACCCGACCCGGATAATTATTGGCAGTCACTTTAAACCCCTGGATGGTCCGACGCTGGTGTTGCTGGCGCCGGATCGCCATGGTTATGGCCAGCTGTCAAAACTCATCACCCTGGCGCGTCGCCGTGCGGACAAGGGCGAATACCAACTGGTTATGACGGATGTGTACGAACATGCCGGTTCATGCCTGTTGATTGCCATGGTGGATGACGGGCTGACAGCCGAACATTGCCGTGAGTTGCGGAACCGCTTCAATGACCGCGCCTGGCTGGGTGTATCGTTATTGCGTCGTGGTGACGATGCCGCCTTGTTGCAGCGGGCTGCTGAGCTATCACGGCAATATTCCATCCCCCTGACTGCCTGCGGCAATGTACTCATGCATCGTCGTGGCCGACGCAGCCTGCAAAATCTATTAACCGCCATTCGCCTGAATACACCGGTAGCGGAACTGGGTCATGCCATTGACGGTAACGGCGAACGACACTTGCGTCAGCGTGAAACCCTGGCCGAGCTGTACCCGGAGTCGTTGTTGCGGCAGGGCATTGCTATTGCTGATCGATGCCGGTTCAGTCTCGACGAGTTGCGTTACGAGTATCCGCGCGAGATTGTGCCGGACGATTTCTCCGCCACGTCCTGGTTGCGACACCTGGTGTACAAGGGCGCACAGCGGCGCTGGTCCGGCGCCCTGGATGACAAGTTGCGTGGATTGATCGAGCACGAGCTGGCGTTAATCGCCGAACTGCAATACGAGCCGTACTTCCTGACGGTTTATGACATTGTCCGTTTTGCCCGGCGCCAAAAGATCCTGTGCCAGGGTCGCGGCTCGGCGGCCAATTCCATAGTCTGTTTTTGTCTCGGCATTACCGAGGTGGACCCGGCACGAATCGAAGTGCTGTTTGAGCGTTTTATATCCAGGGAGCGCAACGAGCCACCGGATATTGATGTCGATTTCGAGAACGACCGGCGCGAGGAGGTGATCCAGTATCTATATAATAAGTATGGCCGCCACCGGGCAGCGTTGGTGGCCGCGGTTATCAGCTATAAACCCAAGAGCGCCATACGCGATGTCGGCAAGGCCATGGGGCTTGGCCTGGACCAGCTGGATCGCCTGAGCAAGTCCATCAAGTGGTGGGATGGCAAGTGCATTGCCGCGGAGCGCTTGCGTGAAGCCGGGCTGGACCCGGACAGCGATGTTATCAGGCGCATTATGTTGCTGGTAACGGAATTGCTCGGTTTTCCGCGACACTTGTCGCAGCATGTCGGCGGCTTTGTCATTGCCCGAGATGAATTATCCACCATGGTGCCCATTGAAAATGCGGCCATGACTGATCGTACTGTCATCCAGTGGGACAAGGATGATATCGATGCCCTGGGCTTGCTGAAAATCGATTGCCTGGCGCTGGGCATGTTGACCGCGATCCGCCGGTGCTTTGATCTAATCCATGGCTTTGATGGTCGTCGCCTGACCATGGCGACAATCCCGGCGGAAGACCCGGGGGTCTACGCCATGATTCAGCAGGCCGATACCGTCGGCGTGTTCCAGATTGAGTCGCGTGCACAGATGGCGATGTTGCCCCGTCTGAAGCCCGCCTGTTTTTATGATCTTGTTATTGAAGTAGCGATTGTGCGTCCCGGTCCGATACAGGGCGACATGGTACATCCGTACCTGCGTCGGCGACAGGGCAAGGAAGCGGTAAGTTATCCCAGTGATGACGTGCGCGATGTATTGAGGCGTACTCTCGGTGTGCCGATTTTCCAGGAGCAGGTAATCAAGCTGGCCATGGTCGCTGCCGGCTTCAGCCCGGGCGAGGCTGATCATTTACGCCGGTCCATGGCAGCATGGCGTCGACGTGGTGGCCTGGATGTATTTGAGCAGCGATTGATTGATGGCATGGCTGCGCGTGGTTACAGCGAGAATTTTGCCCGACAGATCTTTGCCCAGATACAGGGATTTGGCGAATACGGTTTCCCGGAATCCCATGCCGCGAGTTTTGCCTTGCTGGTATACGTGTCAGCATGGCTCAAGCGTCATGAACCGGCCGCATTTTGTTGTGCATTGCTGAACAGTCAGCCCATGGGATTTTATGCACCGGCACAGTTGATACAGGACGCGCAACGTCATGGTGTTGAGATCAGGCCGGTCGATGTTTTGACCAGCGACTGGTTGTGCACGCTGGAAAAAACAGCGGCGGGTGTGCCGGCCGTACGCCTGGGCTTATGCATGGTTGGCGGCCTGTCATCGACAGCAGCAGGTTCACTGGTTGCGCTGCGCCAGGAGAGGCGCATTAGCAGTGTTAACCAGCTGGTTGCCGATGCCGGTTTGAATCGCAAGGAACTGAATGCATTGGCCGCTGCTGATGCCTTGCGCAGCCTCAGTGGCAACCGGCACAAGGCTTACTGGCAGGCGGACGGAATCATGCCGGCCAGTGTCTTGTTGAAGGATTCGACACCGGCCGAAGCCTCGCCGTTATTGAGACGACCAACCGAAGCCGAGGACATTGTTGCCGATTACGCCAGCCTGGGCCTGAGCCTGCATCGTCATCCGCTGGCGTTGTTGCGTGCCCGTTTACAGAAGCAGCATGTTGTCAGTGCCCGGGACTTGTTGCGGTGTCGTCATGATGACCCGGTACGTATTGCCGGGCTGGTGATATCGAGGCAGCGACCGGGTACGGCAACGGGCGTAATTTTTGTTACGCTGGAAGACGAGACCGGTATCAGCAACATCATTGTTCACCGCAAGCTGATCGAACGGCAGCGCAGCGAGTTGCTGGATTCAAGGTTGATGCGGGTAGACGGTGTTATTCAGCGCGAGGGTCGGGTGATCCATGTGTTGGCGCGTCGTTTATATGACTATTCCGGGTTGATCGGCGAATTACTGGCTCGTTCCAGGGACTTTCATTGATCAACCGGTCATGCCGGGCATGGCAATTGATGTAAACATTTGTCACAGTCCGGGTTCCGGAGTAGCGCCGGAATTTGTATTCCAGATACTATAATTTGGATAAGGAATTAGGTGGTGGGTGGTTCTATGCAGTTCTCCAGCGAGAGGGATATTCTGGCAAGTCAGGTGGAAATGCTTTATGACCAGGCGGTGCCTGGTTTTATCGCGACGGTTGTCAATGCCCTGGTTATTACGCTGATGTTGCGTAACATTGTCAGTCACGAGCTGGTGTATGGCTGGTTTGCTGCCATGAGTTCCTTGACCATTATCCGCGCAATTCTGGTGTACCGGTTTCAAAAGACCGACAAAGCCACTATTCAATATGAAACCTGGTCCAGCTATTTCCTCGTTGGCGCCGCCCTCGCGGGTGCCGGTTGGGGCTTTGCCGGCAGTGTAATGTTGCCTATCGAGCACCTGGGTCACCAGATTGTGGTCATGGTGGCGATGGCAGGTATGGCTGCCGGCGCCATACCGGTGTTGTCTTCTGTATTAAAGATCTACCATGCCTACCTCGTACCGTTGTTGCTGCCGTTAATTATCTGGCTGGTGCTGCAACAGACGACACCTCATCTTTATACTGCGGTCATGGTCGTGATGTTTTTCATCATACTCATGGGTGCGGCAAAGCGGATCAATTCCAACCTGATCGAATCCATGCAACTGGTGGTAGAAAACCGGAAGCTGCTGGAACAATCGGACGAATCAGCAAGGCGGCTGTCCAGGGTCAACCGGGACCTGGAGCGCGAGATTCTGAGTCGACGCAAGATTGAAGATGAACTGCTTGCCAACAAGGAGTTCATGGAAAAGGTATTGGCCAGTGCGTCCAATGCTATCTACGTAATCGATCGACAGGGAAAGTTTGTGCTGGTCAATGATGCCGGTGTTCTGCTGGCCGGGTATCCTGCGGAACAGATTATCGGCATGGAGTTCAGAAAAATTATCGACGCCCGGGACCTGCCACGAACAGAAGAGTTGTTTGCCAGCAGCATGCTTCGTGGACAGACGATACGTCAGCAGGATGTCAGGATAGTGACCAGTACCGGCGAGGTGAGGGAGATTGTATACAGCCAGTCACCATTGCTGGAAGCTGACACCATTACCGGTGTTGTCGGCAGCGCCGAAGACGTGACTGACCAGCGTCGCCTGATGAGGCTTCGCACTGAGTTCGTATCGACAGTCAGTCATGAGTTGCGCACACCGCTGACGTCCATACGCGGTTCCCTGGGCCTGATGCGTGGCGGCGTGGCCGGAGAGTTGACGCCGGAACTGAGCGGGCTGACCACCATCGCCTATGAAAACTGCGATCGTCTGCTGAAGCTGATCAACGACTTGCTGGATATCCAGAAACTGGAAGCCGGGAAGATCAGTATCTATATGGAATCGCACGATCTCCGGACCCTGCTGGAATCTATTGCAGGCGCCAACCAGGGCTATGCTCGCGAATATGATGTCCAGCTGTTGCTGGATCAGCCTCTGGACGCCATTACCGTTTCCGTGGATGCTGAACGTTTCGCCCAGGTTTTGTCCAACCTGATCTCCAATGCCATCAAGTATTCGCCAACGAATGAGGAAGTCCATATATCGGTAACACGCAAGGGTGATGAGGTGGAAATTGCTGTCAGTGATCGTGGCGAAGGTGTCCCGGAAGAATTCCGTCAACGCATTTTTGACAAGTTTGCCCGCGCCGATGGATCGGACAGTCGCCATACCAGTGGTAGCGGCCTCGGGCTGACCATCGCCCGGTCCTTGGTCGAGGCCATGGGTGGTCGGTTATATTTTGAGAGTCAGCAGGGACTGGGCAGCACGTTCTACGTGGCATTGCCCATCCGCGACTGACCTATCGGTTTTCGCCTTCCTGGCCGGACCAGAACAAAAATGGTGCCGAGGAGGCAGTATATTAGAAAATTATGATACACTTCTGGCTTGTTGCACCTATTGTTTGTGAGGCTACTTAGATGAATCTTGATCGCGTCGGGCCAGGCAAGAAGCTCCCGGAAGAAATAAACGTCATCATCGAAATCCCGGCACATTCTGACCCGGTAAAATACGAAGTGGATAAGGAAACTGGCGCCATGTTCGTGGATCGGTTCATGAACACGGCCATGCACTATCCGTGCAACTACGGCTATATTCCCCACACCCTGTCGGAAGACGGTGACCCGGTAGATGTGCTGGTGGTTACGCCCATCCCGCTGATTTCCGGCTCGGTCATCCAGTGCCGCCCGGTGGGTATGCTGAATATGACCGATGAAGCCGGCCCGGATGCTAAACTGCTGGCTGTGCCTATCGACAAGTTGTGCACCATGTACCGTTCTGCCAAGGCTCCTGAGGATTTGCCAGCTGGCCTGCTGGCACAGATTTCACACTTTTTTGAGCACTATAAGGACCTGGAGCCCAACAAATGGGTTAAGGTTGAGGGCTGGGAAGGTGCGGAATCGGCTGCCAGGGAGATTACCGAGGCAGTAACGCGTTTCCAGAATGCCCCGGAGAAACCGTGTTTTTAGGCTGCAGCTACCCGCATTTTTTGCAGCCATAATATTATAAGTAGTTGTTGTATAAGGCAGTATCGGTTCGCCCGTACTGCCGTTCAGGGCGTATATTAGAAAAATCTAATGCGCCATTGAATATTGTGAATTGTGTCTTTAGACAGATTCTGAATAATCCGGCCCTTCGCAAGACGTCGGGGGAGCAACCTTGCCGTTGCTTCTGGTCACCGAGACGGGCCAAGAACAGGTACGACTTATGAGCGCTACTCTATATAAGAATGATCCGACCGGTGGTCGGATCGAGATCAAGAACACCACCTGCTACATGTGTGCGTGCCGCTGCGGTATTCGTGTGGTCCTGCGTGATGGTGAAGTGCGTTATATCGAGGGCAACCCGGATCACCCGCTGAACAAGGGCGTGATCTGCGCCAAGGGTTCGTCCGGCATCATGAAGCAATACTCGCCGGCGCGTATCACCAAACCCTTGCGTCGCAAAGCCGGTGCCGAGCGCGGAGAGAACCAGTTCGAAGAGATTTCCTGGGACGAGGCGTTTGGCCTGCTCGAAGAGCGCCTGGCAAAAATCCGCAAAACGGATCCGAAGAAGTTTGCCCTGTTTACCGGTCGTGACCAGATGCAGGCACTGACCGGCCTGTTTGCCAAGCAGTTTGGCACACCCAACTATGCTGCACACGGCGGTTTCTGTTCCGTGAACATGGCGGCTGGCATGATTTACTCCATCGGTGGTTCGTTCTGGGAATTTGGCGGCCCCGACCTTGAGCGTGCGAAGCTGTTTGTCATGATTGGCACCGCTGAAGATCATCACTCCAACCCGATGAAAATGGCGCTGAGCAAGTTCAAGCGCAATGGTGGCAAGTTCATTTCCGTCAACCCGGTGCGTACCGGTTACTCGGCCATTGCCGATGAATGGGTGCCGATCAAGCCCGGTACCGACGGTGCTTTGTTCCTGGCGCTGACCAACGAAATTATCAAGCAAGGTCTGTATGACCGTGAATTCCTTACCCAGTACACCAACGGTGCGCAACTGGTGAACATGGATGAGGCGAGCACCGAGTTCGGCATGTTTGTTCGTGCCGAAGTGCCGGTGGAAGAGGGCTGTTTTGATCCGCAAAACAAGTTGTGGTGGGATCGATTGAATAACAAGGCCGTGGTGACCCACAGTGAAGATGTTGATCCGCGCCTGCTTGGCTCGTTCAAGCTGGACGACGGCACCCCGGTTAAACCATCATTCCAGTTGCTGGTTGAGCGCGTGAAGGAATACACGCCCGAGTGGGCGGAAGGCATTACCGGTATACCCGCAGCCACTATCCGGCGCCTGGCACACGAGATGGGCGTTACCGCGCGCGATCACAAGATCGAGTTGCCCATTGCCTGGACCGACGTCTGGGGCAAGGATCATGAAACAATTACCGGTAACCCGGTTGCATTCCATGCCATGCGTGGCCTGGCTGCGCACTCTAACGGTTTTCATACCATCCGCGCCATGTCCATATTAATGACCATACTCGGCACAATTGATCGCCCGGGTGGTTTCCGTCACAAGGCGCCGTTCCCGCGCCCGATTCCGCCGTGCGCCAAGACACCGCGTGGCGAAGAGGGCATAAACCCGGAAACCCCGCTGGGTGGTATGCCGCTGGGCTGGCCGGCGGAACCGGATGACCTGTTTGTTGACGATGACGGCAAGCCGATTCGCATTGACAAGGCCTTCTCCTGGGAGTACCCGCTGTCCGTGCACGGCCTGATGCACAACGTTATTACCAATGCCTGGCGTGGCGATCCTTACAGGATCGATACCTTGCTGATTTTCATGGCCAATATGGCATGGAATTCATCCATGAATACCGATGATGTGCGCAAGATGCTCAACGACAAGGATGATAACGGTGATTTCAAGATCCCGTTCCTTGTCGTTTGTGACGCCTTCCAGTCAGAGATGGTCGCGTTTGCTGACCTGGTATTGCCGGATACCACGTATCTTGAGCGTCATGATGTCATGTCCATGCTCGACCGGCCTATTTCCGAATTCGATGGACCGGTGGATTCAGTGCGTATCCCGGTTGTACCACCTACCGGTGACTGCAAGCCTTTCCAGGAAGTGCTGATTGAAATCGGTTCACGCCTTAAGCTGCCGGCATTTGTTGATGGCAGTGGCAAGCGCAAGTACCGGGATTACCCGGACTTTATTATCAACTATGAAACAGAGCCGGGTTCCGGCATCGGTTTCCTTGCCGGCTGGCGTGGCAAGGGCGGTGAAAAGTTCATGATGGGCGAGCCGAACCCGAACCAGTGGAAGATGTACGAACAGAACAACTGCGTATTCCACTACGAGCTTCCCAAGTCCTACCAGTATATGCGCAACTGGAACCAGGGCTATCTTGAGTGGGCGCAGAAGCATCGCCTGACACGCTATGCCGAACCGATCCTGCCGCATATCTATTCGGAAGTGCTGCAACAGTTCCGCCTGGCGGCGCAGGGCAAGACCGAGGGCAAACAGCCGCCGGAACACCTGCGCAAGCGCGTGGAAAACTATTTTGACCCGCTGCCGTTCTACTACGAGCCGCTGGAAGTGCAGCTGACTGATACCCGGAAATATCCTTTGGCCGCAGTAACCCAGCGACCGATGGCCATGTACCACTCGTGGGATTCGCAAAATGCCTGGCTGCGCCAGATCCATGCCCATAACTATCTTTATATGAGCCCTCAGCTTGGTGCCAGGGAAGGGTTTGAAGACGGTGACTGGGTTTGGGTGGAATCACAGTGGGGCAAGGTGCGCTGTATGTGCCGCTTCTCCGAAGCCGTTGAGCCGGGCACTGTCTGGACCTGGAATGCCATTGGCAAGGCATCGGGTGCCTGGGGTCTTGAACCCAATGCCAACGAATCAAAGAAAGGCTTCCTGCTCAATCATCTGATCTCGGAAGAATTGCCGTCAACACCTGAAGGCGAGCACTTGTCCAACTCTGACCCGGTGACCGGGCAGGCGGCGTGGTATGACGTGCGCGTGCGCGTGTACAAGGCTGGTGCTGACGAGCCGGAGGAAACTTTCCCGCAATACAAGACCGTTGACGCCGTGCCGGGCCAGGAGAAGTACAAGAAATCCTGGCTGGGATATTTTGCCGGCAAGCGCAAGGGGGTATAAGCATGACACAGTTGGCATTGGTTATTGATCTGAATGTTTGCGTGGGTTGTCATGCCTGCGTGACCAGCTGCAAGGAATGGAATACGTCCGGTGAAGCCGGGTTTATGGTGGACCAGAACCCCTACGGTGAAGATCCGACAGGGACCTTCTTTAATCGCGTGCAGACTTACGAAGTGGGTGATTACCCGCACTCGGAAACGCTGCACTTCCCGAAGAGTTGCCTGCATTGCGAAGACCCGCCGTGTGTACCGGTTTGCCCGACCGGTGCCAGTTACAAGCGTGAAGAAGACGGCATTGTGCTTGTTGATTATGACAAGTGCATTGGTTGCAAATATTGTTCGTGGGCGTGCCCGTATGGCGCCCGCGAGCTGGACGAAAAGCAGAAAGTCATGAAGAAGTGTACGCTGTGCGTGGATCGAATCTACGACATGAGCCTGCCCGAGTCCGAGCGCAAACCGGCATGTGTACGTGCCTGCCCGACCAGCGCCCGCCTGTTTGGTGACGTACATGACCCGGAATCGGAAGTGTCCATTGCCATTCGCGAAGAGGGTGGTTACCAGTTGCAGCCAGAATGGGGTACGCAACCGGCCAACCACTACCTGCCGCGACGCAAGATGCGCATCACGATTCATGAAGACGAACTTGAGCGTTCCGACAATCCGCTCAAGAAGGAAACCGATCGTCCCGAAGGCCCGGTCCAGGCGCCAACACTGGACGACGTTACCAGCTGGTAACAACCGGTCAAACGAATACAGAGATTGGAGTCGCCATGCATCCGGCTTTTTCAGTAGTTTTCCTAACCACTCTTATCGGTGCAGGCCAGGGCCTGTTCCTGGCGTTGTATACGGGTGAGTCCTACAGTGTGCTCAACCTGCTGCCTCCGCAGAACAGCCTGTTCTATACCATTGGCAGCCTGGTTGCATTTGTATTGCTGGTTACCGGCCTGTTGGCATCGTTTTTTCATCTTGGTCACCCGGAACGCGCGTGGCGCGCCGCCGCACGCTGGCGCACATCATGGCTGTCCCGTGAGGTTATCGTATTGCCGATTGTTATAGGCGGTGTGTTTGTCTATGGCGTATTGCATCACCTGGGTTGGGAACTGAGCCTGTTTGGCATACAGACCAATGTCCGCGGCGACCTGACCCTGGTGGTTGGCGCTTTTGTTGCCTTGGCAACGTTTGCTCTGTTCCTGTGTACCGGCATGATTTACGCCTGCATCAAGTTCATACAGGAATGGCACAGTTCCTTGACGGTGATCAACTACCTGTTGCTGGGAACAGCTTCCGGTTTTGTGTTGGCCACGGCATTCTCGACCTACGGTGCGCCGGATCTTGTTAATTTCTACGGTGTCTGGGCAATGATAATTACTGTCTCCGCCCTGGCTACCCGTGCTGCATCGCTGATTCGAAATGCCCACCTGAAGCAGCGCTCATCCATGCGCACGGCAATTGGTGTGCGTCATTCGCATATCAGCCAACGATCCATGGGTGCAATGGGTGGTTCGTTCAATACCCGCGAATTCTTTCATGGTGCACCAATGTGGTTGTTCCGCTCGATCAAGTGGGTGTTCCTGGTATTGGTATTTCCGGTGCCGCTGCTGTTGTTGTATTCCGGGATGAGCAGCCATTCGCCGGTGCTGCTGTATAGCGCATTCGTCATTCAGTATATTGGCCTGCTTGCCGAGCGTTGGTTCTTTTTTGCCCAGGCGAATCATCCACAGAATTTGTATTACCAGACGATTGGGTGATCACCTGGAACAGGAAACAAAAAAGCGGCCAACGGCCGCTTTTTTTTTGCAACAGAAGGTAACAACATTCATCGCCTGGAGGCTGGTCAGCCGTCTGGCGGAAACAGGTTGCAGCCGGTTTTTCATCCACATGAGGCGATAACATCCTCGACGATGATCATTGACTCCGGTCAACGCAATCTATCGACAATCAGCAGATACTAATATGTTTGGATCAGGAGTATTCCAGCCTGGCTGTCAACAAGCTTTGTCCTGTGAGGCCGAATAGCTTGAGCAGGATCAAGGCAGTCATATTACCAAACTGCTTAATATGATTACTGATGGGAGGTTGCCATGGCGTGTGCTGGAAGCCTGCCTGATGCTGGTGTGTCCGACCCGGAGCTTCGTAACTCGCCGATATTCGACGACGGTGCCGACAGCTTTACATGGATCTGGAGAAGGGCCGGTGTTTTTTTAATGGTAATCGCCATGCGCCGGACGCTTATGTCTGTAACTGCAACGAGTTATTGCATTGCATGGGTCGTGCGCCCGGGTTCGTGAAGGCGGCTGTTACCGGAAGTCTTGGATTTCAGCCGAACGGATAACACTGCCGTGAGGTCGATCAGGAGGCAGTTATGCATTTTCGTGATCGTACTGAGGCGGGTAGATTGCTGGCCGAGGCATTGGCGAAAAAATACAGCCAGGTCGATGCCGTCGTTTATCCTCTGCCCAGGGGTGGTCTGCCGCTGGGTATCGAAGTGGCTCGTGCGCTGCACGTACCGCTTGACCTGATCATTCCCCGCAAGATCGGTCATCCCTACAGCCCGGAATACGCCATCTGTGCCGTGTCTGAGCATGGTGACACCGTTTGTAATGAGCGCGAGGTCGCATCAGTTGACAGTCACTGGCTGGAACATCGTGTCACCGAGGAGCGCGCAGAGTCGCGTCGTCGTCGGGAAGTCTATTCGGTTGGCCGAACTGCACCTGAACTGGAAGGCAGGATGGCAATTCTTGTCGACGATGGTATTGCCACGGGCTTGACCATGCGCGCAGCCATCCTGGACGCGTGGGCGCGAAAGGCCGAAAAAGTAGTCGTTGCCGTGCCCGTGGTACCGGCCGATACCGAGGCGCTGTTGCGCCAGGAGGTTGACGACGTTGTTGCATTGTCCGTGGACAAGTTTTATCTCGGCGCTGTCGGCGCTTACTACGATGAATTCGATCAGCTTTCTGATGAAGAAGTTGTGGCCATACTCAGGCGGTTTGACCTTGAGCGGGCATAAATAGGGAGGCATGGCGTATGAGCGTGTTACAGAAAAGCGATGTCACCATTCCGGTGGGCGAGGTATTTCTTAAAGGCATACTGACCATGCCGGAAGAGGCATCGGGCATCGTGATATTTGCCCACGGCAGCGGCAGCAGTCGGTTAAGCAGGCGCAATAATTATGTAGCTGACATACTGGTTGATCGCGGTTTTGGCACTTTGCTGTTTGATTTGCTTACGCTGGAGGAAGACAAGGTATACGAAAACCGGTTCAACATTTCACTGTTAACCGATCGCCTGGTCCAGGTAACTGACTGGCTTAAGGACAAGGCCGCATACCGGTACAAGAAAATCGCTTACTTCGGCGCCAGCACCGGGGCTGCCGCTGCATTGAAAGCAGCAGCGCATCTTCCGGAAGATATCAACGCCGTAGTTTCCCGGGGTGGTCGCCCTGATCTTGTCAGTGCCGACGAGTTGGCGAGAGTGAAGGCGCCGACCTTGCTGGTTGTCGGCAGCAATGACGCGGCCGTGATCGAATTCAACAGGAATGCGTATTCGGCGCTGGAGTGTGACAAGAAAATCGAGATTGTCCCCGGCGCCACGCATTTGTTCGAGGAGCCAGGCACCCTGGAGAGGGTTTCCGAACTGGCCGCCAACTGGTGCGAACGTTACTTGTTTGATGAGCAGGCCTGACTGGAAGAACGAATAGCGCGAGCCTTGAGCTGGTACAGCGTATCGACAAGGAAGCGCGTTGCGCGAAAAGTCCGGGGCAGTTGCGCTGCCTATCACCGGTTTGTTGGTTCTGCTTGCGGCGGTGCAGGCCTGCGGGATCGGTGATCCGGGCCAGGCTTCAGGCGGTTTTCGCCAGCTTCGTCGTGCTCAGGCCTTTGCCAAAGTCGATCATGCGTTGCGTGGATTTGAGCGCATTCGTACGAATCGATTCATCCACGTGAATTTCATTTTTGCCGGTTTCCAGTGCCTCGATCAGGTTTTCGAGGCTGTTCATGGCCATCCACGGGCAGTGGGCGCAGGATTCGCAGGTGGCGCCATCGCCTCGTGTTGGTGCTTCAATCAGTTTCTTGTTCGGCGCAGCCTGCTGCATCTTGTAGAAAATGCCGTTGTCGGTAGCGACGATGCAAACCGGGTTGGGCAGATCGCGAGCTGCCTGGATAAGCTGCGACGTTGAGCCAACGACGTCGGCCAGGGCAACAACGCTTTCCGGTGATTCCGGGTGCACGAGCACGGCTGCGTCCGGGTACCGGTTTTTCAGTGTGCTGATGGCCTCAGCCTTGAAGGCCTCGTGGATGACGCAGCTGCCGTGCCACAGCAGCATATCAGCACCGGTGAGGTCGCGTATGTAGCTGCCCAGGTGCTGGTCAGGCGCCCAGAGAATCTTTTCGCCACGTGCATGCAAGTGCTCTACCAGGCTGACCGCAATACTGGATGTCACCACCCAGTCGGCCCGGGCTTTCACCTTGGCGCTGGTATTGGCGTAGACAACGACAGTGCGATCCGGGTGTTGATCACAAAAAGCAATGAATTCATCAGCCGGGCAACCCAGGTCCAGTGAGCATTCGGCGTCCAGGGTCGGCATGAGAACGCGCTTGTCGGGGCTGAGGATTTTAGCGGTTTCACCCATGAACCGGACACCGGCAACCACCAGTGTCGAATTGGTCTGTGTCTGCCCGAAGCGGGCCATATCCAGCGAATCGGAGACCAGGCCGCCGGTTTCCTCGGCCAACTCCTGCAGCAGGGCATCGGTGTAGTAGTGTGCGACCAGAACGGCATCCTGCTCCCGGAGCAGGTCTTTGGCCCGTTGCTTCAGGTTTCGCAGCGTCTCATCGCTGTAATGCGGGGGCGCCGGCAGCGCCGGGGCCTCAATTTTGCTGTTACCGTGTTTTGTGCTGATATATGTCATTTCTGCATCCGCCCTCGCCAGCAGACACAATGCTGTGAACCTGCGATTCTCGGCCAAACCGGGCATCGACCGCAATGCCTGATTTTCATATTTATACCGAAACTGTTGAAATTTTCCGCCCAAATTTGGCCAATACCCCCACAAACCGCGCCGAACCCTGCGTTAGACCTTCTTCAGGCCTCCCTGGGCCTGTGCTATTCTTGCCGACCTTGTTCAATGCGTGCCTGTTGTTTCCCATGCAAATCGCCAGTCTCAGCCCGGAAGAACGCCTGCAGCTCGGCCAGATCGTGCTGGATATGCTCGATTCCTGGGCCATTTCCCCGGCACAGCAAATAGTACTTCTGGATCTGCCACCAAAAACCAAGCCCAGGGCCATGAAGCAATACCACGACGCGACGCCGCTGCCGGAGTCTGATTCTACCAACGAGCGTATCGAACACCTGCTTGGTATCGCCGATGCACTGCGCACCAGCTACCCGCGCAACTCGCAAATGGCCGGCTTCTGGATCGGCCAGGTTCAGCCACGACTCGGTGGCCGTATACCACTGGAGATGATGTTGCAGGATGGTCTCGAAGGCATGATCGCGGTTCGCGCTCACGTGGACTGTGCGTGGGACTGGCACCGGGATCAGGAAGGCGCCGACTAAATTCCCGCAACTTTAGGTGGCTACAAGCTTCCCTCGTATTTCAGCCTGCCCGGGAATCTGAAAAGCCGGGCTGCATAAATATGATTTACCGGAAATCTCGCCGAGTCGAATCGTGCTTGCTTAGTGCTGGTTGCCGTATAACCGGCTGTACAGGTCACCCTGTTGTATCAATTGATCATGCGAACCTTCTTCGATGATGTGTCCATCCTCAAACACGTAGACGCGGTCTGCCTGCCTGACGGCGCTGAGTCGATGGGCAATGATGAATGTAGTGCGTTGTTGCAGGAACGTGGCAAGCGCCTTGTGTAACCGGGACTCTGTTTCCGTATCCAGTGCCGAGGTGGCCTCGTCAAGAATAATGACCTTGGGGTCCATCAGTATCATGCGTGCTATGGCCAGTCGTTGTGCCTGGCCACCGGACAGGCGAATGCCTTGCTGCCCGATAACGGTGTCCAGTCCTTCCGGCATGGCTTCAATGGTTTCTTTCAGCTGGGCAATATCCAGTGCCTGCCACAGGCGTTCGTCGGTTTCTTCCTTGCCGAGGCCAAGGTTCATGCGCACGCTGTCGTTGAACATGGCCGGTTTCTGCAGAACTACGGCGACATGGTCACGCACAACATCAAGGCCGATATCCGTTACCGGTACATCGTCGAAATACAGTTGCCCGGATCGTGCCGGGTACAACCCCAGCAGCACTTGCACCAGCGTGGACTTGCCACCACCGCTGGCACCGACCAGGGCAATCTTTTCGCCAGCCTTTACTTCCAGTGAAATGTCTTTCAGCACCGGTTCCTTGTCGCCGTAAGCAAAGCAGATATGTTCCAGTCGTACGCCTACCGTCGGTTTATCGGCGAAGGGGTTGGTCTTGTGCGAATACTGTGGCTCTTCCTGCAGTTGCAACAGCTTGTTGATGCGCCCCAGGGCCGCCTTGGCGCCAAACCAGGAGTATTGAATATGCAACACTTCCTGTACCGGGCCCATCATGAACCACAGGTAGCCGAACACTGCCATCATCTGGCCGATGGTTAAGTCGGAAAACACCACCATTAACATACTGATGGCGCGAAAACTGTCGAAGCCGACCAGGAATATGGCAAAGGAGTACCGGTTGGCTGCGTCGGAGCGCCAGGAGAATGATGCCGAATGCTTGCGTATGTTGCGCGCGTAGTCACCGACGCGGTTGAGATAGTGCTTTTCCCGGTTGGCGGCACGTATCTGCAGTATGGCGTCCAGGGTTTCCACCAGGGATTGCTGGAACAGTTCAAATGCACTGTTCTCACGCTTTTTGAGGGTTTTGACTTTCTTGCCCATTATCACGGTGAAATAAATCACTACCGGGTTCATCAGGATGATAAACAGCGCCAGTTGCCAGTGCATGTACAGCAGGATGGCGCTAACCCCTACCAGTGACAGTGCGCTGATAATCAGCTTGCTGATGGATGCACCGATAAATTCGTCCACGGTATTCAGATCGGTGACAAAGTAGGATGCAACGGTGCCGGAGCCCAGGGTTTCGTATTCCGACAAGGAAATGCGCTGCAAGCGTTGCAGCAGTGCCTTGCGTATGCGGTAGACCGTTTCCTTGGCGATCATGGTGAACTGCCGGGTTTGCCAGATGGCCAGCGCCAGTGCCGTCAGTCGCATTACCGTGGTCAGCAGCAGTATTGCGCATATATATAGTATGGGTCCGTGCCAGCTGTCCGGGCTAAGTGAATTCATGAAGGCGACAAGCGCGCCGGGCTTGTTGAGCAGGACTTCATCCACCAGCAGCGGCATTAGCAAGGGAACGGGAACCAGGGTAACTACCGCCAGCACGGCAATGAGGTTGGCGCCGATGAGCTTGGTGCGGTATTGCCGGGCAATGCCCAGCAGGTACGGCCAGCCGAAATCGGCCTGGTGTTCAGTGGTGGATTCCGATGGCGAAGGCATGGGTGACAGTAACTCCTCTGGTCGGCGCATCATAACATGGGCCCAAAAGCCGGGTAAGGCGCACCCGGTCAGGAGCAATGCGTAAATTATAGCCGAAGCTCGTGTGACCGAGGTTGGTGGATTGCCGGGCGGTAATGCCCTTTGTGCGCGTGCTGTATTCTGCCCTTGATTGTAATGTCCACGGGCGCGACACTAGCTGTCCGTTTGGTCCCGTGCAGTACAAACGACACACCCATAACAGGCAAACACGTGAGGACGGAGTGATGCGGATCTTATCTATATTATTGGCAGCAGTGCTGTGGTCGGGCCTGGCCCAGGCCAAGGTCGTCGGTGAAGAAGTGACCTACCAGGTGGATGGTCAATCGTACAAGGGCTACCTGGCTTATGATGACGCGGTCAAGGGCAAGCGTCCCGGCGTGTTGGTGGTGCACGAGTGGTGGGGCCATAACGACTACGCGCGCAAGCGTGCCGATATGCTGGCGGGTCTTGGGTACGCGGCCATGGCGCTGGACATGTACGGTGACGGCAAGCAGGCCGATCATCCCAAGCAGGCCGGGGAATTTTCCGGTGCCGTGAAAAAGAACATGCCGGCTGCCAAGGCGCGTTTCCTGGCTGCTTACACGCTGCTGGCCGACAAGGTTTACACGGATGGTGGCAAGATGGCCGCGATCGGCTATTGTTTCGGTGGCGGTATCGTCCTGGAGATGGCGCGCATGGGCGTGGACCTTGACGCCGTGGTCAGCTTCCATGGCAGCCTCGGTACGGCCAGCCCGGCGCAAAAGAACGCGATCAAGTCCCGTATCCTGGTGGCCAATGGCCAGGCTGACCCATTTGTGAAGCCTGAGCAGATCGAGGCATTCAAGGAAGAAATGAAAGCCGCCGGTGCTGACATGACATTCAAGCAGTATGAAGGAGCGGTACACGCGTTTACCAACCCGGGCGCCACCGAGCTTGGCAAGAAGTTCAATATACCGCTGGCTTACAATGAAACTGCAGACAAGGCATCCTGGGCGGAAATGAAATCATTCCTCAAGGCATCGCTTAAATAACACAAGCCCGGTCCAGGCGAAGACCCCGGAGACAATCCATATGGCTGTAAAACAAAGGAAAACCGATATGCCAGGAAAAGACGAGGTCCTGCCTGGTCGGGCACAGGCCATGCCGGTTCCGGAACAACACTATGTGAACGGTCATAACATGTTGCCACCGTATCCTGATGGCTACGAAACAGCCATGTTTGGCCTCGGTTGTTTCTGGGGCGCCGAGAGAAAATTCTGGCAGGCACAAGGCGTTTACGTGACAGCCGTGGGTTATGCCGCCGGTTATACGCCTAACCCGACTTACCAGGAAGTCTGTACCGGTTTCACCGGTCACAACGAAGTGGTGCGCGCGGTATTTGATCCGAACGTGATCAGCTACAGCCAGTTGCTGAAGCTGTTCTGGGAATCCCATAATCCCACCCAGGGCATGCGCCAGGGCAATGATGTCGGTACCCAGTATCGTTCGGGCATCTATTATTATTCAGGCAGTCAGCGACAACTGGCCGAGCAAACCCGGGATGCCTATCAGCAGGCGCTGCAGTCGTCAGCTATAGGCATTATTTCAACCGAGATACTGCCGGCTCCCGAATTTTATTTTGCCGAGGACTATCATCAGCAGTACCTGGCCAAGAATCCTGGCGGGTATTGCGGGCTGGGCGGGACCGGGGTGTTGCTGGATTGCGGCTGAGGTATTGGCCTAGCCCAGTGGCAGGAACGGGTAGTTGTCCAGCCGGTCTTCCAGCCAGCGTACCTTGTTGAGCATATCTTTCTTGTTTTCCTTGATGTGCTCCATAACTTTCCTGTTTTTCATTTTTCCCTTGTAGTCATCCACTGTACGACGAATGTCATCGCCGTTTCGGAACAGCCGGGCGCCGCTGGCATTCATCGGGTTCCATATGTGCAGGTCACGAACCAGGTATTCATATGGCTCCGGGTCATGGGTATAGAAGCGCAGCACAAGGTCCATCTTGCATGACTGCGTGCAGCCAATAAAAAGTTGCAGATCCCTGTGTTTGCCGGGCTCCAGTTTTTCCGAAAACGGGTAGGCGTATTCATGGTTGACCATTCCCGGTTCCAGTATCGGGCAATACTGTAATGTCAGCGGCTGTGATGCTGAACGCTCAAGGCTCTCTTCCACAAGGAAGCCGGTTTCTGAGAGATATAATGCACCCGCCGGCCCGAGGCTGCCGATAGTGTTTTCGCCATTGTGCATGATTCGACGCTTGTCCGAGCACAGCCAGCTCATATTCAGGTGATCAATGGGAATGACCGGCTTCACATCATCGTCATCGCGATAATGCCAACGACGATAAAAATGGGCCCGTTGTTCATCGACGTAATCCTTGTAGCTGCTGAACAGCAACTCTTCCGGGTACCCGTTTTCCGGTGTCATGTGGCTGTTACGTTCGTAAAACTCTGGCAGGGCTTGTTCCATTTCATCGCGTGCCGCCGCCATCAGCGTATCGCGCGCGGTTCGAAAATCTGAATCGTCCATATCGTCGATATTCAGGCGCATGGTCGTCTGGGTCTCGCCACTTTTCAGGCTGCCGTGAAAGCGCAGGGATTCATCGGGAAACAGCGCGGTAAGCACCGGTTGCAAGAGCACAAGCTGTGAATCCTGGGCGCTGCCCCAGCCATTGTTGGTGCTGCGAATAATGAGCGTATCCGAGTGAGCCGTGGCAGTCTGACCATCTATGCGGCGTTCCGCATCAACTGTAAACCAGAAGCCCAGGGACGGTGTCGGGTCAATCTCGATATGGTTGATCATGATGGCGAACTGCCAGAACAACGCGGTTTCACTACTCCTGTTGCTCAACTTGATGTCGATGCGTGGAAAGAAGGAATCCGAATTGATTCTGTCCAGTTCGATCACGAATGTTGCCCCTGAATAATAACTGCCCGGTGGGGCTGCATTATAGTCAGTTTTGCTATTGACATGAAAACATCACCGGCGGCGCCGTGATCGTCAATCCGCCAGCCAGGGGCAAGTCTGGCAGATTGGCCCGCGCAGGTTGTTGGTTATTTCGCCGTTATCTCAAGGTCGATACGATAACCGGCATGACAGGCAACGCAGTTTTGCAGCAGTTGCGCCAGCTGTTCCAGTGTCTGGCCCTTGTCGCCAAGCTGTTCGGCATCCAGTGCAAGCAGGTCAAATTTCTGGTGCGTATCAAAACCGAGCTTCTTGAATTCCATGGGCAACTTGGCGATCAGCGTGCCGGGCACCTGTTGCTGGGCGGCAGCGCCGACGGCCTTGGCCGCCGCGACAACCTGCTGGCTGTCACCCGTATTGAGGGCAGCAACAATCTGCTGTGTACTGACGAGAAAAGTGCGCATTTCAGCCAGCACCAGGTTTCTTTCCTCGTCATTGAGCAAAATGGCCGTGCGCCCGTCGGTGGACGGTGTTACCGCACCCTGGAACAGGAATTTGTAAGCCATAAGTGCGACGATAATCAGCAGCACAGGCGTGGCAATGCAGCACAGTTTCTTCACGGGAGCCCTCGGGTAATTGATAGTTGTAGAATGGCCTGTGACAAGCCGGGATTGGTCAAACATGTATATAGTATACTACATTAAAAATTTCAAGCCAGGCCAGGTTATCGGCATTTGCCAGGATGATAGTTTCGCATCAACCTGGATCGGTACAGGCAGGTGAGGCCTATGGAAAAATGTCAATTTGATGTAATCGGCGTGGTGCGCTCGCCGTTTTCGGAAAAGTTCGGGGTGCCGCGCCAACCGGGCCTGGTGCCAGCGGCGCGCTTCAGCATTGAATTCCGTTCCGACTATGATCGCCCGGAAGCTTTTCGTGGCCTGGACGAGTTCAGCCATGTATGGCTGGTATTTCTGTTTCACCAGGCATTAAGAGGGCAATGGAAACCCACCGTGCGCCCGCCGCGCCTGGGTGGCAACGAGCGAGTTGGTGTGTTTGCTTCGCGTTCACCGTTTCGACCCAATGCCATTGGCTTGTCGTCGGCAACACTGCTCGCTGTAGAGCAGCAGGCGGGGCGCACGGTTTTGCAGCTTGCCGGCCTGGACCTGGTTGACGGCACACCCGTGCTCGATATCAAGCCGTATATTGCCTACGCCGATTCACATCCGGGTGCACGTTCCGGATTTGCCGCTACTGTACCGGCATTGGTGCCAGTGCGTTGGCGGGAATCGGCCTTGTCAGATGCCCGCGTTGTCGAGCAACGCTTGCCGGGATTTGTAACGCTGGTTGAGCAGGTGCTGGCCCAGGACCCGCGGCCTGCATACATAGCCAACGATGCGGATCGTGACTACGGGACCATGCTTTATGATGTCAATGTCAGTTGGCGTGTTGTTGAATTCGGTTCTCGATTCACCGTCGAAGTTTTGTCGGTAAATCGCCAGCATTGGAACGACCAATCAATATTGAGAACATGAGCATTGATGTTTGACCGCTAACACACTGCAGGCTATAGATTGTTTACAGTTTGTAACAATTAAAACTGGATAAAAAAAATCGGGCCTGGGAGGGCCCGAGAGATATGGACAAAGGGAGGTTGGGAGGAAACCTTTTATCGGCGAGATTTCTCGGGATCTCGTCGATGAATCTTGTCTTTCGTTCGCGTCTATTGTGCCGTAGCCTTGGCTTTTTCCGGGCAATCCATTCCGGCATCTATTATCCCGGGTCCTGGGTTTCCGGCTACGATCGTCGTTACACCTCTTGCAATGATTATCGTCAGCTGCGCAGTCTGGCTTTAGTCGGGAGTGTCTTGCTCGCATCACGTTTCCCCGTTGCGCAATGTAACTATAGGCCAGCCAGGCGTTCAGGAAAACCCCGTTTTTGGGTATTTAACAATCGTTAACAGCGATCAAGATCGGCAAGCGGGAAAGGATGCAGGAGGTTGATATATCAGTTATTCGCTGCCGGGGGCCTGGCGCGCACCCGTCCAGAACGCAAGGTCCTTGTCGAGAAACTCGTCAACCGGCATGTAGTGAGAGCCGTCACAGGAGAACGTCAGACCCAGCATGCCATTCATGATGTTTATGGAGCTGGAGCGCAGGTAAATCGTGTCGTCAGCAAACCGAAGTTCGCGAAATCCTTCAAATACCTGTCGAATCTGTTCAGGCGTCACCCGTGCGTTGTCGGGATAGCTGTGCAAGGGATACGCCAGGCATAATTCCGGGTTAATTAACTCGTCAATTGTGTGTATGCGATAGCTGTACGGATCTTCGAGCATCCAGAATGAGCAGCGACCGCTGGAAAAGTGGATTTTTGCATGAAAAACGCCATGCTCCACCATCAGGCCATAGACGAGATCGAGCGCTTCATCAATGTGCTGGTCCATCAGGCTGTTGGTACGGGTTTGCAGGAACACGGTTCCGCGTACCGCCGGATCGCCACGGAATTGCTGCCATTGGCCGTCCATGGTTGTCAGCGTCGAATCCTTGATCAGGTCGTTGACCGCGAAATCGGCAGCAATGAAGCCGAGCAGCTCGTCATGCTTTCGTACTGCCTGCAGGGCGGTAATGCATTGTATGTGCGTGTACTCGCTCATATACACCGAGGAAATCATGATGCCCATAAAAGGCAGGTTGTTTTTCAGGTAAGGGCGTTCGGACAAATCACGTCCGCGCCAGCTGGGGTCGATTGCGTCTGCCTGTACCATCGATGACATCTCGATACCATCCACGTTCCAGGCATAAAGCAGGTGGCAATTGGGAATATTATGTATTGCGCTGGCCAGAACCTGATCAATGCTGTCTGCATTACCCCAGTTATCTGCACATTCCACGGACAACGCATTCAGTGGTGCCTTGACCTTTTCGGCCAATGCCTGTTTTTTTGCAAGAATGGTTTGCTGGATGGAAGCCATGATGCGTCTGCGGTGCCAAAAACGGCGCTATTATGCGTGACCAGGCGAGGCACGGCAATAACGGGAGCGACATTACGGGTATGCATGGGAATAACATCGGCCAATATCCGGGAAAATAATATAAGATATGACTATTTGCCGGACTTCAGGATATTCAAAAATTTGTAGGATTTGCTCGTGAAGATACCTCATGACGATCTAAACAAGGACACACTGCGGTCCTTGCTGGAGGAAATTGTTTCCCGGGACGGCACTGACTACGGTGTAACCGAGATGTCCCTGGAGCAGAAGCTAAACCGGGCGCTGAATCTGCTGGAATCCGGTGACGCCTATATAGATTTTGATCCCGAAACCGAAACCTGCGTTTTGATAGCCGCCAGAGCCTAATGAGAATGATTATCGCTGGAAAATAATCTTTATCATGCCAAAGGTAAAAAATATATAAAAATCGATTATTTGCTATTGCCTGTATTTCTAATTCGTACTATATATTGACCACGCGAATCCGGAAGGTGATCACCGACCGGCTGCAGTCAATCTGGTTGGACAGATTGACGCGACGAAAGGAGGGTTTGCCCGGAACACAAGGGCTGCCCCAAACATAAAGTGGCATTTGCTGCCACGACATGACCAATAAAGAGATGTACTGTCCATGAAAAAGCGTAAACCCAATCCCAATAGCCATCCACACATAGTCCGTATTGATCACAAGAGCACACACGGATATCAGGTGCGTGTACCATTGCGACCAAAGCCGATGTCCAAGTTTTTTGCCGATGGCAAGTTCGGCAGCAAGCCCAAGGCACTCAAGGAAGCCAAGACCTGGCGTGACTCCATGTTCAAGAAGCATGATCTGCCGTTGACAGCAACCCGTCGCATCCGTTACAGCAATTCCCGTAACAGTACCGGTGTACTCGGTGTTGGCATGCAGTGGGTCACCAAGGGCGGATACCAGTACAAGCATTACGTTGTGACCTGGTGCCCGGAGCCATACAAGCAGCGCAACAAGCTGTTCTCCGCACACAAGTACGGCGACAAGCAGGCGTTCGAAATGGCCGTGCAGTTCCGCAAGGAAAAGGAAACCGAGGTGCGCACCAAGGGGTGATTGTACCGCCGGCGCCAAATAGAAAAGAGCCGCTGGAATCAGCGGCTCTTTTTCGTTTCGCAGTCCGGATAGTTTGCTTTAGTGGTCAGCGGCGCGTGTGGTCAGTTTGCCGTTCTTGATGACCAGCGTCATACGGCCTTCCAGGTATTCCTGCAGCGCCGACCCAACCAGCCGGTTTCGCCAGCCCTTGAGCAGTTCAAGGCCGGTTTCACCACGTACCAGCAGTTCAAGTTCCTTGCGACTGGCCAGTGTTCCGGTAGCAATGTGTTCCGCGTCGGCACGTAGTCGAACTATGGCCATCAGCGCATCCATCAGCGCCTCCTGGTTGGCGTTTAGCGGACGCTTGCGTTCAAGAACAGGCCATTGGTCTCGCGGCAGGCTGCGCCCGCGATCAATCACTTCGAGAATCGTCGCCAGTTGTTTCTGGATGGATGAATGCTGAAGTTGCCGGAACCGTGAAAGGTCGGTTTTTTTGTCCGGCTGCAGGCGCGCCAGTTCAAGCAGGGCATCGTCGGCAAGTATGCGTTTGCGGGTGGTGTTCTTGTCCAGTGCCTCGGATTCACGCCAGCCGGCCAGCTCACAGGCAATGGCCAGGGATAATCCCTTGAGCTTGCCAATGCCCTTGACCTTGCGCCAGGCATCCCCGGCTTCAACAACATAGCGCGACGAGCTGGTGAGGTTCGCAAAATCATCGGTCAGCCAGTCGAGGCGCCCGAGTTCAGCAAGTTTTGACCGCATGATCGGGTACAGCCTGGCCAGGTAAATTACGTCGTCCGCGGCATAGCTGAGCTGTTTGCCGGCAAGTGGCCGCCTCAGCCAGTCAGTGCGCGAATGGGATTTGTCGAGCTCGACACCGAGCAGTTTGCTGACCAGCGCAGCGTAGCCAATGTTTTCGCCTGATCCCATCAGGGTCGCTGCAATCTGGGTGTCAAATACGGGCGAGGGTATTTCGCCCCAGTCGTTATGAAAGATTTCCAGGTCCTGTTCGCCGGCGTGAACCACCTTGGTAATGGACGGGTCAAGCAGAACGGGCTTGAGTGGTTCCAATGAATCAAAGGCCAGGGGATCGATGCAGGCCGTATAGTCCGGTGTCGCAAGCTGGATTAGCCCGAGTATCGGGCGATAGGTGCGCTCACGGAGAAATTCGGTATCCAGTGCGATGAACTCGCTGCCAGCCAGTTCCCGGCAGCAGGTTTCCAGTGCTGCCGGCGTGTCCACAAACTCAAAATTGCGGTTTTCGGGATGTGTTTTGTCGGTCACTAACGGTTCCAGTCATCTTCCACATATCCTTCATCATCAGGATCGTAGTCAATGGTGATTTCTTCATCCGGCTTGATGGCCCGCAGCGCGTACAATTCGAAACCGTCGAATTCGGCGTTGGGTTTCTTGTTATGATTCAGGTAGCGTAACCAGTTCTTGCCACAACGCCCGATAACCTCGTCGGTTTCGTCGTCAAACACCCACAGCACGTGTGAACCGTTTTTCCTCGCTACCGGGCCCTCGTAGGTACCGATATAGGTATCGCGCGGGATGCGAATGCGGGCAAACAGGCCTTTTCCGTGAATGGCGGAATCCTTTACATAAACCAGTTCTTTGGTCTCGTCTGCAGTTCTCAATCTTGGCTCCTTGTGACCAATATACCCGAAAAGCCGGGCAAAACCGGAGTGCAAGGGTAAACGCAATGATCGGCAATGTCGATACGCCGCTTTGTGACGCTGCCATATCCGTTATACTTATATATTATGAAAACAGAACCGCCCGATTCTTCCGACGACACTGCCCGTATTGGCCGATGGATGATTTACCTGGCATGGCTGGCCGTGTTGATGCTGGTCACCTGGCTATTCAGTGGTATCCACGACCGGCAATATCATCCGAATCGCAATTTGTCGGTTTCCGCTGATGCCGAAGTCGTGCTGAAACGAAATCGTTGGGGCCATTATATTGCCAGTGGCTACATCAATGATACGGCAGTTACCTTTATGCTGGATACCGGGGCCACGGATATTTCGGTGCCCGTATCGGTGGCTGATCGACTGGCGCTGGAACGGGGTGGTGAGCTTGTATACCAGACCGCCAATGGCCCGATCCGGGCCTGGTCAACCCGTTTGAGCCGGGTGGGTATTGGGCCCATCGAGCTTCGTGATCTTCGGGCCCATATCAATCCCAATACAGGGGGTGACGAAATTCTCCTGGGCATGGCTTTCCTGAAACATCTGGATATGACCCAGCGAGGAGATACGCTCAGCCTTCGGCTCGGCCGAAACCAGTGATGCCGTTATAATCATTCCCGGGCGCCCGGCCTGTTGGCTGCAAATCTTCCTGCTCTTTAGTATTACACCTATTTTGTGTACAGTTGCTGCGTTGACAATGATTGAGTACGACCGCAAGCCAGTCTGCCTGGTGCGCGGCATTTTTCCGGGAGTTCAGGTCAAGAGTGAAAATCCGTCGTTATTTTTCCCTTTTTAGTCAGTTTGTCCCCTTTTTAAGCTGGATTGGCGAGCTTCGCGACAAGGCCGTATTGCGTGCCGACATTATTGCCGGCATTACCGTGGCGCTGGTGCTGATTCCCCAGTCCATGGCCTATGCCCAGTTGGCCGGATTGCCGCCTTATTTTGGTTTGTACGCAGCATTTTTGCCGCCAATGATTGCTGCCATTTTCGGTTCATCCAGGCAATTGGCGACCGGCCCGGTGGCGGTGGTGTCATTGTTGTCTGCCGCTGCACTTGAGCCGTTGGCCACGGCCGGTTCAAGCGGTTTTGTTGCCTATGCCATTATGCTGGCGCTGCTGGTCGGCCTGTTCCAGCTGGCGCTGGGACTGTTGCGACTGGGCGTGCTGGTCAACTTCCTGTCGCACTCCGTGGTATTGGGATTCACCAATGCTGCGGCAATCATTATTGCCACCTCCCAGCTGGGCAAGATATTCGGTGTTACTGTTGAAAAAGCTCCGCATCACTACGAGACCGTATGGAACACCCTGGCGGCGGCCAGTGAAAACACGCATTGGCCGACACTGATTATGGCCGTGCTGGCTTTTGCAATGATTATCGGCCTCAGGCGGATTAATCCGCGCATTCCCGGCGTATTGCTGGCGGTGGCTGTAACCACGCTGCTGTCTTTCGCCATGAGCTTTGAAAAGGCGCGCGAGATCGAACTCAAACAACTGGATGACCGTTCTGTACGCCAGTTGATCACCGCTCACCTTGACCTGCAAAAGGAAATCGCCGGATTTGACGAGCGCATCAAGGCCGCAACCGCCAAGCACAAGGCGGCAGCTGAAAAGCATGGCGAGGCAAGTTTTACCGCGCTGTCCGCGGTACATGAGCTGAACAAGGAACGTCTGCGCCTGGAGCGTCGTCAGAAAGCAGCCAAGGACAGCCTGAACAAGATCAAGGCAGTGCGTTTGCAGCACGTGGAGGCTGCTGAAAACGTGGACATCAATGAAGATTCTGTCCGCTATTTTCCGGAAGGTGAGGCACCCAAAGGTCGCAAGGCCGACAAGCTTGTTTGGCGCATTACCCGGCTCAACAAGGATGGATCACTGGTAGCCCATGCCGGTGGCCAGGTGGTTGGCAGCATCCCCGAGGGTTTGCCGTCGTTCAAGCTGCCTGATTGGAACTGGGGTGCAGTATCACAAATATTTGTCTCGGCAATCGCCATTGCCTTGATTGGTTTTATGGAGGCAATATCCATAGCCAAGGCCATGGCCGCTCGCACACGTCAGCGTCTTGACGCGAACCAGGAGCTGGTCGGCCAGGGTATCGGCAATATTGTCGGCAGTTTCTTTCAGAGTTATGCGACCTCGGGTTCGTTCTCGCGTTCAGCGGTGAATATCGGTGCCGGCGCCAAAACCGGCCTGTCATCGGTAATAACCAGTCTGGTGGTGGTGATCACCCTGTTGTGGCTGACGCCGTTACTTTATCACTTGCCCCAGGCAACCCTGGCCGCGGTCATCATGATGGCGGTTATCGGCCTGGTGAATTTCAAGGCCATTCATCACACCTGGAAGGTCAAGCGCACGGATGGCGCCATATCCATGACCACCTTCGTGCTGACGTTGGCGTTTGCGCCGCATCTTGAGAATGCCATCGTAATCGGCCTGGTGCTGTCGCTGGGCCTGTTCCTGTACCAGACGATGAAACCGCGTGTTGTGACACTGTCGCGTCACCCGGATGGCTCGCTGCGTGATGCTGAATTGTTCAACCTGGATACCTGCAAGGAAATCCTGATGATCCGTTTTGACGGCTCATTGTATTTTGCCAATACCAGTTATTTTGAAGATATGGTACTGCATAAATCCGCAAACGCTCCGGAGCTCAAGTACGTCATTGTCGACGGCCAGGGCATTAACGAAATTGATGCAACCGGTGAGGAAATGCTGCGTGAGTTGGCCGAGCGCCTGGAAAAGGCCGGTGTGAAGATGATGTTCACCCAGTTCAAGAAGCAGGTTATGGACGTGTTGTGGCACAGTGGCTTCCTGGAGCGCATGGGTGAAAACCGTTTCTTCCGTCGCGCTGACAAGGCGCTCGATTTTGTCTGGAAGGAGCTGGGCGATGATCATGAGTTGCATTGCCCGCTCAATACCGTGTGCCTGCTGGATTCAGCCAAGGCCGGCGGCCAGCAGCGGGGCAGCAAGGGCTTCATGGGACTGTTCAAACCGCGCACGTCGCCTGCCCGCTGAACTAAAGGCACGGGATTATCGCTGTCCAGAACCCGCCCGTCATATAGCTGCCGAGGCGGGTTTTTCATGTAAACTTTTGTCAGTACAGCGTGTGTTATTTCGCTGCCATGCTTATTATTGGTGGTGTAACAAGTCTGCGGAAGGGATGGGCTGCTGATGGTTGGTGCGCTGGCAAGAATCGCCTGGCGATTTATCTGTATTCTTGAACTGGTTGTGTTCAACCAGTTGCTGTATTTGGCGACCTGGCTGCCAACGCCGCTGCTAAGGCGTTTTCAGCCTTTCTACTTTGTCGGCATGCGCCTGTGGTCAAAACTGTTTGTCAAAGCACTCGGTGTTGATCTTCGGCTACATGAAAAACATCACAAGCCGCTGCCAGAACATTATATTCTGATTGCCAATCATCCATCGGCATTTGAGGATGTCGGTATTCCGGCGCTATTCCCGGTATTGTCCCTGGCCAAGGCCGAGGTGCGGGACTGGTGGTTTGCCGGGCGTATTACCTGGGCCGGTGGCAACCTGTTCGTCAAGCGTGAAGACCGTGATTCACGTCATGATGCCTATCAGCAACTGATTGATACGGTCAACTCGGGCAAGAATATTGCTGTCTATCCCGAAGGTGGTTGCAAGGGTCGCCGCATTTTTGAAACATTTCGCTACGGTGCGTTTGATATTTCCCTGAAAACCGGTGTACCGATACTGCCGGTGTTTCTGCATTACGAGATGCAGGACCTGTTTGAGTGGCGGGCGCCGCAAACCCTGCCTTACAAGCTCTGGCAATTTCTCACCGCGCAGAATCCACGGGCCAACTACTATGTTTATGATGCCATCGATCCATCGCCATTTGGCGACAAGGTTGAATACATGGAGCATGTGCACAAACTTTACCTCCAATGGCAGGCGCGTTACCTGGATTAGTCTGCCCCGGTTCAATGCTGCTGCCGGTTCAGCCATATCGATTCGGTTCCGGGATGGTGTGTTGCAATGAAAAAAACCGGTCATGTTTATCCATTGCGTGACAAAAACCAGTTCAGGCTTTTGGTCGATGCTTCCGTTTTTTACCCTGCGATGCTGCACGCCATTGCCGGCGCGAAAAACCTGGTTCTCCTGGAAATGTACCTGTTTGAATCCGGTCGAAACGCGGAATCATTTATACAGGCACTGATCGATGCCCGTATCCGGGGTGCCCAGGTCAGGGTATTGCTGGATGATTTTGGCAGCCGCGAACTGAATGCCTGGGACCGCAGGCGACTTACGGAGAACGGTATCGAGCTGCAATTTTATAACCCGGTTCGCCTGGGCAGGTGGATGAAGAACCTGGCGCGTGACCACAGGAAGTTGTTGCTTGTCGATAACCGCATCGCCTTTGTCGGGGGCGCCGGCATTACCGACGAATTCCTGCCGGAGCAGGGTAGTGAGCATGCATGGCGGGAAACCATGGTGTCGGCCCATGGACCGGTGGTGGCTGACTGGTGCCACCTGTTTCACCAGTTGTGGCCAACCGAGGCATGCACGCAAGAATTGCCAGTGGCCGCCGGATCCATGCAGGGTCGGGTAACCAGTTCATTCGGGTTTTTTGCCAGCGATATTCGTCGTAGCGTGATTGGCCACATCAGGAGTGCCGAACAACGAGTATGGCTGTGTACCGCCTATTTTGTGCCGTCAAGAAAGCTGCGTCGTGCCTTGCGCCGCGCGGCTGATCGTGGCGTTGATGTCAGGTTGTTGTTACCCGGAGTGCGAACTGATCATCCAGGCGTGCGTCGCGCCGGCCAGCGTTATTACGGGCGATTGTTGCGCCATGGTGTACGCATTTTTGAGTACCAGCCACGGGTTCTGCATGCCAAGACCGTAGTATGCGACCAATGGGTGTCCATTGGTTCCAGTAACCTGGATCGTTGGAACATGCGCTGGAACCTTGAGGCCAATCAGAATATTGAGGATTCAGGCTTTGCGCGAGAGGCCGTTGCCATGATGGAAACGGATTTTTCCAACAGCGTGGAATGTACCTGGGAAAACTGGCTTGGCCGCCCGTGGCGAGACCGTTTGAGCATTTACCTGTGGAGTCGCATCGGCCTGTGGTTGACGTCGTGGGAGCGGCGCAACGGCAAGTAGCGGTGTCGGAAAACAGTGGCACCGGGCAAGCAGTTTTTGCCTGCCCGGTGAGCCGTTTGCCCGGAGTTTGAGTAGCAGTCGGCCGACCGGTCAGTCTGCCGAGCTTTCCCGGGATGCGCGTTTGCGCTCGTGTTCCTTGAGCAACTTTTTGCGCAGGCGTATATGACTGGGGGTGACTTCCACCAGTTCATCGTCGTCGATGAATTCCAACGCCTGTTCCAGCGACATGATGATTGGCGGAGTCAACAGAATGTTTTCGTCAGAGCCGGAGGCGCGTACGTTGGTTAATTGCTTGCCCTTGAGCGGGTTTACCACCAGGTCGTTGTCACGCGAGTGAATGCCGATAACCATGCCTTCGTATACTTCGGTGGACGGACCGATAAACAGGCGGCCACGTTCCTGCAGGTTGAACAGGGCATAACCCAGCGCCTTGCCGGCACCATTGGCGATCAAAACGCCGTTGTTGCGCTGGCCGTATTCACCTTTTTTCACCGGGCCGTAGTGATCAAACACGCTGTACAGCAAGCCGGTGCCCTGGGTGGCGGTCAGGAACTCCGTACGGAAACCGATAAGTCCGCGTGACGGCATCTTGTAGTCCAGGCGAACCCGTCCCTGGCCATCAGGCAGCATGTCTTTGAGTTCGCCACCGCGCAGGCCGAGTTTTTCCATGACCGTGCCCTGGTGCTCGGTTTCAACATCAACAGTCACCTGCTCGTAGGGTTCTTCGCGGCCGCTCTCGGTATTGCGGAAGATAACTTCCGGACGGGATACACCCAGTTCGAAACCTTCGCGGCGCATGTTTTCAATCAGGATAGAAAGGTGCAGCTCGCCGCGGCCGGAAACGCGGAACTTGTCCGGGTCATCTGTGTCCTTGACGCGCAAGGCGACGTTATGGATCAGTTCACGCTGCAACCGTTCACGAATCTGCCGACTGGTGACAAACTTGCCGTCCTGTCCCGCAAACGGAGAGTTATTGACCTGGAAGGTCATGCTGACCGTGGGTTCATCTACGGTGAGCGGCGGCAGTGCTTCCACCTTGGCGGGGTTGCACAAGGTGTCGGAAATATTCAGTGTTTCGATGCCGGTAAAGGCAATAATATCACCGGCTTCGGCTTCCGGAACTTCAACGCGTTCCAGCCCCATAAAGCCGAGAATCTGCAGCACCCGACCGTTGCGGGTTTTCCCGGAAATATCGATTAGTGTCACCGGTGAATTGGTTTTGAGTTTGCCGCGGGAAATGCGGCCGATACCAATAACACCCACGTAGCTGTTGTAGTCCAGCGAGCTGACCTGCATCTGGAACGGGCCGTCGGGATCGACATCCGGTACCGGTACATGTTTGACAATGGTTTCCAGCAGCGGCGTCATGTCGCCATCACGCACGGAATCATCCATTGAGGCAAAACCATTCAGGCCGGACGCATAGACTACCGGGAAGTCCAGTTGTTCATCGGTTGCACCCAGGCGATCAAACAAATCAAAGGTCTGGTCCAGCACCCAGTCCGGGCGCGCGCCAGGCCGATCAATTTTATTAATGACCACGATCGGGCGCAGACCGCGCGCCAGTGCTTTTTGCGTGACAAAGCGGGTTTGTGGCATTGGCCCTTCAACAGCGTCAACCAGCAGCAATACCGAGTCCACCATGGACAATACGCGCTCCACTTCACCGCCAAAATCCGCGTGTCCCGGTGTGTCGACGATATTGATACGCCAGTCGTTCCACTTGATTGCCGTGTTTTTGGACAGGATGGTAATACCGCGTTCACGCTCCAGGTCGTTGGAGTCCATTACCCGTTCCGGCGCCGCAGCGCGATCACCAAGAGTGCCGGATTGCTGTAATAACTGGTCCACCAGGGTGGTTTTGCCGTGGTCGACATGGGCGATGATGGCGATATTGCGTAACTTCTCAATCACAAGGGGTACCTTCGGACGGGGCCGGTCAGAAAAGAGGCCGGGATTGTATATGAAGCCGGCACCGGTTTCACCCGGAAAATGGAAAGATTTCAGTAGTTTGAGACAATTTTTGGCATCCGACCGCGCCCGAATCTGGTTCCCGGCCAGGGCCGTTAAAGTGTAAATAGTGTTTAGTAAATGTTATAAAAAGAGCCGGGAAGTAACCTTTAAGTAATCCGAGGGTCAGATAATGAAAATAACATCGGCAATAACAGTTTCGCGGGCATTGGGTTTAATTGCGCTGGTTATGGTTGGCCTGGTCATGGCCGATCCCGGCGCCGACTTGCGCGAAGCCGCGCTGGCGGGTGATGTGGCCAGGGTCAAGGAGCTGATCAAGCAGGGCGCGGATGTGAACGCGGCCAGCAGCAACGGTGAAACACTTTGATTGCCGCCGCCCGGATCGGGAGTATTGATGTCGTTGACCCGCTTGTTCAAGCGGGGGCGAAAGTAAATGCCCGGAACAAAATGGGGCAAACCGCCGTGATGTTTGCCGCGTTCAGGGCCGACCATTCCATGATACGCAGGCTGCACTACCACGGAGCTGATCTCCGCATGAAAGATCGCATGGACCGGACACCGTATTGATACGCCAAGATGTCAAAATGGAATAACGCTGATGCCGATGATTTGATACGAGAGCTGATCAGCGAGACGATCAATGCTGTTCCTGTTTACATTGATTCATATTCATTGCCCGAAGGCGATATTCGGAAGATCATTCTTGCTACCCTGAAAAAGACCGGCTGGACTATTGGCGAGGATCGCGGGGAGGTGATTTTCGCATCGCGCAGGGCAGACAACTGGCTTGGCAGGTCAGACTACAAGATACGTGTTGATTTAACCAGGAACGTGATTGTTTTGGGTTTCATCCGAGGTTATGGGGACACTTCACTGCGGCCGCTTGAGGCCATCAAGACTGACATAGCCGAAAGGATTTTTGATCGATAGCCGGATGTAAGGCAGGCCAGGCCGGGCAAAAAACTGAAGCATGCCGGGCAGCCCGGTAGCGTCGATCAGAACACCAGGCAGGGGCAGCCAAGATTTCCGATGGCGAACCGATTGATCTGGCTGCTACCGTGAACATGGATATATACGCACAAAGGAGAAGCTATGGACCTGAAACAGGGCAGTACCCACTTTGACGACTCATGGATCAGGCTGGATGAGATTGACGATGCGGATTTTTTTATACGATTCCTCGATGCAACACGCGCTGATTTTCTGAAATTTGCCCGTGCCAACCCGAAGGCAGCCTTTGCCAGCCTGGACCTGCAACCGGGTATGTCGATCCTGGATTGTGGCTGCGGCACCGGCGATGTTCTGTCGATCATTGCAGGTATGGTTGCACCGGGGAAGGCACTGGGTACCGATTTCAGTCAACGTATGATAGATGAAGCAACCGCCCGGGCGGCGTCTCTTGACCAGGATAACCTGGAATTTCAATGTATGGATGTGCAGTCGCTGGCGCTGGAAGACCAGAGTTTCGATCGGGTTGTCGCCACCCAGTTGTTGATCCATGTGCCCGACCCGCGCAAGGCATTACAGGAAATGTGCCGTGTATTAAAGCCGGGCGGAAAGATTGTTGTCCAGGATGTCGACTGGGAGTCTATGGTCATTGCCTGTGATAACCATGCTCTTGGTCGACGGTTCTCACAACTTTTCGCCGACGGTATTCGTAATGGCCGCGTAGTCAGGGAAACGCCGGGTTGGCTGAAAGCAGAGGGCATGGTTGATGTTCAGGTTAGCCCCATGCCCATGGTCAGCCTGGTAGATGATGACAACATGCGCGAATGGATGCTGTACCCGGCGCTATCGAGTTTTGTCAGCAAGGGCAGTTTTACCGAGGCAGAAGCCGCGGAGTTGCTGGCAGATCTTGACAGGAGAAGGGACGAGGGCAGGTCATTTTCGGTGTTTCCGTTTTACCCGGTAATGGCTACCCGTCCCGGGTAATGCATTCGTGAACCGATAGCCCCGTGGCGCCAAATGCATCCAGTACATGCTTTCTCCGGCGCTATTGGTCAGCGCGCTCGGCAACCAGGTGTCGGCCGATCGCAATGAAAGCCTGACACCGCAGGCGATACGGTGAAAACCGGTTATATTTATTGTTGAACGAAAACCCGTATAATCCACCGCAGCCGGAACTGCTGACAGAAGGTTCCTCGCGTTGCCGGGACGGCAGAATCAAGCATTATAATAATCAGTCAGGCGAGGGGCGCTTTTACAACGCGGCAGTCACATCGTCGCGAACAAGGAGAGCCCAATGAATAACAACACGGGTAATGGAATAAGCGGGTTTGGTGAACATGTTGAAGGATATGCCATCCCGGTATTGAACGAACGGGAAATCCGGGCAGCAGCCGGGATGTTGTTCCTGATGCTGTTTATCTCGGTAATGGTGGTGATCCTGAAGCAGGATTTCTTTCTGCTCAAGTACGCGGTATCAATCTTCCTGGTTGATATTGTCATTCGTGTGTTTATCAATCCCCGCTATGCGCCGTTCCTGGTAGTTGGTCGCTGGGTTGTGCGTAACCAGGTGCCGGAATACGTGGGTGCGCAACAGAAAAAGTTTGCCTGGATTATTGGTGTAGTGCTGGCCTCGGTATTTTTTGTGCACCTGATTCTGCTGAACGCGTACAGCCCGATTACCGGCATCGTATGTTTTGTGTGTCTTATTTTCCTGTTTTTCGAGGCGGCGTTTGGGATTTGCCTGGGCTGCAAAATGTACTCGATGGTATACAGGGAAAAGGCCCGGTACTGTCCTGGAGAGGTGTGCGTTGCCGGTGAACGGCATGACATACAGCGCATTACCGGGAGTCAGCTGGCAGTGGTTGCCGGTTTCATTGTGCTGATTATCCTGGCAGCGCCGATGCTGAAAGAGTATTACGGTCAAGCGCCTTACGATATTTTCGGGATTGATTCTTCCGGTACACATCGCTGAGGATCGGAACGAAAAGATTGTGTTAATGAATCCAGGGAAGCCGAGATGCTGAAAAAGATTTTGCTGGTGTTGTCCGGTGTAATAGCGGTACTGGTAATCGTTCTCGCCGTATTCCTGAGCGGCGGTCCGCAGTTGCCGGACGGGGCGGATGAGATTATTTCCAGGTCCATTGTAAAAGGTCCGCCTAACCTGGCAAAGGGCCGGTCCGGTTACGCACGAAATGGTGATATCACTATCTGGTATGAAACGGTGTTACCTGCAACGGCGCCGCAGGCTGATGTACTGCTGGTAATGGGTGCCGGCGTCAGCAGCATGTTCTGGCCCCTGGAGCTGATTGACACGCTGACGGCGCAGGGTTACCGGGTTATTCGTTATGATCATCGCGGCATTGGCCTGTCCGACTGGATGGAACAATGGCAGGCGGACGCGCCGTATTCTCTCGAAGACATGACGGGTGATGCATTGGCCGTGCTTGACGCGGCAGCTGCCCGGAAAGCTCATGTGATTGGCGTATCCATGGGCGGGATGATTGGTCAGCGCCTGGCAATCAGTCACCCGGACCGGGTCTTGTCGCTGGTATCCATGTCTACTTCCGCCCATATGTTTGATCCTGAGTTTGCTGATCAACAACAGCAAATCGCGCTCGAATCAGTTCGCCTGGTTCTCAAGTATGGCCTCACAGGCTCCGAGGCGGACATGATCAGGATGATGTCGGGGTTTATAGGCTTCATGATGCCGGAGGGCCTTGATAACGACGTGGTGCAATCCATTGCTGACCTGGTGCTGTACGAAATGCGTCATCGCAAAGGGTTCAATCCCGGGGTAATGCCGCAGCATTTTCGGGCGATGGAGGTGTCAGGCTCCCGCCTGGATGAGTTGGGCAGGATTCAGTGCCCGGTGCTGGTCGTTCACGGTACTGCTGATCCGTCCGTGACCATTGATCACGCGCGAAAATACGCTGCCCGGATCAATAGTGTGCAAACGCTGTGGCTTGACGGTGCTGGCCATATGATTCGGGATGAGCATATGCCGGCAATGATGGCGGCGATTTTTTCGCTTTTTCTGTCGGCATCCCCGGGACCGGGACAGGATCAGTAGCACCCCATGAGGAAAGCGCGATCAATCTCCGGTTGATCGCGCCTGATATGCGGCTTGTTGTGGGTCGCCAGTTGTCGCGTTGGCCGTAGTTGTTACGGTTTGCACGCCTGGTGAAATGCCACTGCTCCACCCATGACCGATCTGCCTACAACGTTGCTGTAGCCCAGCTCCTTGAGCATGGCCGATAACTCCTCGGTGGAATAAAACATGCGGATGGCATCAATAAAATACCGCTGGCATTTCACGGCCGCACTGCCGCTACGGAATGCCCAGGACAGAAGCGCCAGGCAGGCGCGCAGGTACAGGTAGTAGCCATGTTCGACAATCCTGTTTGATGGTCGCAGCATGTCGCAGTGATAAAAATGGCCGCCCGGCTTGAGCACGCGATTGATTTCCGAGAACACATCCATAATACGCAGGTGGCGTGACGCGTACTGCAGGGTGACAATATCAAAGTGATTATCCGGGAATGGCAGTTTGTGGACATCGCTGATCGTACTGTCAATTTCGAAGCCCAGCTTCCTGGCCCGCTCACGGCCGACCCGTTGCATATCCGCACTTCGGTCTATGGCGTGTACCCTGAGACTAGGCTCCTGTTTCAGCAGGTCGATACCAATGACATTGGTACCGGCACAAACATCGAGCACACGGGCCCCGGGGCGGGTCTTGACGGTTGAGAGGAATCGCTGTCGCCAGTTGTCCAGCATGCCCAGGCTGGCAAACCAGTTAATACGGTCATAGTAGCTGGCGACGTCGGCGAAAACATTGTTGATTTCATTGTTCCAGATGCTCTGGAACGCGTTATGTCGGGCATGTTCTTTTTCAGAATAGGTAAGTTCCATGGTTCACAGCTTTCATTATAGGTTTGGCGCACAAACTATCCTAATACCGAAGCCGGGCAAAAATGTTGACTGGAATCAAACCCTGAATTTTTCTCGGGATGGCGCCAGAATCAGTGCAGGGCGCCGGATTGCTTATGTCCGTCGCCATCTGGACTGTGATACTGTTACCGGGGCCTGGACGGGCCGGAGATTGTTTAATGCCGATAATCTATCGCTCTGGTGATATCGCTGAAGCACACATTATCCGGGGCATGCTTGAGGCCGGCGGCATAACCGCCTATGTAGGCGGACACTATCTTCAAGGCGGGGTGGGCGAAATCATGGCGACTGATTTTGCTTCGATTCACGTAGACAATGCCGATGTCGCGAAAGCGATCCGGCTGCTGGCGGAATACGATAAAAACCTGGTGACTGAGCCGGATCTCGCGACCGCCCCGGATGAAGACTCACAGCAGGACAGCGAATCCGGGGAAATGCTGGCCCAATCACCGATGCTGCCAATTGTATTCATGACGGTAATCGCAGCCATGGTGGTTTTTGTTCTCTATTACCTGGCGTCATGGCGCGCTGGCTGATCTTTACAGGAACCATCCTGATTGCTGTCGGCCTGGTGTTGCGATATGCGCCGTGGTTGCTTGACTGGTTTGGCCGGTTACCCGGTGATATACGTATTGATACGGAGAAAGCAAAAATCCGTTTCCCGATTGTATCCATGCTTGTTGTCAGCCTCGTTATCACTGTTCTCGCGAACCTTATGAAAAAATAGAGACATGGCCTTGTGAAAAATATTTTTGTTTACGGCTCGCTGATATTTGATGAAGTCTGGGCCGCGATCGCGTCCAGGCAATACAGGACGCAATATGCCACCCTGGAGGGCTATGCCCGTTACCGGGTAAAGGCAGAAACCTACCCGGGCTTGGTGCGGTCGCCATCCGGCAGGGTGCAGGGCCTGGTTCGAATGGGCGTCACTGTTGCCGACGTCCGCAAGCTGGACCAATTCGAGGGCGATGAATATCGCCGGCGCCCGATGTGGGTAACAACCGGGCACGGAACCCAAATCCGTGTCGAGACCTACGTAATCAGGTTGTCCGCCATGCACAGGTTGACCCGTAAACACTGGGACCCGGAGTGGTTCCGGGATAACGGGCTGGAGAACTTTCTTGCGAGGTATTCCGGCACGGTTCGGGTATGATGGGCGACGGGCAATAGGCGTCGTAACAGGAAAACATCATGCGTTATTTCAACGTTACCGGTATTCGTGGTTCGGCATATCCTGGTCGATTGGTTACAATCGCAATAGCATTGCTGTTCATGCTTGGCGGATTGCAGGCCTGTAACAAGCAGGAAAAACGCTCGTACCAGTTTTATGATTCTCACCCCTACAGTGATTTTATCAGGCAACTGGACGCTGCCGGCGTTCAGTATGGCAAAGTAGATAACTGGACCATCACCTATGCAGACGGGGAACATCAGCGCGTGATGCAGGTGGTTGACGAAATCATGGCCAGGTATTATTCAGATTGCGGGGGCAGTTTCCAGGAAGCGCGGCGTCAGCAGGCGCTCAAGTCCAGATTGCACAAGGGGCGTGTACCGTTCCGTAGCGTGCAGATGGATGACGGTGAAAAACTGTTGTGTGATCCGCGTTATACAGAAGAATTCAACAGCATCTATCGTTCCGTGCTTCGAAGTCACCGCTAGCGGTGTGAACCCGGTTTTCCGGGAAGCGAGATGAATCATGAAGAAATTTGTACTCGTAGCGTTGGCGGCTTCAGTGTTCCAGCTGGCGCAGGCCGGTGATATCGGTTACGACCACAAGGCCGATCCATTCCAGCAGCTCAATCTCGCCACCAGGCAGGCCCAGGATGAAAAGAAACTGGTGCTGGTGATTTCAGGGGGTGACTGGTGCAAATGGTGCCACATACTGAGCGACTACCTGAAAAAGGATGCGGCGTTAATGGCCCGGCTCAAGGAAGTGTTTGTTATCAGCAAAATCTATATTGGCCCGAAGAATCCCAACCAGCAGTTCTTTTCACAGTTGCCACAATTGCCGGGTGTTCCAGGATTCTGGGTGTTGTCCGCTACGGGGGAGGTGCTGGCTGCCAAGAATACCGGTGAACTGGAATCGGGTGACAGTTATAGCCGGAAACTGTTCCTGGAATTCATTGGCAAGTGGGAGAAACACCTGAATAGGGGTTAGGTCGGGTGGCGCGTCCTGTTGTTCATGCCGTCGTCCCGCCACTGAAACATTTTGTTACAAACCGTTACCTGCCTGAAAGGATCAGCAGGTCTGCTGCGGGCATTATCCTCGTACCAACCCAGTACAAGGAGATGTGACATGAAAGCAAAAACCATCCTGGCAGGTATCGTTGTCACGGCAGCCATGGCCACCAGTGTCATTGCGTACAGTCATTACAACATGACTCCCGAGGAACACGTGGCCCGGGTCGCCGAAAAGCTGGCTGACAAGCTGGAGCTGACACAAAGCCAGAAGTACTACCTCACCGTTGTTGAAACACAAATACTCGAGACACACCGCGAAAGTGGCCAAGCGGCTTCACACTCCGAGCTGGTCAACAGCCTGTTGAAGCAATCCGGTTTTGACCGTCAGCAGGGGCAGGAGCTGTTCGACCGGCACCTGCGAACCTTCCAGAGCCGGGGACCGGCCGTGATTAATGCATTCGCGGATTTTTATGATGCCCTGAGTCCGGAACAGCGCGACACGTTGAAATCCTGCGCCACTGACAAACACCATCATTTTCTGCACTAACAAGGCAGACTTCAGCCGTGACCCGGGCGTCTGGCCAGTGCCATCCAGGTGCCCGGGTAGCCGGGACAACCAGAAAAGGGGAAAGCATGATTACAGAAACTACTGTCCGACCGTGCCCGGCGATTCAGGGTGGCAGCGCGTTGTTCGTCGGTCTCAATGACTTGCTGGGACCGGGCGAGAAACAGAACCGGCTGTTGCTGGAACTGCGTGGCAGCAGCGCGGCATTCACTGTCGAGATGAATGAAACCTTCAGGCATTCACATGAACTGTTTATGCGCAAGCTGCAACAGAATGAGCCTGACAAGGAATCGCTGTCCAACCCGTTGCTGTACCCGTCATGCCTGTTGGCCGATTTTGTTCCGGAGCTTGTACAATTGTTTTTGGCGCTGTACTCCAGCCTGGATTCGGCACAACGACAGAGTCTTGGTCAATACCTGTCAGTGAACGGCGGAATTCACGCATTACTGGGCTGGGCACCAGCAAGTATTCTTGACAGTGACACCCGGGTACCGGGGAGGGTGTTAAGGTGACCGCGGGAAGATATTTTCTGGCAACAGTCGTGTCAGGTTTGTCCATGTGGGTAATTGCCGGTCTGTGGCATAACCTGATCATGCCTGGCCTGTATGCGGATCGGCATGCATCCCATGATGGAATCGGGTTGTTGCTTGTCGCCTACCTGGTGTTGTCCGGAATGATGGTATACCTGTATGGACAGTTATCATCTGTCGACGGTCTTGCCGGCGGGCTCTGGTTTGGTGCGCTGGTCGGAATCTTGTGGGTATTGCCGCACGGCCTGGCCATGGCCGGCGCGCATGGCGATTCCATTGCCTATGTTGTGCGCAATACAGCCTGGCATGTCGTCGAACAGGCGTTGGGTGGTGCAGTGATTGTGACTATAATAAGCCGGACAAGGAATGACCGTAAACATGGTTAGCGGGGATCAGCAGTTTGTCGGTCACGCGAACACAAATGGAAAATATTTGGTGACGAAGCCGGAAGATCAGGGTGTATGACCGAGATTCTGATTATCGATGACGATGAGCGCCTGGCGGAAGTGCTGGCCGAATATTTCCAGCGCTTCGATTTCCGGCTCAGCGGTGCCAATCGTCCCGGCAAGGGCCTGGAACTGGTATCAGCAAACCGGTATGACCTGGTAATACTTGATGTAATGCTTCCGGAAATGGATGGTTTTGATACCTGTCGTGAAATCCGTCGTCACAGCGACATACCTATTATCATGCTGACAGCACGGGGAGAGGTGGCAGATCGTATTGTCGGACTGGAACTGGGCGCTGATGACTACCTGCCCAAGCCTTTTGAGCCGCGTGAACTGGTCGCGAGAATCCAGACAATACTGAAACGGCGCAAGACGGGTCAGGAGCACAACCGGCTCAGCTTTGGCGTTCTCGTTGTTGATCGGGACAGGCGCGATGCTTTTGTCGATGATGCCGCATTGCAGTTGAGTTCAGCGGAATTCGGATTGCTGGAATTGCTTGCCTGTTCCGCAGGCAAGACATTCAGCCGCGACGAAATTCTCAATCGTCTGCGTGGTGTTGATACCGAGTTGTTCAGTCGTTCCGTGGATATCCTGGTAAGTCGACTTAGAAAGAAGATGCCGGACCCGTTGTTAATCAAAACAGTTCGTGGCAGCGGATACGTATTTACCGGACGCCCTCAATGAAGAAGTTTTGTAAGCATCTGCGCCGTTTCCGGCATACGCTCAGCGGTAAACTGATTTTCATGTTTGTTGTCGCGGCTGTGGTTTTTGTCTCGCTGGTTGGTGCAGGAGTCAGTTACGCGGTCCGCCAACATTTCCGTGACCAGGTGCAGCCCAACCTGGTGAAGTATCTCGACTATATTCACAGCGATATAGGCATGCCGGCGAATCGCGATCGTGCCACGAGGCTGGCCACCGACCTTGGACTGCATATCTATGTATCCGATTCGGTTGGACAATGGTCGTCCACAGGGCAACCATTTCCCGGTGGTGAGCTGCGTGATTTCCGGCCGGAATACAGTCATGTCAAGGATGGTGTTGAGTATGGCATGGTGGAAAATCACCACTTGACGGTATTCAGTATTCGATCCGGCGGAGCGGTGCAGTTGTTTTCGCTCGCCAATGTTTCCCATCCATTAGGTCCGCATGGCCTGTTGCCCACGGCCGCGCTGTTGCTTGTATTGCTGGCTTTGTACCTGTTGACGCGACACCTGATTGCGCCGGTTCAGAAAATTCGAAAGGGCCTTGAGTTTTTTGGTCGTGGCGACATGAATCACCGGATTCATGTGCATCGCACCGATGAGCTTGGCGACCTGGCTGACAGCTTTAACGCCATGGCCGACAAGGTACAGCTTATGCTGGAGTCAAAACGACAACTGTTGCTGGCAATCAGTCATGAGCTACGGTCACCCTTGACCCGGTCCCGGGTGTGCGCGGAGATGATTACAGATCCGGAGTTGAGCCGGAAGATTCAGCATGACCTGAATGAAATGAGCAAGCTTGTAGAGGAGTTGCTTGAAACAGAGCGCCTGAGCCAGAACCACAACGCGTTAAACATCGAGCACGTTTCCGTCAGGGGCCTGGTTTCGGCCTTTATTGAAACAGCCTATCCCGGTGGACAGGTATCCGTGACCATGCCCGAAGCGGATATCCATGTTGCGATTGATCCTGTCAGGATAAGGTTGTTGCTCAGTAATCTTGTCAGCAACGCCATTCGGTATACGCCGGAGTCGCAAACCCGTCCGGAATTAATCATCACGGGCAATGACAGGATGTTACGGTTCCGGGTAAAGGATCATGGTGAAGGCATTGCGCCCGAGCACATCCCCCGGCTTACAGAACCGTTTTACCGTGTTGATTCCGCGCGCCAACGTGAAACCGGCGGTTATGGCCTGGGCCTGTACCTGTGTCGCATGATTGCCGAGGCGCATGACGGTCGCCTTGAAATCCGGAGTGCCCGGGGAAGGGGTACGCAGGTAGACGTGTTGTTGCCATGGTCGGGCACGGACCCGCAACCGGACTGACGCCCGAATGTTTTGGAAGGCCCGTTACCTGGACGCAGTTTGTCAGCGCTTGCTGTGACAATCACCGGGTCACCGCTATCAGCTATAACTTCAACTCCACGCCGTCCGTGATGGCCTTGATAATTCGCTCCTTAGCCTGCCTGGCGACGCGCTGATTTTTCGCCTTGTCCCGCTTCATCAGAACGGGCGCGCGTACCGTGATAATGGTGATTTTTTCAGGATTCTTTCCCATGCCGTAGATTACGAGCCTGAACGGACGCAGGTTCGAAAGGTTCATACCCGTATTGAAGGCCTCGTGATAGAGCGCGAAGGAGCAGAAGTTGAGAGGCGTGACCTGTTCGAAGCCAACGGTATTCCTTTTCCCTCGTCGCCGAGCAGGTGCTTGTTGTTCTCCAGTCCCCCGGGGCAGGTTTTCTGCATCAGTAATCATGAGCTGGACGGCTTCCAGTCCAGATTTCAGGTTTTCCAGGACAGCAGTGAAATTACCGCTGGTTTCGTATTTTCACGACGACTGGCCGATGCTGTGTCGACGAACAGGCTGGGCCCGAGCAAGATACCGGAGAAAAGTTTGAAAATGTTACGGGTATTCATGCTGCACCTCCTGCAAGAGGAAGTAGTTGCATGGAAACATGTGACGCCGGTTCCTGGTTACAATGACAGGGCCGTGTTGAAGCGGTTTTCGGCAACCGTAAAGCAGAGCATGAATATGCTGACCATGCGTTGATGCAGGTCAGCGTTCCCAGAAAATCAGGCGACGTCTGTCAGGTCGTTGTAGTGATTGACTGAGTCAATATGTACGCCAACTTCATTGTCGCCGATATACGCCAGGCTTACCTGGAGGTCCAGTATGTCGCCATACTTCTTGTCCATGGAAGTGAGCACAAGGTTGGCTTTTTCACCTTTTTCCAGGTGTCGAGAAGTTGAGTCATCAATATTGAGCCGGGCTCCGTCCTGGCTAAGGTCGATCAAGGTGACGGGAAACGTGTCATTGGCAACAGTCATGCGACCCTTGCTGTGTACATTTTCCCGTGAATACAAACGGCGTTCGCCGCAATAGTTTTTTACAAGTCTTATGAGAGATTCGGATAATATTGCCATGACTGCCCCCGCTGAATATCAATTGATATCAACTGTATCATAATTTCGAGATGATACGGGATCGTAATGATAAAAAATTGTAAATGTGTTGTGAATAAATAGGTATTAATATCAATTAGTACGGTTTTCCATAACATGAAAAATAAATGCCATAAATAGATTTCATGGGGAAAAGGCGGAAGGGTATCCGGATCAGGCTGAGACGCTCCAGGCGACATTGTGCTGATACCAGGGGCGGTATCGTGTCCGGGAAGAGGGCAAGTATCGGGGGAGACCCCCCGATATGCTTTGACGACGGGCTCGTCAGTCGGCTTTTGAAACCGGGCGGCCTTCGCGAATCCAGTGACTGATTCCGTTTTTTACGTTGTAGATTTTTGTGTATCCGAGCTTTTCCGCCAGCATGCGTGCCAGCACATTGGTGCGGTTGCCGGTGCGGCAAATCAGGATAACCGGTTCATCCTTGCCGGCAGCGGCGGTGAAGCGGTTGAAAAAGTCCGGCTGCAATCGGCCGTTGCCATCTACAAATGTAATGCGCTGGCTGCCGGAAATTATGCCTGTTTGCCGCCATTCGTCCGGACGGCGAATATCAATAACAGGCGTACCTTGCTTGAGCAGCGTCGCCAGTTCGTCATTATCGAGATTGGTATAGGGGGGCTTGTCGCAACCGGTCAACAAGATGGCTGACAGGGCCAGCCAGGCCAGGGGTGATTTCATTAGTACAGCTCCAGGTTTACAAGGTGTGAATCGGATCAGGCTTTGACCGGGATTACCCGGGAAGCGGAAGATTTGGCGCGAACGCGGCAATCATCGACGTCGCCCCCATGGGCGAGTGCCACGCCCATGCGTCGCCTGGTGAAAGATTCGGGTTTGCCGAACAGGCGCAGGTCGGTGTTCTCCACCTGCATGGCCTCGTCGACATGACTGAAGGCAATGCCCTGGCTGTCCAGCTGCCCGTAGATGACCGCGCTGGCGCCGGCATTGCGCAGTTCGGTCGAAACCGGCAGACCAAGAATGGCGCGGGCATGCAATTCAAACTCGTTTTGCCACTGGCTGGTCATGGTGACCATGCCGGTATCGTGTGGCCGTGGGCTCACTTCGCTGAACCAGACGTCGTCACCCTTGATAAACAACTCAACGCCAAACAGGCCGCGACCACCGAGGTTGCCGGTCACGGCCCGGGCGATATCCCGAGACTTGTCCAGCGCTGCCTGGCTCATGGCTTGAGGCTGCCAGGATTCCACGTAGTCACCTTTTTCCTGGCGATGACCGATTGGCGCGCAGAAGCTGGTTTCGACGTCACCGGCAGTGTTACGTGCGCGAACGGTTAACAGCGTGATCTCGTAGTCAAAATCGATCATTTCTTCAACAATCACCCGGCCGCGATCAATGCGCCCGCCGGATTTGGCGTAATCCCATGCGACCTGTACATCGTCAGGACCATTTATGGTGGACTGCCCCTTGCCGGAGGAGGACATGACCGGTTTGACGATGCACGGGTAACCGATACCGCTGTCGATAGCCTGCTGCAGTTCATCCAGTGATTCGGCAAAGGCATAGCGTGACGTCGGCAGACCCAGTTCTTCGGCGGCGAGACGACGGATGCCTTCCCGGTTCATGGTGAGTTGGGTGGCGCGAGCAGTCGGAATGACTTCGGCCAGGCCGTCAGCCTCAATCCGTGCCAGTTCATCGGTGGCAATGGCCTCAATTTCCGGAACTATCAAATGGGGTTTTTCCTGCTCCACCAGATGGCGCAGAGCCTTTGGGTCGGCCATGTTGATGGCATGAAACCGGTGTGCCACCTGGTGCCCCGGGGCGTTGGCATACCGGTCTACGGCCACGACTTCGACGCCCAGCCGCTGCAGGGCGATGATGACCTCTTTGCCCAGTTCGCCGGCGCCGAGCAACATGACCCGGGTAGCGGATGTCGATAATGGGGTGCCGATTTGGCCAAATTTCTGGATCTCTGCCATGTGTGCCTCTTGTCCCGAATGCGATCTGGAAAGCACGCGAGTATATCGGGAACAACCGGCGAGTAAAATTCGGTTTTTTGCGCCCGGGCGGGCGGCGACCGGGCAGTGCCGGGCGAAAACGGCCCCGGGGGCCATGGGGTAATGCAGGCAGTGAGCCATTAGCCAGGAAGGTGAATGTGCCGCATTTGTATGTCGAATAGCGGTTATTATGCAGTCGCCTTCCGTCCCGTATTTTGTGAAAACAGGGTGTATGAGCTATCATCCGCGCCTGTTGGCACGACCGCTGTAATCGTGCGCCAAAAGGAAACAATAATGATAATCAGCGACAAGCAAGTAGAATTTGAGCGTATTCAGATTCTGTACAACAGCGCGCCTCGTGTCGTCGTCGGCATGGCCTTGTTGATCCTGTTCCTCGGATTCTTTCTGAAAGAACATATCCCCCTTTCCTATGTAGTGATATGGGTTTGCGCCTCCCTGGGCGCGCTGTTGCCGCGTATGGTAGTTGCCAAAAAGCTCAAGCGCGGCCTTCAGACCGGCAAGGTGACCCCGGACAATATCGGCATCTGGGAGCGGCGCTGGATTTATTCGGTTATACCGACCGTTGGCAGCGTCGTCGCTGCACTGTTCCTGCCGCTCGAAAATGAACATCTCCTGATTGTTGCATTGTTTCTTTGCATACTGGGCGCAGGCAACCTGGTCACGTCCAGTGTTTCGATGAAGTCGGTGGCTGTTACCGGCGGCATGATCATGATCCCGCTGGCCTCGCGCATGTTCATGATCGGCGAATCCTATTTCAACCTGCTGGGTTACATGTTCCTTGCATGTATCGTGGTATTTGGCAACTACGCGTTGTCACTTAATCGTACGCTTATCGAAAATATCCAGCTCAAGATTGAAAGCGACAATTTGTCATTGATTGACATGTTAACTGGCCTGCACAACCGTCGTGGTCTGTACATGTTTGTCGAAAAAATGTTGCCACATGCGATTCGTTACGAAGAGCCGTTTGGCGTCATTATTATCGATATCGATCACTTCAAGGCCTATAACGACACTCACGGCCATGCCCGTGGCGATGAAGCCCTGATCGGTGTGGCAGAATGTATTCGTAACGAAACACGGCACGGCGACATGGTCGTACGTTACGGTGGCGAGGAATTCCTGATAGTGTTGCCGAACACCAATGACGCGGAGCTGGAAGAGGTGGCTCACCGCGTCTGTGATCTTGTCCGCAAGTCAACCGACATGACGATCAGCGCCGGTGTCGCCAGTTTTGCCGGGGAAGCGGATTTTGATCTCCTGGTTAAGCGCGCGGACGACGCTCTGTATGTTGCCAAAAACAAGGGTCGCGATTGTTACGTGGTAAACGACACTGTCAATGACATTATTCCTGCCATTGGCAACACAGGTTTTGCCAAAGCCTGATACAAAACAGAACCCTGTCGCGGGTTTGGCCATGACATGAGAACGAGACTGGTTTTTGTTTACAATGCCGATAGCGGGCTGTTTAATGCCGCTATTGATACCGCGCATAAAATGCTGTCTCCGAACACCTATTCCTGCCAATTGTGCCGGCTTAGTCATGGATATTTCAGTGAGCGACCGCAGTGGCGGGAATTTGTCGAATGGTTGCCCGCAGATTGTGAATTTTTGCATCGTGACGAGGCCAAAGAGAAGTATGCTATTTCCGCTGAACTTCCCGCGGTTTTAAAATGGTCTGATGGAAGCCTGTCCATTTGCCTGCCGGCGACAGCTCTTCGGCAATGCAATACCCTGGACGAACTCAGGGCGCGGCTGTCGGAGTGCTGTTTGTCAGAATAACTGCCCAGAGGCTTGTAGGTTTGTATCTATTTAGGTCATAATTGCATTGAGGGTAAATACAAAATATTGAGGTGGATCATGGCTGAAGACAGTGAACACCGCACCACGGCCCGGCATCCGCTGGACCAGGAAGTGATGTTGAGTACGGATTCAACGTTCAGGCTCTGCAGGGTGCATGATATCAGCGAAACCGGGGCGCTGTTGAGCGTGGCCTGGTTCGGGCTTGGCAAGAAAACACCGGTCGTTCTGACCATGAATCTCAATACCGACGGTACGAAGATTGATTCCTACCAGTTACAGGCCGAGGTTGCCCGGGTATCCAACGAGGGTACGGCGATAAGGTTTGCCGATCTTGACAGCCATACCCGGACAGCGCTGGAAGATTTTGTCGAAATGCTTTAAGACTGCTGCTGCCCGATCGCCTCAGGCAGCCGACTGGTCATAATCCTTGGGTTTTGGCGCCACCAGTGGCGCCTGTCCCTTGCACTTCATGATGCATTCATCCACCGACTGCTTGACGATACTGCGGCGAAACGACTGATCCATTTTCATCCAGCTGTCGGCGATATCAGTCGACAGTCCCTGGTCAAGAATCGCCTGTCGCAATATGGATTCGCGCAAGTCAGCCTGTTCCTCGGTAATAAACATGTGCATGTGCACAAACGCCGGCGTATCACCCTTGTAGTTGTTGGGACCACCAAAGGCGGCCACCATGAACTCGGTCTGCTTGCGAATCAGGGTCGGCTTGTTTTTGCCGCCGAAAAAACGTCCCAGCCAGGGGTGATCAAACATGACATCATAAAAGCGTTCATGCACTTTCATTACGGTGTCGGCGCCACCAATCTTGTTGAGCAAGTCAGGATCATAGGCATCATCATCCTGGCGATCACGCTTGGCTTCCCGGCGATCAACGCGCTCCATGGCATCGGTCATGATGCCTGTCACTTCCGTGAGTACACCGTTCCAGGCTGCTTCGAGTTCTTCGGTAAATTTGTCTTCCAGCCGTGAGCGCAACGCCAGCATTAACGCATGCTTGGCAAGCTCCAGGTGTTCTGCCTGGGCGCCGTAGGCCAGCAGGTGACGTTCCGCCATTTTGATCAGCGATGGCTTGATTTTTTCGAGGTACTTGAGGCTGGCCAGCGTGTTCATCATGTTGGCGAACTTGCGGTTGAGAAAAACCACGTTGCCCGCGAAAACATGCTTGAGACTGATATCCAGGTGAAACAGCTCACGAAAGAACAGTTGTGATAATGCGTCCATTTGCTCACGCATATCATCCACGGATTGTTTGACCAGCAGGCGTTTATGTGTGTCCATTGACTGGTTCCCGGCTTATATAATGTATATGGACGAAAGTAATATTTTGCTTACGACTTTCCAGTATAGACGGCAAATTCGCTGCTGCCACAATCAGTACTAATTCCCGTACAGATGTCGGGAATATCCATGCGGCATGATATATAAAGTGTATTGGGAAATTCAGCCGGAAAACAGGCCGGTCAGAAAATCCACAACGCAACGAATGCGCGGAAAGTGACGCAGGTCCTTGTGGTAGGCGATCCATAACTCGTGTGACGGCAACGTCAGGCGCGGCAGAAGCTGTACCAGCTTCGGGTTTGGTGCCGCAATAATCAGTGGCTGTATGGAAATGCCAATGCCTTCTTCGGTAGCCCGGAGCCGGGCGCTGGTGCTGTCGCTGTAAAGTGCAATGTTGCTGTCTTTAATGACATCAGTGAGCCAGCGGTTTTCGTCCAGGTGAGACAATGCTTCACCATAGACAATGAAGTGATGATTTTTCAGGCAATCCTGTTTTCGTATGGCCTTGTGATTCTTGAGATAGGACTTGCTCGCAAACAGGCCCATATTCATGGTGAGCAAATGCCTGGTCACCAGGTCGGATTCGGCGGGGCGTTTCAGGCGCAGTGCAATATCCGCTTCGCCAAGTACCAGGTTGCTCAACCGTGCCGATGGCGACAGGATGATCTGGATGCCGGGCTGGCTTTTGCGGAACCCGGGTAGTGCCGGCAGGATCAGTTCGTTGCACACACCCTCGGGCACTGACAGTCTGACCGTACCGCGATACTGACCGCTGTGTTCAGACAGCATTCGCTGAATATTGATCACGCCCGATTCCATGAGCTGGGCCTGTTTCAATACTTCCGCGCCTTCTTCGGTCAGGTCGATGCCACGATGGTGTCGCCGAAACAGGCGAATACCCAGTTCCTGTTCCAGTGCTTCGATATGACGACCTACTGTCGGCTGGTTCGAGTCCAGCAACTCTGCAGCTGCAGACAAGCTGCCGCTTTGTGCAGCAGCAAGAAAGTAGCGAAAATCGTCCCAGTTCGGCATATACAGAAATATATAACAACTATGCAAAAATTAGTATTCCTGTATAAAAATTGTATAACTAGAATTTCGTCATACCAACACAATCCGGAGTTATGTTATGGCAAAGCCGCTGGATCACGCTGAAATCAAGACCGGCCAATTAATCACCATGTTCATGTGTCTCGTTGCCGGTCTGCAACAGGATATGCGCTGGCTTGTCGTTCTGGGAGCAATCTTCCTGGTGACAGGTTTGTACCGTCCAATGAGCCCGTTTGTCTGGGCGTATCGCTGGCTGGTGCAACCCCTGGGATTGATGAAGTCCGATTACCGCATCGACAATATCCAGCCGCACAGCTTTGGCCAGTTAATCGGCGCATTGACCGCGGCCATTATTCTGGGGGTGTATTATCTGGGTTATGGCCAGGTGGCATGGGCGCTGGTACTGGTATTGTTTGGCTTGACCCTGGTGTCGTACCTGGGCTGGTGTATCGGCTGTTTTCTGTACTACCAGTTGCACAGGCTGGGCCTGCGCGGGTTCTTTGGTCATGAACCGACAGACAAGACTGTGTTTCCGGGGCAGCGCCCGCGACGACCCGAATAGAAGCTGTTTTGTCATTCATGATCTGGCACAATGCCACCGACTGTCTGAACCGGGTGGCCTATGTCAGCAACAAAATCCCTGCTCAGCATTGTAGAGCTGGGCGGTTATCCCAATTTCACATCATTATATGAGCAGGCCGGTTACCGCGTGCAGACCGTTACCACTGCACGCAAGGCCATCAGCTGGCTGAAGAAGAACCGCGTCGATGTCATTGTTGCCGAGTTCAACTTTCAGTCGGACTTTCGTGATCGCACCAGCAGCCTCGAATCAATACTTGCCACCGTGCAGAAGTATCCTGACACTCGTCTGATTGCCCTGTACGACAAGGAGCAAAAACATCAACTGGCACGTTTGCAGGCAGTATTTCCTGATATACTGCCGCTGGAGTTTCCCGTAGAGGAACAGGCGCTGCGAGCGCTGTTATAACTATTACTATAAAATAATTGGACTGCAAGGCGGCGGAGTAAACACGATGAACGAACAGCAGTGCCCGTGTGGAAGTGGCGACAGTTATTCGGCCTGTTGTGAGCCATACCATACCGGGTCGAAATACGCGAACACGGCCGAAGCGTTGATGCGCTCCCGTTACACGGCCTATGCCCGTGGTGATTCAGCCTACCTGTACAAGACCTGGCACAGTCGCACCCAGCCCAAGTCAATCAATCTCAATGATGATGGCAGCATGCAATGGCAGCGGCTTGAAGTCATTAACACCGAAGCCGGTCAACGCAGTGACGATACCGGTGTAGTGGAGTTCAAGGCCCATTTCAGCGTGAGCGGTAAACCCGGGGTGCTGCATGAGCGCAGCGAGTTCTCCAAGGAAAACGGCACCTGGTTTTACCTGGATGGTGAAACGCCGAAGAGCGACATCAGCCCGGCCCAGGTCGACAAGACCGGCCGCAATGATCCTTGCCCTTGCGGCAGTGGTAACAAATACAAGAAGTGTTGCATGCCCTGAAGCGGGCTGTGATCAAACTTTATAGTAATCAATAATGCGGCGGTGGCGGTTCGTCGGCAGCACTGCCGGCAGCCGGCGGCGTCATTTGCTGCAAGGCCTGTTTCACTTCCCTGAGTTGTTCCAGCACGGCGTCAATGTCACGGTCATGGGCCAGGCTGTTTTTGGTCAACGCCTCAATGGCGGCTTCCTGTTCGGTAAGCCGGATCTCCAGATCCACCAGGCGGTCAGCAATATCATTCATCGGTGTTTAACCTTCGTCCAGTTGGCTGCTTACGTCCAGCCATTGCGTCTCGGCGTCTTCCAGTTTCTGCCGGTTCAGCCCCTGCTGTTTCAGCAGTTCCTGCAGCTCGGCCTTGCGGGCTTCATTATTATAGAGTGTTGAGTCCGCCAGCGCTCGTTCCAGTTTGGCTTTTTCCTGTTCCAGGCGCGCCATTTCCTGTTCCAGCTTCTTTTGCTGGTTCAAAAGCGGTCGCAATTGTTCGCGCCGTTGCGCCTGCTCCCGCCTTCGATCCTTGCGCGTGGTGGCACTGGTATCGTCATGTTCCGACGTCGCCGGGCGGCTGTTGGCATTCTCGGCCTTGAAGCGTTTTTGCAGCAACCGCCGGTAGCTGTCGAGGTCATCCTCGTATTCGCTGACACGGGAATCCTGCACCAGGTAAAACCGGTCGCAGACGCTGTCGAGCAGCGCACGGTCATGGGATACCACGACAATGGCGCCTTCAAATTCCTGCAACGCCAGCGTCAGGCTGTGGCGCATGTCCAGGTCAAGATGGTTGGTCGGTTCGTCCAGCAGCAACAGGTTGGGCCGCTGGTAGATAATCAGTGCCAGCGCCAGCCGCGCCTTTTCACCTCCGGAAAACGGTGCAACAGGGTCGAGTGCCCGGTCACCATGAAAACCAAAACCGCCAACAAAGCTGCGCAGGCTCTGATCATCGGCGCGGCCATCGATGCGTTGCAGGTGCAGCAACGGTGACGCGTTGTCATCCAGCTGTTCAACCTGGTGCTGGGCAAAATAGCCAATGGCCAGGTCCTTGGCGGCCTTGCGTTCGCCGCTGCGTGGCGCAAGCTGGCCATCCATCAGCTTGATCAGGGTACTCTTGCCGGCACCGTTGGCGCCGAGCAGGCCAATGCGATCACCCGGGGCAAAGTCGATACTGACATCCTCGAGTATGGTCTTGTCACCGTAGGCGGCGTCGCAATGATGTAACTGCAACAACGGGTTGGGCAGTTGTTTCGATGCACGAAAGTGAAAGCTGAACGGTGAATCCACGTGCGCCGGTGTGATCAGCGCCATGCGCTCCAGTGCCTTGATACGGCTTTGCGCCTGTTTGGCCTTGGTTGCCTTGGCGCGGAACCGATCAACAAACTGTTGCAGGTGCGCACGTTCACGCTGTTGCTTTCTGAATGCCGCCTGTTGCTGGGCCAGCACTTCGGCGCGCTGGGTTTCAAAGCTGCTGTAGTTACCGCGGTAAAGTCGCGCCTGTTGATGCTCAATGTGCACAATGTGGTTGCACACTGCATCAAGAAATTCGCGATCATGCGAAATCAGGATCAACGTGCCATCGTAACGTTGCAGCCAGTCCTGCAGCCACAGCAGTGTGTCCAGGTCCAGGTGATTGGTGGGCTCGTCCAGCAGCATCAGGTCCGAGGGTGTCATCAACGCCCGGCCCAGGTTAAGGCGCATGCGCCAGCCACCGGAAAATGATTCAACGGCTTTACCCTGGTCCTCGGCACCGAAGCCAAGACCGTGCAACAGTTCACTGGCCAGCGCCGGCAGCCGGTAACCGTCAATGGCATCATAGTGGGCATGGGCCTCGGCAATGCGATGACCGTCGCCACTGGCCTCGGCGGCCTGTAACTCGGCCTCGGCCTGGCGGAAGGGTGCATGACCATCGAGCACAAAATCGTGGGCCGACTGCGATCCTGTCGGCGTGTGCTGGGCCATGTAGGACAGGCGCCAGCTGGACGGCAGGCGCAGCTCGCCCTTGTCGGCAGACAGTTCGCCGGTAATCAGCCGAACCAGGCTGGATTTACCGGTACCGTTGGCGCCAACGATGCCCAGCCGGGTACCCGGCTGGATCGCCAGGTCCAGGTCCGCCAGCAGCACGCGACCGCCGACCCGCAGAGTGAGATTGTCCAGTTGCAACATGGGGGCGGAGTGTAGCAGTGGCGCAGGGATGGAGGTAAGTGGCGAATGCGGGGAGCGGGTTGGTCCTGACCGGATAGCGACGCCAGCGGATGCCCGGTATTAGCCGATGTTGTATCGTTTTCTCGTCTCAGGCCAGCCTGAGACAGGAGCGAGACAAAATGGCATGATTCCATTAAATGTTTGTTAGGAAACCGGATTCACTAGAGAGTCGACATTGGCAACCAATGGATGACCGGGAATTGGTGACACGGAAATACTGTACGCATATTTGGTAGGCGCTGATCATGGGATGCGGCCTTACCCAAACAGCGCACTACCGCATATAGAGGGAACTGCTATGACAACAACCATGATGATCACCGGCGCAGCATTGGCGGCGACTTTTATTGCCGGAACTCATTTTGCATTGACCGGGCATGAGCTTGAAGTATTTGCCCTGTTCCTGGCGCTGACATCCTGTGTCTACGGTGGTGCGGCGTTAACGCCGGCCGGGGCACGATTCGTTCGAATTGAACTACCGTTTGTGATTACCGTGTTCATCAGCGCCATACTCGGCCTGGTATTCTCGCCGGTATGGATCGCTGTTGGCTATTTTCTGCATGGCGGCTGGGATGTGCTCCATCATGTCAACAAGGTGGAGACACCCATTGTTCGCTGGTTCCCGCCACTGTGCGCAGTATTTGATGCGGTGGTAGGCGGGGTGGTGCTCGCCTGGTGGTTGTTCTGACTCGTACGGGTGAAAAGCATGCGTAAAGTTCTGATATTCGGAAACTCGGGCTCAGGCAAATCAACCCTGGCAAGGAAGCTGGCAACGGGGGGCGGCCTGGCGCATCTTGACCTGGACAGCCTGGCCTGGCTCCCGGAAAGTCCGCCACGCAGAATGCCCCTGGAACAATCAGCCGGTCACATCATGCAATTCATCAACACGAACAAAGGGTTTGTCATTGAAGGGTGCTATGCAGATTTATTGGAAGTCGCTGTACCGTTTGCCAACGAGATTATATTTCTGAATCTCCCGATATCCCAATGTGTGAGCAATGCGCGAAACCGGCCATGGGAGCCGCACAAGTATGCCAGAAAGGAGGATCAGGACAACAACCTGGAAATGCTGGTGAAGTGGATAGAGCAATATCACGACCGGGATGACGTATTTTCATATAGCGCCCATACGAAATTGTATGAAAGTTTCGCTGGAAAAAAGGTTGTGTATGTGAACAATGAATATAATGAGAATTGATATTCAAGGCTTGTTAGCCAGCACGCCTGAATGCACCAAAGATCACACTCATAACTACAACAGGGACGATATTTATGGCATCCGTAGTATCTGTCAGCAGAAATGAAAAACACGGCTTTTCCAAGATTGCTGTTGATTTCATAGAACTGGTCGCCGATGAAGGCGTGGTTGGTGACGCGCATCGTGGCGAGTCGGTCAAGCATCGTTCCCGGGTGAAGAAAGATGCGGCCCAGCCCAACTTGCGCCAGGTGCACCTGATTCATGTTGAATTGATACAGGAGCTGAAAGACAAGGGCTTTAACGTCGAACCGGCAACGCTTGGTGAAAACATCACGACCATTGGTCTGGACTTGTTGGCCTTGCCCCGGGATACAGTCTTGCGATTTCCCGGTGGTGCCGAGCTTGTTATCACCGGGCTGCGCACTCCCTGCCATCAACTGGATGATTATCAGAAAGGGCTGACCGCCGCGGTGCTGGATCGTGATGACGACGGTAACCTGATCCGCAAGGCCGGTGTCATGGCCATTGTCAAAACCGGTGGCCGGGTGCAGGGCGGAGACAGTATTGCAGTGATCTATCCCGATGCGCCGCATCAAAGGCTGGAGCCGGTTTAATGGAAGCTACGGAAGCGAGTGATCAAGAAGACGTATCCTGAATGAACAGTTTCAGTATTCACAAAACACGTCATATCAACGCTTCGCCGGAAGCGGTGTTTGATGTGCTGACATCCTCGGAACACATCGTCCGGTATTTTCCGCTGAAGCAAGTCACGTCATCATGGCACGAAGGCGGTGAGATTCTGCTCGATGGTGAAGTTGATGGCAGGGCGTTTCGTGATCATGGTGTAATCGAAATCCTGTCGCGACCTGCTCAGTTTAAATACCGATACTGGAGCGATAACCACGGTACCGAACAGCTCCCGGAGAACTGCCTGGTTATTGATTATCGCCTGGCCCCGGAACAGCATGGAACAAAATTGACACTGGAGCAGTCCAATATCAAGTCAGGGGAGCAGGCGCAGCGTATGGAATCAATGTGGCCGCATCTGCTGGATAGTCTGGCCGCCTATGTCGAAAACAAGCACAGCAGAAAGGACGCGCAATGACAGCAAGCAATCCCATGTCTCTCCCGGACCCGTGGTCACTGGTTTCCAGTGGCTACGTGACCGATACCAAGCCGTTGTTTGAACAGTATTGTCACCAGGCCATGAAACTGCTTGGTTATGACGGCAAGGGTGAGGTGCTGGATGTCGCCTGTGGTCCCGGCACGCTGTCCTTGCTGTTACGCAATGACAAGGTCAACATTCAGGCTATCGATTTCTCCCAGGGTATGCTCGATTGCTTCAACAAGCTCATTGAGCAGCAGCAGGCAAACAACATTACCACCACGCTTATGGATGGCCAGAACCTGGAGTTTGACGATAACCGTTTTGACTGGGCGTTTTCCATTTTTGGTCTCATGTTCTTTCCGGATCGCATCCAGGGATTCCGTGAGCTGCATCGCACCCTGAAGCCGGGCGGCAGGGCCGCCGTGACCAGTTGGGCGCCGGTGTCGGAGTCACCGTTAATGCAGCTGATGTTCTCCGCCATAGGCACTGCGTTTCCGGCCAAGACTGAATCCATGCCGGAAAAGATTCTGAACCTTGAAGATCCCGATAATTTCAAAAATGAAATGCAGCAAGCAGGATTCAGCAATGTGCACGTGACGTCATTCGATGGTAAGTGGCAGGTAACGGATGCGGAAGAATTTCTCGACTCCATGATCCGAGGCAGCGCGCCTATCGTCATGTTGAAGAGCCGGTTTGATGAAGCCGCGTGGCAGGAGAAGCGCACCATCATGCTGGACTACCTGCGCGCGCAAATGACCGATCTCCCGGTGATACTGACAGCCCGTGCATATATTGGTACCGGTGAAAAATAACACGCTGGTTCATCGCGACAGTCAATATCCGGACGTCGCGTTATAAGGTTTCAGTCGTGATATCGGTATTTGCAATGCGCGTGTCATGGCTTGCTGTTGGCTGTCTGCTCCAGCTCAAGCTGCTTCTGAATTACTGGTGTTCACGATAGCCGCATTCGGTGATGCCAAGTCTTGCCATTTCAATCACATCGTTCTGACAATAACGTAACGCGGACCAGGCTGCATGGTTTGGTGAGCCATACTGCCGTCTGCTATACTGACCAGGAAATGCAGAGACGATTGTCTTAATAAAAAGTTTGCTGTCTTGAGTAGACGCGGTATCACCCCGCCAAAGCTGTCCACCACACACTGATAAAAATTAAGACGTAAGAAATAAGAAGTAAAAATATTAACAGTAACGCAATCAAAAACACCGGGACCAGGTAACGGTTTTTCCGTTTCGCGGAAGCGCTGTGCCGTGTTCCGGCTAATGTGATAACACTACTAGAGGAGTATCAGTATGAAAATGAGGATGATAGGAATATTGGCAGCCGCGTTTCTGACAGTGTCATGCGCGGGAACGTCTTCCAAGGTCGAGGCACCGGTTTCTCTCAGCAAGGACGAAGCGGTTGCATACGAGATTATCAATACCGCGGAAGTGCCGGAAAAAGCCATGGTCATCCTGGCTCCCCGCCTCGAAGCCAACCTGAAAAGCGCCGGTTTCAACATGGTGGAAAAAGACAAGGCCGCCAAGCGTATCGAGATAGTTGTTGAGAAATACCGCATGAGGCATGGCGCCAATCGCGTACTTTTCGGTGCGATGGCAGGTTCTGATCACATCCTGAGCAAGGTCACCATCAAGGATGTCAAAACTGACGCCGTTGCCGGGCAATTTACTGTCCAGTCCAAGAACCCTACAGCGAACGGTACGGCCAAGGGCCTGATCGAGAATCACGCTGACAAGATTGTGCAGATGTTGAACAAGTAACAATCATGCCGGAGCCGGTTCGCAGTTGCCCGACGTATTTGCGGTAACTGTAAGCCGGCACCGATTTTCATACCGCATCAAGCCCCGGTTTCCCCGGTGACGCAAAGTCACTATGATCTCCATATCCTGAACCAGCTCCGACCGGGAACACTGACTCACTGACAATCCATGGAATACCTTGCCGAGTTCGGCCATACCGGCCTGTTTATTGCCGCGTTTCTGGCGGCGACGATTTTGCCGCTAAGCTCGGAAATGGTGCTCACCGCGCTGCTGTTAACCGGCCTGTCGCCGGTAACGCTCGTCACCGTGGCCACGGCCGGTAACGTGCTGGGCTCGCTCACCAACTATGCGCTCGGTTACTGGGCCAGCCTCAGCCTGGTGAAAAAATGGTTGCGCCTGTCCGAGGAAGAATTCGTCCAGGCCGAGCAGCGTTACCGCAAGTACGGCCTGGTATCGCTGTGTTTCGCCTGGGTGCCGGTGATCGGCGATCCGCTCACCGTCATTGCCGGCGTCATGCGCATCCCGCTGGGCTGGTTCGTGCTGCTGGTCAGCATCGGCAAGCTGCTGCGCTACATGGTGGTCAGCTACCTGGCACTGCTGGCGCAATAACCGCCACGGCTGCCGTCGGGCCGGGTGAGCAAGACTTGCGAATTGAATGTATCCCGATCCGATCGCCGCGATCCGGGTTGCGTTACCGGTAAATGGCCCCATAATTGGCCAACAAGGTATTTCACGAGGTTCCCATGAGCGAAAAACTAGCCGATGAAGTCCGCCAGAAGGTGCGGGAGAGTTACGCCAAGGTGGCGGAAGCCAATAATGCCGGTGCTGCCAGCAGTTGCTGCGGGCCGGAGAGCAGTTGCTGTGGCGTCTCTGATGACGACGCCATCAATACCCTGGTATCCACGCGCCTGGGTTATTCCGAGGCCGACCTGGCCGCCGTGCCCAAGGGCGCGGACATGGGCCTCGGTTGCGGCAACCCGCGTGCCATCGCCAGCCTGCAACAGGGCGAAGTGGTGGTGGATCTCGGTTCCGGCGGCGGCTTTGATGCCTTCCTCGCTGCCGGCGAAGTCGGTGCCAGTGGCCGCGTCATCGGCGTCGACATGACACCGGACATGGTCAGCAAGGCTCGTGGCAATGCCGAAAAGGGCAAGTTCGCCAATGTCGAGTTCCGCCTCGGTGAAATCGAACACCTGCCGGTGGCCGACAACAGCGTCGACGTCATCATTTCCAACTGTGTCATCAACCTGTCGCCGGACAAGGCACAGGTGTTCCGCGATGCCTACCGCGTGCTCAAGCCCGGCGGTCGCCTGGCCATCTCCGATATCGTCGCCACCATCGACATGCCTGATGAATGGAAAAACGACCAGCTCCTGTATGCAGGCTGCATGGCCGGCGCATCACGAATCGAAGTGCTGGAGCAATACATGAAGGACGCCGGCTTCGACGCCGTATCGATCACGCCCAAGGATGAATCAAAGGAATTCATCAAGGACTGGGCACCGGGTCGCGGCATCGAGGACTATGTCGTCTCCGCCCATATCGAAGCGGTCAAGCCGGTGAAGAAGTCGTGCTGCTGCTGACAGAACCTGCTTCAACCGCTAACACCCGGAGCCAGAGTACCCGCGATGACCCTTGAAAGGGTTCTGTGGGAAAGGAATCCGGTATTGGAATTTGCTGACCCACAGCCTCGTCATTCCTGCGAAAGCAGGAATCCAGATTGCGGACAAATAAATTATTATGATCAAAGGCGTCTGTTTCGATTTATTTCATACCCTGGTGGACGTAGGCTCGGTGCCGGATCACGTCGGTCGATATACAGCCGACGTGCTCGGCGTCGATGCCGCCCGCTGGAACCAGGCCTGCTTCAGTTTTGATCACGAGATCACCCGGCCCACCAGCCATTTCGACAGCCTCAAGAAAATGGCTCACGGCATCGATCCTTCCATACCCGATGAACTGATCCAGAATGCATCCGATGAACGCCAGGCGCGTTTTGACTACGCGCTGGTCAACGTGCCGGACGACGTGCTCACCGTATTGTCATCCCTGCGCGAACAAGGACTGAAACTGGCGCTGGTGTCCAACGCCTCGTCAGGCGAAGTCGAAGCCTGGCCGCGTTCACCCATGGCCGAGTTGTTCCACAGCGCCATCTTCAGCTGTGATGTCGGCAGCCGCAAACCGGAGCCGGACATCTATCACGCCGCGCTCAACGGCATTGGCCTCAGCGCCGGCGAATGCGTGTTTGTCGGTGATGGCGGCAGCGACGAACACATCGGCGCCGGCGAAGTCGGCCTGCACTCCATCCTCATCACCCAGTACTTGCACAGCGCCGTCAACGTCGACAGCCAGCGGGCCCTGGTCACGCGGGAAATCAGCCACATCACCCAGCTCCCGCAACTGTTGGAACAGTTCTAATCAGATTTATCCCGCAGCGCCGCGAAACCAGCCACTTCTCCATCATCGCCCGGGCCGGGTGTGGCCGGTAAATGCCGGAATTACCCGAATTCATTGTTGATTCATGCACCGGAATTGCTGCAATATAGACAAAATCTAACTGGATATAGCGGAAATGGCTGTGTTTGTTATTTACCGCCAGGCAGACTTCAGCCTGGTATTGGAGTATATGCTTCATATAAGACTACAAATAATATGAAATACTATACAGCGGCATCGTATATTGAACTATACAGAGTCTGCATAACATCGGGATTTCGGGTGATATACAGACTCTGTATAACATACTGTTATGTCTATAAAACAATCAGCTAAAGAGCACTTTGGTGACACAGGAAATGCAATTACCTACTCATTATTATTGGGTTTGTTTTTGTATCAGATATATGATGAAGGAATGAAAAGAGCGATATGGAGTATTGTTTCTATTGCATTCGTTTTTTCAGGATGGTTTACAGTTGGTTATGTTTTTCAGTCAATCCGTTTTAGAAATATCAAAATGGGTTTTAGTGACGCTTTCTCTGTTACCTATTATATTATTTTTACTGTCTATTGGCTTATAGATAGAGGGATTGATAAAAAGGCATATGTACTAATTCTGCCAATTTATACTGGCTTGCTAATAGTAGCAGCAATACTGTTTAGTAAAACAAATGCATACAAAAGTATAGTTACCTGGGAAGCAAATATATACAAACTTATATTGTCTAAGTTTAGAAGGAAGACATAACAAGAAATTCAACAAGGACATACCTCCGCGGCGCGCATTTTGTGCAAAATCGCACAAAATACACACCACTGCGGTATGCCTGTTAATAAAACGTTAGATGAATATGCATAAATTTATAATTATTTTTTTACTAATTACCGTTGGAATATGTGAAGCCAGCGAGAAGACTTCCTATGCCGGCACATGGATCAGTAAGAATTACCATGAAAAATTGAAAGAAACAAAATCGCCTAAAAAAGCACAACGCGGCAGCAAATTTATCGTTATTCCAAAGGAATCAAGCAAGTCTGTAATTATGATTTATCAATTCCATGAAGGCGTTAAAACATCTTATGATTCCTTAAAAATTAATAAGCTGTCTGACAATAGCATAGAAATAGATGGCGAATCGTTTATTAAGATAGATTCGTGCCAAAATGTAAATAGCGATGGTGCGTGCATCGTTGGCAGTATCCTTTTGAAAGGTGATTATTTGACAACGACCAATCAAGTCGTAAAGTTCGACAGTGGAGGGAACGTTACAGGATTGGAAGACTTTAAGTACTACGATGTTCAGCTAGATTATTATGACGTTGGACTAGACATAGATATGATAATTTTAGGACGTGAACGTCCTGATACTAAAATTTCACCAGCTAATTACTCTAAATGGCTTGGCTTTAAATCTATGGATAATAATTTGAATTTGTATGAAATCTTATGTAAAGAGAAAGAAGGAAATGAATGCGTTGAGATAGGTTTTGGTAAAATTTTGCATTCATTAAAGAAAGAAACTAAATGACATCATCACAAAAACATCTAACAAGGCGCTCAAAATCGGACCGCCAAACTGCGGCGGCCGCTTAGCTTGTCGTTATGTTCAATAAAGGTGATATCAATGGAAGATGAAGAACCAACTCCAGATAGAGAATTAACTGATGAAGAAAATAGTCTTATCAATCATCTTTCTCAGGAAGAGATATCCGAGATCGATGCAGCTTTGTTAAACAATGTAAATTCCCGTTGGAGAAAAATGGCTATGGTTGTAGGGCTTACAATGACGGAGCTTCCAAATCGTATCAAAGGCATTCCAGATCTATTTTATGCACAAAGGCTTCGCTTAATGGTTGAAAATGGACAAATCGAAGCAAACGGGAACCTTTCTAGTATGCGCCACTGTGAGGTGCGCACATGAAATCAACAGCAGAAGAACATAACAACACGCTCAAACCGACCCACTTCCGCGGCACATGTTTTGTGCATAATCGCACAAAACACGCACCGCTCCAGCGGTCGGTTTAGCTGGCACGTTATGAGTTAACACAATGAAATTCGGATTTAAGTCATTTGCAATATTTTTCTTCTGTGTCTCAGCCTCCTTCGCTCATGATGAGACGTTTCGAGGAGTATACTCATGGGGTGAAGGTGTTGATTCAATAAAACCATGTGGGGACCCGAAAATATATTGGGCTAGTCATGGTTGGGGATCAATCAATGCAGAGCTTAAGAAATTCTATGACAAGAACACTTCTAAACCTTATCAAGGAATATATATGGAATTTCGAGGCCATTATCACTACGAGGAGTCGGATGGGTTTGAAGCCAAATACGACGGAACGATACATATTAGTGAAATTAAGAAGCTAGCGAGAGAAATTCCGAGTGATTGCAAGTAGCACTCATAACAAGTCGCCCCAGAGCAGTCGCTGCGCTCCTTTTGGACACTTCGCTGCTGCGCGCTCAGCGCCCCTGGGCTAGGCGTTATGTTCAATAAAGGTAGATTCAATGGACTATGAAGAGCCAGTTCCTGATAGAGAATTAACTGACGAAGAAAATAGTCTTATCAGTCACCTTTCACAGGAAGATATATCCGAGATCGATAAAGCTTTATTAAACAATGTAAATGCCAATTGGAGAAAAATGGCGATGGTTGTCGGTCTTACAATGACAGAACTTCCAAATCGAACTAAAGGCATTCCAGATTTGTTTTATGCTCAAAGGCTTCGCTTAATGGTTGAAAATTCGCAAATCGAAGCGCATGGGCATGTTTCAAGTATGCGCTACTGTGAGGTGCGCAAATGAGGTTGAAAGTAGAAGAACATAACAAGCCGTTCAAACCGACCCAATTCCGCGGCACCAGTTTTGTGCAAATTCGCACAAAACTGGCCCCGCTCCATCGGTCGGTTTAACTTTAACGTTAGCCATATAAATGAAAAGATTCGTTACAACTTTGATATTGGTGTTGATACCTATGGGGCTTTTTGCGAAAGAAACTAAAGAACAAATCTTTTGGAAATGGTTCCAAAAGAATCAAACGAAAATTTCTCAATTTGAGAAAAATAGAGAACCAATTCTAGACGAAATTACCGAGCAACTTGCAAAGTATAAAGAAGGTATTACATTCGAGGTATCAACTGAAAAAAGTGGGAAACGTGAATTTATTATTAGTGCCGATGGAATAAAAGAATTATTTCCTTCTGTTGAGGCACTAGCAGTTGCTGCTCCCAAACTAGAGAAATGGGATATTGTTGCGTTCAGGCCACGCATGAATGATTACGCACAATTTAATCTGAATTATGCGGGTAAGGAATTTGTACCAAGTGAAATATGGATATATACGCGCGTAGAGGACGGAAATTTTGACCTAATTATTTACCATCCAAACTATACTGATGAAGAACGAAATGCCTTTATATCTGGTGCATACATACTACTTGATATGGCATTGGGGGAATATGACGTTGTCACTGGGATTCGCTATATAGATCACCAGAAATTACCTAGTAATCCAAAGGAGGAAGGTTTAAAGCCTTTCTCCGAATTGAGAAGGATATTTGATGAATTTAAAGCGAACAATGGCTAACATGTCGGGCCACATGGACGCCCAAAAGCGTCGCTTCGCTTCCGCTTTTCTGGGCGCCAGTGCCCTCAAACGTTAGTTGCAAAAAAATGACAGATAATCCGCAATTAAATGTAACTAGAGAAAGAAGCTTCTCGGCACACCATATGTTGCTTGGAGCAGCGCGGATGTCTTTAGAAGACGCAAACGAGAAAAAACCAGGTTGGTTTTATAGCGAGTTGATAACTATTACATTCTGCGCATTAGCTCTCGAAGCACTTTGCAACGCATTCGGTGAGCGTTTTATAGAAAACTGGAGTGATTTTGAAAGCTCTACACCAATAGCAAAATTACGTATTATTTGTTCACAATTAAACATAGATGCTGATTTCACAAAAGAGCCATGGTCACGCGCAGTTTGGCTAATAAGATTCAGAAATAAAATAGCTCATGCAAAACCAGAGTTCATAGAACAAAATGAAATCTGGAGCAGAGATGAATATGACGACTTAAGAGATGAAGCCCCAAAATCAAAACTTGAAAAACAAATATCACCCAATAATGCCAATAAGGCTTATGAGGCAGCAGTTGCTATCAAAGATGCACTATGTGATGGTATACCTATTGAACAACAGCACGGGTTACGGAGTGATGGATGGACTGGGTCTTCAAAGCTAGTATAAAAGCAACTAACAAGCAGGTAAAGTTCGCTTCGCTTGGACGCGCAAAAGGCGCGCGCCACTTACCCGAACGTTAGAAGACAGGCATGAACAACATCATAGAAGAAACTGACAGTGAGAAATTGAAGTTAATCGTTAAGGAAACTATTCGTTGTTCTGTCGCGACAACGGAAGAAGAAGCGATTTTCTTAATAGACGATATAAATGTATCGTTACAAAAGTGGTTTTCTTCTGGTTTAAATGGATACAGCTCTAAGTTTCTAGTTAACAAAAGTATAGTTGGCTTTATTATTGTCAAGGAGTTCTGGAACCTATCTCATTTATTTGTCTTACCAGCTTTTCAACAACAGGGTATCGGTAAGTCACTATTAGCTGAAGCAATTGCAGTTTGTAGTGAGAGGAGCCCAAAGGGCAAGTTACTTTTAAACTCATCAGTGGTGGCTGCTAACTTCTATGAGGCATTAGGTTTTAAACAGTCAGGTCTTGCTCATGACCGACCAGGTGGATGTATTCCTTATGAAATTGTCTTCTAACAAGCGCAATCGAGCCGGGCACATTTCCGCGTTGCTCGTTTTGTGCTTTAATAGCACAAAACGAGCAACGCTACAATGTGCCGCTCATTGCGGACGTTATCTGCTCAAAAGGACTCGTATGAAATTTTTAAAAATAATAACCTTAGGGATACTGCTACACTCGCTTCCAACAATTACATTTGCTACTAAGGCAGAAGTTTCAGATATCGGCTGGGTTGGTCTATGGAATGAGGAAATGATCGAGTGGGTTGAAAACGAAAATCAAATCTATCGACTGTGTGAGAAAGACAAATCATCTCCAGTACAATTGGAACAATGCAAAGAGAAACATCTTTCTAGTAAAATATGGTCAATAAACGTCCATTCTGAACCGAGCAAAAATTCGCCGAAATTAGGTGAATTACAGATAAAAGTAACACCTGGTAGTTCATTCCAAGCATCATTTAAATCTATAAATAACAAAGTTATAGAATTTACACCTGACTTATATGATCAAGATTGGGGTTATGGGCCATATTTTCATCAAACAATACTCAATCAGAAGCAAGAATGGTTCGAAGTAGCAATACCTGGAATTAACAGCTTCGCCTGGATCAACCCAAAATCCGATATCCAATATATCGACGTAAAAACTATTGAGATAGGTCAAGTTTATACATTCAACTCGAAAAGCATAGTTATAGTAAAAATAGACAATGATTCTATTAAATATATAATAGAAAATAAGTCGGATATGTGGTGTGACGTAGGCACCCCACCCAAGGTGCCAGCTGGTGAAGTTAAATCTATAAACATCAGCGATCTTATTAATAACGGCCATCTATTATTAGATATTAAATATAAACGAGGCTGCTAGCAGATAACAAGACACTCCAGCCGACGCCAAAAATCGGCGCGGCTGAGTTTGAACGTTATGTTTACAAAGGGGAAAATTGTGAAAAAATTATTGTTAATTTTGTTAGTGCTTGTTCTTGCTAGTTGCATCTCAGGACCACCACATTTAAATTCTGAACAATTAGCACGGGCCGAAAAAATAACTGTATTTGAAAAAGGTAAAAAAGTGCAACGCCCATATCAAAAAATTCAAGAACTATCCTCTGCTGATTGCTCATCTGTCAGTGGATATACTGGTGAAGAAACAGTTGCTTTATTCAACCTAAAAAAGAAAGCTGTTTATTTGGGTGCAGATGCGATTATTAATATGAGCTGCGGCACTTCTCCATTAATCAATGATTGTTGGGCGCCAAAAACTTGTTCTGGAATAGCTATAAAATGGAACTAAACGACATCAACATAACAACTGCATCGTGGTGGGACCGTTTCACTGCTCCGCTTCGCTGCGCAGTGAACGGCCCTACATGCAAACGTTAGGCAACAAAAGAGAAAAACAAATGGAAATTGGATTTTATAGTTCACCACTTGTCATGCCAGCACTAGCAATATGCATTGGTGCATGTGTCATTCTATTAAAACAAAATAAAAATATTGGCATTATTCTAATGTTGGTGGGTTTTATCCTCGTTACCATTACTCAATTTTCAATTAATTATTGTGTTGGGTTAGTTGCATTAAACATAGGCTTGTCTGAACATTCCACGCTGTGTAATTCAATAACACCTCATATTAAAGGCGTGGGTTTTGTGCTCATAGCATTGGGCATCTACAAACTAGCACAGGCAATCAAACAAAATGCCTAACCAGCAAATCAACCGTGACCACCATGAGCTACGGCCTAAAAAGCAGGCCTCCGCTCACGGTGTCACGTTATTAAAACGTTAGGCGCATTCGTGACCTTTCCCCCGGCTTAGTACCACGACCAAGTAGAGAATATTCATCTTAAGCTGCATTATTTGCATAGGCAACCGGTGTCATATAATCCAGTGAACTGTGCGGCCTGACATGGTTGTAATGATC